>JAEMQF010000161.1 GCA_022758925.1 Burkholderiales bacterium | reverse complement strand
GGTACGGGTTGCGCTGCACGACCCAGATGTCGCCCAGCACCTCGTACAGCATGCGCGCCGAACGGCCGGTCTGGCGCTCTTCGCGCAACTGGTTCAAGACCTCCCACGCGCGCGCGCCGAGCAACCGGATCACGATTTCGCGATCGGAGAACGAGGTGTAGTTGTACGGAATCTCGCGCAGGCGCGGCACGCTGTCGGCCGCTGCCGCCGCGGAAATACGGTTCAACGCAAGTGGGGCATTCATCGGCGCCGGGGCCGCTGTGGGCGCCCGTCCTGGCTGGGGCGGGGGATCGTACCGCAGTGCAGCATGGGCGCATGTCATCACGGCGCAGGCGCCTGCCGCGCAAGGGCCGTCATCCCGGCGCAAGCCCGGCCAGCCACGGGCCCACATCGCGGCGCACGCCCGGCCAGACACGGGCCGTCATCGCCGCGCATGCCGGGCGCACGCCGGGATCCAGCGCCGACCATGGCCATGGCACAGCAGTTGATCTCGTGCCTTGCGCTGGGTGGATGCCGGGTTTCGCCGCCAAGAGAACTCGACGCGACGGGGTTATCCCCCGTTGCCCCCGGCCCGTTTCCACGAGATAAACGCAACTGTCACACTTGCGGGCCAGACGGGCCGACCAGCTTGGCATCGGGCTGGGCAATCACAGCGAAATTCACGGAGCAAACCCATGAAATCAAGACCTCTCGTTCTCGCCTCGATCGTGCTCACGGCGGCGCTCTCGGCCCCCGCCCAGGCGCAGGTCGAAATCCAGTGGTGGCATTCGATGGGCGGCGCCCTCGGCGAATGGGTGAACGACCTGGCGAAGGAGTTCAACGCCGGCCAAACCGCCTACAAGGTGACCCCCACATTCAAGGGCACCTACGACGAATCGATGACGGCGGCGATCGCCGCGTTCCGCTCCGGCAATGCGCCGCACATCCTGCAGGTGTTTGAAGTCGGCACGGCGACGATGATGGCGAGCAAGGGCGCGATCATCCCGGTGGCGAAGGTGATGGCCGACGGCGGCCAGAAGTTCGACCCGAAGATCTACGTGCCGGCAGTGGCGGGCTACTACACCGCGCCGAACGGCCAGATGCTGAGCTTCCCGTTCAACAGCTCGACGCCGGTGTTCCACTTCAACAAAGACGCCTTCAAGGCCGCAGGGCTCGACCCCGAGCAACCGCCGAAGACCTGGCCCGAAGTGGCGCTCGTCGCGGCCAAACTCAAGGCCTCCGGCCACAAATGCCCATTCACGACGAGCTGGGGCAGTTGGACCCAGCTCGAGAGCTTCTCGGCCTGGCACAACACGCTGTTCGCGACCAAGAACAACGGCTTCGGCGGGTTGGACACGCGCCTCGCGTTCAACACCCCCCTGCACGTGCGCCACATCGAGAACCTGGCGAACATGTCGAAGCAGGGCCTGTTCATCTACAAGGGCCGGGGCAATGCGGCCGACGCCACCTTCGTCTCGGGCGAATGCGCAATGGTCACCGCCTCCTCGGCGCTGTACGGCAACATCAAGCGCAACGCCAAGTTCGCCGCCGGCATCTCGACGCTGCCGTTCTACCCCGACGTGCCGGGCGCGCCGCAAAACACCGTCATCGGCGGTGCCAGCCTGTGGGTCATGTCGGGCAAGAAGGCCGACGACTACAAAGGCGTGGCGGCTTTCTTCGCGCACCTGTCGAAGACCGATGTCGCCGCCGCAAGCCACCAGCGCACCGGCTACCTGCCGGTGACACTGCCCTCGTTCGAGGCCACCGACAAGAGCGGCTTCTACAAACAAAACCCCGGCACCGACGTTTCGGTGACGCAGATGATTCGCAAGACCACGGAAAAGTCGCGCGGCATTCGCCTCGGCAACTTCGTGCAGGTGCGCACCATCATCGATGAAGAGATGGAGAACATCTGGAGCGGCAAGAAGACGGCGAGTGAGGGGCTCGATGCCGCGGTGAAGCGCGGCAATGAGCAACTCGAACGCTTCGAACAGGCAAACAAGGGTTGAGGCAGTTCGCGCATACGCGGCCGTCATGCAACACAGGCCTGCCTGCAGCTGTCGGTCGTGGTTCCCGGCCCGCGTGAGCGCCCTGCCTCTTGTCGGGCAGCTGACGCGGCGCGGTTGCGCCCGATTGACTGACCCAGACTTCATCGCGGCGCCCGCCGGGATCCACGGCGGTCGGACTCCGCGCCCGGGATAAGGCCATGGCCGTCGAAAAACGCGTCTTGTTCAAGAGCTGGTGGCTGCCCTGGGCGCTGATCGCGCCGCAGATGGCCATCATCCTCGTGTTCTTCTTCTGGCCGGCAGGCCAGGCGCTGTACCAAAGCGCGTTGCAGCAAGATGCATTCGGCACCAAGGTGGAGTTCGTCGGCTGGCAAAACTTCGAGCGGCTGTGGGCGGACGAAACCTATCTCGCGTCTTTCAAGACGACCGCGGTGTTTTCGATTCTCGTGGCAGTGAGCGGCCTGTCGATCGCGCTGCTGCTGGCGGTGATGGCCGATCGCGTGGTGCGCGGCGCCTCGATCTACAAGACGCTCCTGATCTGGCCCTACGCGGTGGCGCCGGCGGTGGCCGGGGTGCTGTGGCTGTTCATGTTCGCGCCGTCGGTGGGAATCGTCAGCTATGCGCTGCGTGCCATGGGTTTCGAGTGGAACCATTTGCTCAACGGCACGCACGCGATGGCCCTGATCGTGATGGCCGCCGTGTGGAAGCAGATCTCCTACAACTTCCTGTTCTTCCTGGCAGGCCTGCAATCGATTCCGAAGAGCCTGATCGAGGCCGCGGCGATCGACGGCGCGCGCGCCTGGCGGCGCTTCTGGAGCATCGTGTTCCCGCTGCTGTCGCCGACCACGTTCTTCCTGCTCGTCATCAACATCATCTACGCGTTCTTCGAGACCTTTGCGATCGTCGACGCCGCCACCAACGGCGGCCCGGGCAAGGACACGGCGATCCTGGTCTACAAGGTCTATTACGACGGCTTCAAGGCGCTCGACATGGGTGGCTCGGCAGCGCAGTCGGTGGTGTTGATGGCGATCGTGATCGCGCTCACCGTCGTGCAGTTTCGCTACGTCGAGAAGAAGGTGCAGTACTGATGAAACCGAAACGCCCACGGCGCAGCATCTGAGATGGTCGAACGCGACAAAGTCGGCAGAGCCCTGTCGCACCTCGTGCTGTCGCTGGGTGTGCTCGTGATCGCGTTCCCGGTCTACGTGACGCTCATCGCATCGACCCAGACCTCGCAGCAGATCGTGCAGCAAGTGCCGATGTCGATGGCCCCGGGAGGCCACATGTTCGAGACCTACTGGGTGGCGTTGTTCGGCGGCGAAACCAGCTATGGCAGCAAGGTGGCCCCGGTGGCGCCGATGTTGTGGATCAGCTTCGTCAGCGCCATGGTCATCTCGATCGGCAAGATCTCGATCTCGCTGCTCTCGGCCTTCGCCTTTGTCTACTTTCGCTTCCCCGGCCGCGGCATGTGCTTCTGGATGGTGTTCATCACGCTCATGCTGCCGGTGGAGGTGCGCATCGGCCCGACCTACGAGGTGGTGTCCAACCTGCGCATGCTCAACAGCTACGCGGGGTTGACCGTGCCGCTGATCGCCTCGGCCACCGCGACGTTCCTGTTCCGCCAGTTCTTCCTGACGGTTCCCGATGAACTCGTGGAAGCGGCGCGCATCGACGGTGCCGGGCCGATGCGATTCTTCAAGGACGTGCTCGTGCCGTTGTCGACGACGAGTATCGCGGCGCTGTTCGTGATCCAGTTCATCTACGGCTGGAACCAGTACTTGTGGCCGCTGCTCGTGACCACCGACGAGAGCATGTACCCGATCGTGATGGGCATCAAGCGCATGTTCGCCGGCGGCGATGCGGCGAACGAATGGAACGTCATCATGGCCACCGCGATCCTGGCGATGCTGCCGCCGGCCTTCGTCGTGCTGCTGATGCAGCGCTGGTTCGTCAAGGGCCTGGTCGACAGCGAAAAGTAGTCAAACAACAAGGCAAGCCGATGGGCTCGATATCGCTTCTCAATGTGGTCAAACGCTATGGCTCCGGGCCGAAGGCGAACCCGGTGATCCATGGCGTGAGCGCCGAGATCGCCGATGGCGAATTCATCGTCATCGTCGGCCCCTCGGGCTGCGGCAAGAGCACCTTGCTGCGCATGGTGGCCGGGCTCGAAGAAATCTCCGGCGGCCAGATCTCGATCGCCGGGCGCGTGGTGAACGACATCGAACCCTCCGAGCGCGACATCGCGATGGTGTTTCAGAACTACGCGCTGTACCCGCACATGAGCGTGTTCGACAACATGGCGTATGGCCTGAAGATCGCGAAGGTTCCGCTCGACGAGATCAAGACACGCGTCGACAAGGCGGCGAAGATTCTCGAGATCGGGCCGTTTCTGCTGCGCAAGCCACACGAGCTTTCGGGCGGCCAGCGCCAGCGGGTCGCGATGGGCCGCGCCATCGTGCGCCAGCCGCAGGTGTTCCTG
>JAEMQF010000253.1 GCA_022758925.1 Burkholderiales bacterium | reverse complement strand
GGCTGGTCGTGGGGCACAACGATGATGGCTGGCTACGCCGCCGAGAACCCGGCGAGGGTCGAGAAGCTCGTTCTCTATGGCCCCGTGTGGTTCTGGCCTGAGCCGCCGCCGTATCAAGGCGCTTACCGCACCGGAACGCGCGACAGCGTGCGACCGTTCAATTCCGCCGGAATTCCGAAGGAGCGCCTGGAGGAGATAAGTCCTACAGAGTGGTACGACAAATGGTGGGCTGCCAACCTTGCCACCGATCCCGTCGGGGCGTCGCGCAGTCCGCCGGTGCTGCGCTCGCCAAATGGCGTGCTGAAAGACCTCGGCGAATTTTGGGCCGCAGGCAAGCCGACCTACGACCCGGCTGCGATCCGCGCCCCCACGATGCTCGTGGTCGGCGAGTGGGACGCGATCACGCCTCCGACCATGGCGCAGGAGATCTTCAAGCGCCTCATCGCCGCAAAGCACCGCCGCGTGGTCGTGCTCTCGGAAGGCTCGCACTTCATGTTGAATGAAAAGAACCGCATGCACCTGATCCGCGAAGTGCAGCATTTCCTGGAAGAGCCAGCGCAGTAGGAGTCAGGATGACGTCGAACCCGGCGTTCAACCGGACGTCCCGCAAGCGGGCCGCCGGTTACCTGGTACGTTAGGCGTCAAGTGAACATCCCTCCGCGCATCCTGCCGTTCGTGTCCTTTCGGTAGGCGTGCAAAGCGACCGGCTGCACCGTGCAGCCGCGGCCCGGAGGCCGGCGTGGCTCGCGAATTCCGCGCGTCGAAGGGGCGCAGCACAGGTAGGGCAACGGCTCAGCGGGTGAGGCGATCGCCGACTCGCTGACGGGCGGGCACTGGAATGCGGTGCGACGGGTGGGGCTACGAGCTGTCGATTCGCGCCAGCGTCTCGCGGTAATTCCAGGGCAGCCACTGCTCGGGGTTCTGCGCCAGCGCGGCGGAGTGCTTCTGCAGCGCGGTCAGGTAGTCGAACGGATTGGCGCCGGCGAGCCCGCAGGTATGGATCAAGCTCATGAAGGTGTCGCCGACGTAGGCGCCCTTCGCCGTCTTGTAGAAGAGGGCGTTCTTGCGGTGAAGAATCGCCCTTTTCAGGGTTTGTTCGGCGATGTTGTTATCAAGGGGTGCCCCGGCTTGGCGCAGAAACAGCGTCAACTCCGGCCAATGCTTGCGCATGTAGCTGATGGCCTGACCGAGGCCGGAGTTGGGCTCCACCAGGCGCTGGGCCAACTGCTCCGCCAGCCAGTTCTCCAGCGTCGTCATCAGGGGGCCGCTGTGGGTTTGGTGGAAGATCAACCGCTCCGCGGCCGAGCTGCGCTGTTGTTTGCAGTGGGCGTCGTTGTTGTACACCGCCGCCAGGGTTTCCAGCACGAAGCGGCATTGATCGGGGAAGTGGGGCGCCACGTCGACATATTTGCGGCGGGCGTGGGCGATGCAATTGGCGACGATGGTCTTGAGCGGTCCGCTGACATTGCGCGACAGCGCATCGCACATCTGGATCGGTGGACCCAAAGCCGCGGCCCGCTGTGCCAGCACCGCGGCGAGGTTCTCTCCGGCATGCTTGCGACCGGTGAAGAACAGCGCGATGGTGCGCCCCTCGCGCGTCGACACGATGCCTGAGGTAAAGATGCCGGTGCGCTCCGCGCGCGGCGTCTCGGGTGGATCGGCCAATGCCTCGGTCGAGGCCTCTTGTCCCATCAGGGCCAGGATCTTCATGGTGGTGTCGTCGTTGTGGACGACGTCCCCCTGCGCTCCCTCCCGGATCAGTTCTTCGAATGCCGGCTTGACCATGGCGGCGGTCTTCTCGGCGATCTCCCACTGGGTCGATGCCGGCAGCGGAACACCGAGGCTCTGCTGCAGTCCCTTCAGGCGGTGAAACGGCAACCCGCTGCCGTACTTGAGCAGCGCGATCATGCTCGCCGCTCCGGCGTCGTACTTCTCGGTCCCGATCCCGTCGGGAGGCGGGGCGGTGAACACCTGCAGGCACAGGTTGCAGCGCAGCTTCTCGAGCTCATACACGGTTGCGGCCAGCGGTGCCTGACCCACCACCCGCACCAGCACTCCCGGCGTGGCGGCGGCATAGAGCTTGCCCTTGTGGCATTCCGGGCAGCACTGGCCGGCCGTCAACGACGGCAGCGCGACCTTGATCCGGGTGGCCCCGGGATAGTCTTGCGCGCCGTTGCGGCCGTGCCCCTTCGCTGGCGGCGCCGGGTCGGGATCCGCGCTCGGCGCTGCCGCTTCCCCGGCCGCTGTCAGCGCTGCCCCCATCGCCGCGAGCACCTGCGCCGTCTTCTCGCTGCCCGCGCCGAACAGGATCTGGCGCAGCCGCGCAATGGTCGTGCTCTTGTTCTCCACCACCTGCAGCAAATACATCAGGGTGTCGAAGGCGGCCTTGAGCCGCGCATATTCCTGCGCCGACAGCGCCGCGCGCGCATGCTCGACTATGGTCTCCAGTTCTTGCCGGTCGACGGTTTCGATCGCGGGTTTCATCCGAGCGCGCACAGTCGCTGCCGAAAGTCCGGCGTTAACGCATAGCCCAGCACCTCTTTCACCGGGCGGTTGGGCGTCCACGTTGGCGCGTCCTTGCCGCGTCCGGTGGTCTGCCCCAAGCAGATCCAGTTGGCGGCCCGATAGCAGGTGCCGCGGAAGCGTGCCCGATCGACGAAGGTCTCGACAAAGTAGATCGGATGGCCGTAGAGCCGTTCCCAGTCGCCGGACAGCACCCGGGCCAGGCGTCCGAGCAGGTGCGACGCCAGATGCGCCACCGCAACCCAGGGCAGAATCAGAAAGCGGGTGTTGTAGGCGAGCAGGCGAATGTTCTGCCGCCGTGCCGCGATCGACCAACCAATGAAACGATCGCGGCTGCCCAGGTGGCGCGGGGCCGACGACCACGCCAGGCAGGCCAGCGGCCGGCCGTGGGCCAGCACCAGGTACTTCAGCTGCTCGCCCACCGGTTGCGTATAGCCGAGGTAGTGGTATTGCTCGAGCAGGCTATTGAACAGCGCCTCGTCCGGCGTGCGCCGCACTTGCCGCAACTCCAGCGGTCGGAGCTCGGCCAGACTCACCTGCAGCGGCTGGCTATCGACACCGACCCGCAGCGGTGGGCTGCGCTCGGCCAGCGGATTGGGTGGCCGGTGGCGCACCGGCGGCAGCTCGATCAACCCCGCCCGGTGCAGTTTCAACATCAGCCCCCGGCACACCATGTCGCGCAGCGCGCCGTTGGCTTGCACCCAGTTCCACGCCGTGCACAGCTGCTGCGACAGCTGGCGCCGGCTGGCTTGCGGATGCTCGGCAATCAGGGCGCGGATGAAGGCCACATCGCCTTCGCTGATGACCCGGTGCCGGTGGCTGAGGAGCGCTGCCATGATCGGCAGCGTAGCAGCCTCGGCGATGGAACGCAAGAGCCCCCGCGCAGCGAGGGCGTGGTCGGCTATTCACGCCGTGACGCCGAGCCGACGCCACGCCGGCGCTGCCTTGGCTTGTGCCGGATCCCCGCCCATCAGCAGCAGCTGCAACTGATGCGCCTGCAGCGCTTGCCCGGCAGCCGTCGCATCCGCCGGCCAGAAGCGAAACCGTCCGGCCGATAAACGCTTCTGGCAGAGCCAGAATCCCTGCGAGTCATAAACAAGGCATTTGATCGCGGTACGGCGGCGGTTGCGGAAGACGAACAGCCAGCCGCAAAACGGATCGGCCTGCAGCCGCTCCCGGCAGACCTTGGCCAAGCCATCAATCCCGGCCCGGAAATCCACCGCCTCCACCGCCACCAGGATGCGCATGTGCGGCGTCAGCTGAATCATGCCGCACCGCTCCACACCACCCGGCACAGATTCACCACCAGCTCCGCACTGGCCTGCGGCAGCTCGATCCTCATCCTCCCGCCGCCTGGCCCTTCCATCTCGATCCGGCAGTGCGAACCGCCCGCCGGCTGCGCCGCGATCAATTCCACGAACGTCGGTGTCGGCAGCCCCGTCTGCGCCTCGCCCGTGGATTGCGCCAGTCGTTTCAGTTTGTTGTATTCCAGGCCCAACGCGCGCGCCGTCGGATATACGCCGTGCCGACGCGCCACCTTGATCGCCGCGGCCCACAGCTCCTCCGGCATCGGCGCGCCGGCCCTGCGCGTCTCCCGCCACCGCTCCAGGCGCCGGCGCGTCTGCTCGATATCGTTGGCAACAATCGGTGCCGTTCTCGCACTCATCGGTCCGTCCTCCGCGCCCTCCGGGGCGACAGACCGACAGTACCCGCCAGGATCAGATCAAGTCATGCAGCCTTACCGAAAGGACACGGTGCGTCCGCTCGAACGCCGGGTTGGGCGTCTTGGTTACGCGGGCTACTTACAAGCGACCGCTAGCAATGCCGTAGGGTTCGTGCTGGCGATGGCGAGCAACGTGCGAGCGGCACCGCTAGGTTGCTTGCGCCCCTGCTCCCACCCTTGCAGCGTACGGACCGAAACGCCCAAGAGTGCCGCAAACTGGGACTGCGACAGCCCGGTCATCTTGCGCGCCTCAATTACAGGCGACGATACGACCTGAACGTGACCGGCTTTCATTTCGCGCACCGACTGCAGCAACTCGGCCGCAAGGT
>JAEMQF010000349.1 GCA_022758925.1 Burkholderiales bacterium | reverse complement strand
TACGCCGGCTTCAGCGAGAAGCAGGCGATCGCAGACGCCTGTGCCGACCTCGACAACCTCGTCGTCGCGTGCCAACGTGCAGCAGCGGGTGGTGACGCGCCGACGGCCGTTGGCGCACTCGAAAACGCATGGGCCGCGCTCAGGTTGCGGGGGCCGTTTCGGGCCGCGATCGAGCTCGCCGGCACGGTGCTCGCAGCGCCCGGCCTGGCGTCGGGAGAGCAGGCCCGGGCCGAACGCGTTGCCGGCGCAGCGTTCGACCGCGCAGGGCAAACTGCCGACGCGCGATTGCGATTCGAAGCTGCACTGTCGCTCGCGCGTCATGCGGGCGATCGGCGCTGCGAGGCGCTTGCGCTGGGCGAACTGGGAAACCTCTACCGCAATGAAGGGCGGATGGACGAAGGCCGTGCCCACCTGACGGCGGCGTTGGCGCTGGCGTGCGCAATCAACGATCGCAGCCTGCAGTGCGAACTGCACAACGGGCTGGGCAGTTTGAACTTCGCGATGGGTCGCCTCGACGCAGCAGGCGTTGACTATGATTCTGCACTCGCGATCGCGCGCGAACTCGGCGATCGCCGGTGGGAGGGCGGTACGCTCGGCAATCTCAGCACTCTGCGTGCGCAGCAAGGGCGCACCGACGAAGCACGATCCGACTGCGAGGCCGGGCTCGCCGCCGCGCGCGAGATCGGCAACCGCCAGTGGGAAGGCAACATGCTGTCCAACCTTGGATTCCTGCACCTCACGCAGCAGAGGCTTGACGACGCGCGATCGCATTTCGAGCAGGCGCTTGTCGTGGCGCGGGAAATGGGACACGCGCGTCTCGAGTGCATCGTGCTCGGCAACCTCGGGATCGTGTTCGGCTCGCTCGGTCGACCAGGCGATGCGCTCGTGCACTATGAAGCCGCGTTGGCCGTCGCGCGCCGGATCGGCGAGCGTCGCTACGAAGGGCAATTCCTGAATTACCTTGGCTTGCTTCACGCGCGCGAGCGACGTTGGGATGAGGCGCGACTCAGCCTGCACGCCGGCGAAGCGCTGCTGCGCGAGGTCTCGGACAAGGTCAGCCTCGGCGTGCTGTTGTGCAGCCGTGCCGAGGCGGAACATCTCGCCGGCGCAGCGGCGGCTGCACGCGCGGCGCTGCGCGAAGCGCGGATGCTCGTGACCGAGGCCGGCTCAGGGCCCGAGTCCGAACTCGGGCTGTCGCTGGCCAGGGTCGAGGCGCTGCTCTCTCGCGAGCGGGTCGATTGAGGAGGACTAGTCGTTCGAGATAAACGGGTCGTGGGTGGGACAGACCCTTGGATTGACCCCGGTCTTCATGACATTGATGGAGTATTTGTAATCGCCCTTCTTGGTGTGCTTGTCATGCCATTTGAACTTCTTGCCGGCATTGCTCAACTCGGCCGCGTCGAACTCGCCGTCAGGTCTCTCGATCACGATGCCGTTCGCTGCGAAGACGTAATCGCTGCCCACGATGTCCCAGTGAATATTCTTTGCTCCCCGGGGCAGCGGGACGGACAACTTGTCGGGTTGGACCGAAACAACGCAATCGACGACGGTGACTTCGACCTTGCATATTCCGGGAGTACACCCGACCGCGAGCGCCTTCGGCATCGACTCGCAACCCAGCAAGCCGATGCTGACAAGGGTGTTGCAGATCCACAGCTTCTTCGACATTCCATTGCTCCTCGTTGTTTAAATCGAACCGCGCGGTCCCGCCACCTGCGTCGGTGCGTTGACGACTACGGCATGCGCGGGCTGCCGAAGGCGCGAATATCTTCCATTGCGCACTGCAAGTCCAGCGCCGGCGCATGCGGCGCCGCCACGCTTGCAGTGAATCAGCGTGGCGCTGGATGGCCTGCAGCTTACTGCAGCCGCGCCCGCAGCGCCTCCATCAGATTGGTGAGATTCGCAGCCTCGCTCACCTGCAGCGCCCGCCGATAGAGCTCTTGCGCAGGCTTCGCCGCAGCGCAATTGATTGCACTGCATGCGATACCGGCACGTCGCCGGCAGCGCGGCGATTCATCGGAAACCGCGGGCCTGGACTGAGGCAGCTACTTCTTCACCGCCCGCTTCGCGGGTGCCTTCGCCACCTTCTTCAGCACTCACCTCGCCGGCGCCCTTGCGGCCTTCTTCGCTGGCGTCTTCGTCGTCTTCTTCGCCGGCGCCTTGACGGCCCTGCTCAGCGCCGCGCCGGCTTTGCTGGCTGTCTTCTTGAGCGTGGCCACACCCTTCTTCATTGCGGACTTGACGCTGGCGGTCTTGCGCCCCGCCGTCGTCTTCACCGCAGCGGTTTTGCGCTTGGCCGCGGTCTTGCCGACACCCATCGCGCGCTCGACCTTGCCCGCGGCCTTTTGCGCGCCGGCCGCCGCCGACCTCGCTCCACGCGCCACTGCGCGTTTCGCCTTGCCGAGCGTCTTCTGCGCATCCGCCTTGGCCACATTCACCGTGCGCGTCACCGCGCGTTTTGCCTTCCCGAGAGTCTTTTTCGCGCCCGCCTGCGCGGCCTTGGCCTTGCGCGCAACGCTGCTCTTCGCCTTGCGCAGCGCCAGTCCCGCGTCGGCTTGCGCGCCCTTCGCCTTGCGCTTCACCGTCGCGGTGGCGGCGCGCGCCTTCTTTTCGACAGCCACCGTCGCTTTCCCGACCTCGCGCTTCGCGCCGGCGGCTGCGTCTTCCACCTTGTGCACGAGCGATGCACCCGCTTCCTGCGCTTTGTCCTTTGCCGCTTCGACGGCGTCGCCGATCTTGGCCATCAAGCTCTTGCCTGTGCTCGCATCGCTCATGTGGAATTGTCCTGTCCGGTCGGATAAGGGGTTGAGATCCGCCGCCCGCTGTTTCCGGCCGCCGGCGATCAGCGCTCGCTTGCCAAGGCCCAACGCGAGTCAACTCTCAGCATAGCAAGAAGTGGCGCCGTGGAATTGCGCTCGCTCAATCTGCGTCATGCCGTTGCAGGCGTGCGCGCGATGGGTGCCGGCTGCCGGCGGCCGGCGCCACCACGTAGCTCCCGGCCCAGCAGGACGTTGGCGTCATCGTCAGGGATAACCCGTAGACGACCCCAAGGACAGGCGCTGTTCGCCGGGGTCGTCGACACTCGACCCGCCGCTGGCGACTCCAGGGACCGCGTCAAGAGTGTCGAGTCCCGCAGCCGTGGGTCCCACGCGCGAGAAGAAGGGAGCTTGAATTCCCCCCTATCCTCGACCAACGGTACAGACGCGGCGACAAGCGGCCTCGCCTTCGGCGGGCAAGATCAACAAAATCCACTCGCCGAAAGGATACGCGATGACGACTCTTGTTCCACAGCGATGGCGCTCCGATGAATCGGGCTTCACGCTGATCGAACTCATGATCGCGGTGGCGGTCGTGGCGATTCTTTCCGCCATCGCCGTTCCCAACTACACCGCCTACGTGATGCGCGGGAAGATCAGCGAGGCCACTTCGCGCCTGGCTGTCAAGCAAGTGCAGATGGAGCAGTTCTTTCAGGACAACCGCACCTATGTCGCGGGCACCGCCTGCGCCTCGGACACAACGTCGAGCAAGTTCTTCGATTTCTCCTGCACTGGTGCGGGGGCCCCTGCAGCAACCACCTTCATCATTTCCGCCGTCGGCAAGGACAGCATGGCCGGCTTCACATTCACGATCAATCAGAGCGGAGCAACAACCACGGGCGCCGTACCCTCTGGTTGGACCGCCCCCAGCCCCAACACCTGCTGGGTCACGAAGAAGGGGGGCGAATGTTGAAGGCGCATGTTCAGCGGGGTTTCACCCTGATCGAGTTGATGGTGGGCGTCGCGGTGTTCGCTTGCCTGATGGCAATCGGGGCGCCGAGTTTTTCAACCTGGATGCAGAACAGCCAGATTCGCACGGCGGCGGAAGCGATTCAGAACGGCATTCACCTTGCTCGTGCGGAAGCCGTGCGTCGAAACACATCGGTTCGGTTTCAACTGATCGACACGTTGACGAACGCCTGCGCGCTGTCGACTTCGGGCAGCAATTGGGTCGTGAGTCTGGACCCGGCGGCGGGTGCCTGCGATGCAGCCCCCAGCGCCGATTTGGCTGCGCCCACCGCGCCGCGTGTCATTCAATCGCGCGCAGCTGGCGCGGGGGCCAGCCGCGCAGTCATCGCCGCCGATCAATCCAGCATCGTGTTCAACGGGCTCGGCCGGGTCACGCCGGTTCCGGGCGGAAACATCAATGTCAACGTCACGAATCCGACCGGTGGCGCCTGCGCTGCAGCCAGTGGACCGATGCGCTGCATGCGCGTGGTCGTCTCGGCAGCCGGCCAGGTTCGCCTTTGCGACCCTCGCTTCGCCAGCTCAGATGCTCAAGGATGCTGAACATGACAAACAAGCCCACTGCTCCCTTGCGCCAGGGCGGCTTCAGCCTGATCGAGGGGCTGGTTGCCATGCTCATCTTTTCCTTCGGCATCCTGGCATTGGTCAGCATGCAGGCAAGCTCGATCCAACAATCGACTGGCGCCAGGTACCGTTCCGAAGCCAGCTTGTTGGCGAATGACCTGATTGGCCAGATGTGGGTCAGTGACCGAACGGCGGCCACGCTTCAGACAAATTTCACCACCGGCGGCGACGCCTACGCCATTTGGCTCGCGAACGTCCAGGCCACTTTGCCCACTGCCGCGGCGAGCGCGCCCACCGTCTCTGTCAGCGCGGAAGGTGTCGCGACCATCAATCTGTTCTGGAAGGCTCCGAACGAAGAGCCTGCGGCCCCAGCGCATCGGTACACGATCGTGGCCCAGATCCGGTAGCAGGCACACATGCGCCAGACACCGCGCGCAGCGCGCCACCATGCAGGCTTCAGCATGGTGGAAATGTTGATCGGCCTGATGATCGGAATGATCGCCGTGATCGTGATGATGCAGGTCTTCTCGGTCTCGGAAGGCTACAAGCGCACCACGACCGGCGGTGATGATGCGCAGAACAACGGCGCCATCGCGCTCTACGCGTTGCAGCGTGACTTGCGCCAGAGCGGTTTGGGCGTGAGCGCGATTCAAGTGATCGGCTGCGATGTGACGCTTCGCGCCGGTGTCACGCTCAGTGCGATGAGCCCGGTCACGATCAACCACGCCAGTATTCCGGCTGCGGACGCTGGTGACACGTTGCTCGTGGTCTATGGCAACGCCCCGGGTTCGAACGAAGGTGAATCGGTTCAAGCGAAGCCGTCGCTGGCCTCGTACACCATCGCTGCGGCAGCCTCTTCGGCGTCTTCCCCCGGCGCATTTGCCGTGGGTGACCGTGTCATCGGTCAATTCCAGCCGCGCCCAACGCCTTGCAACCTGTCGATGGAGCCGGTGACGGCCGTTGCCGGCACCACCGTGTCGGTTGCGGTGGGTGTGGCCAACACCGGCGGCATTCTCTACAACCTGGGTCAGACACCCAAGGTACTGGTCTATGCAGTGCGCCGCGGCAACCTCACGGTTTGCGATTACACCGCGAATGACTGCAGTGTGGCGGGCTCGGTTGCAAACTCGGCGATCTGGGTTCCGATCGCCAGCAACATCGTCAGCCTGCGAGCCCAATACGGCCGTGACACCGCGGCGCCGATGAAGGCGACGGTCGACACCTACGACCAGACTGCCCCCGCCACTGCCTGCGATTGGGCACGCGTGCTTGCAGTGCGCTTTGTGTTGGTCGCTCGCAGCTCCGAGCTGGACAAGACGACGGTGACGAATGCAGCCCCCACATGGGGTGGAGCGGCGAGCCAGCCGATCGACTTGTCCGGCGTTGCGAACTGGCAGCGCTTTCGCTACAAGACCTTTCAGACCGTGGTGCCGCTGCGCAACATGGCGTGGCAAGGAGCACAAACAGGATGCTGAGCAAACCCACATCACGGTCGGGGCGACATTTCGCATTCCGACCGCAACAAGGCGTCGTGCTGTTGATGGCACTGATCATCCTCGTCGTCATGACCTTGGCCGGCCTGGCGCTGATGCGCTCGGTGTCCACCAGCAACGTCATCGCCGGCAACATGGCATTTCAGCAATCGGCCACGCATTCGGCAGACGCAGGCGCAGAGGCCGGCGTCGGGTTCCTGGAGGGCAGCACAGCCGCCGCGCTTTACACCAGCGTCACGTCGGGCGGCGGAGTTCGCTACCTGGCCTACCGCCAAGACCCTGCGGCCGGGCAGACATGGGACAACTTCTGGACCAACTCAATCCCGGCCTCAGCCATCAACACGCTGCCCGCCGATGCGGCAGGCAACACCGTTGCCTACGTGATCCATCGGCTGTGCAACAACGAAGGCGAGCCGAGCACGGTGGCTGCCTGTTCCACGTCACCGGTGGACACCGGCTCTTCAGGAAACAGCCAGGGTGCGGGCGTCGTCGCTCTGTTGGCTCCGCCCCAGACCTACTACCGGATCACGACCCGCGTGTCCGGCCCACGCAATAGCTTGAGCTACGTGCAGGTTGTGATCTCGATGTAGTGGTTCGCCACTGCGCCGGATCGCCGATCGCATGTTCAGTGCACCCAAGATTGAAAGCTTGCCATGACCAGGAACCGTTTGCCCCGCTGTCTTTGGGGTTGGCTCATCGCAACCGCGCTGTCGCCGGCGGCGTTCGCCGCGGCGACCGATCTGGCCACCGTGCCGTTGATCACCTCGGCGCCGCAAACCGTGAAGCCGAACCTGATGTTCATCCTGGACGATTCGGGATCGATGGCATGGACCCACATGCCCGACGACGCTGAAGACTTCAAAACCGCCCGTGGCTACAAGAGCAGCCAGTGCAATGGCGTCTACTACAACCGAGAGATCCTTTACGCGCCGCCGAAAACCGCCACTGGCGGGGACTATCCGGCTTCCAGCTTCACCAGCGCCTGGGTCAACGGGTACCAGACGAGCGACGGTACCGTTAACTTGAGCACCAGCTTCCGCGCGTACACGAATGCAACGCTGTCCGCTGGCGGGAATGACCAAGCGCAGGCCGCCTACTACTACACCTATTCGGGCAATCAACTGAGCCAGGAGCAGAAGGACTATTCGAATCGCAGCAGCACCTTCTATTCCGAGTGCAACGACAACAACAGCAATCTGTTCACGAAGGTCACGGTGAGCGCAACTTCCGGACCCGCAGGACGAGCTGACGAGCGCACCAACTTCGCGAACTGGTACAGCTATTACCGGACGCGCATGCTGGCGATGAAGACTGCAACCGGGCGCGCGTTCCAGGCCATTGGAAACAAGTACCGCGTCGGATACATGAGCATCAACAACAACGTCAACCCGTCGTTTCTCGACATCGCAACGTTCGAAGACGTGACTGGACAGACCCAAAAGACGAATTGGTTTTCGAAACTCTACGCTGCGACGCCGAATAACAGCACGCCGCTGCGCGAAGCACTGTCCAACGCCGGGCGAATCTATGCCGGCAAGAAGACTTCGATGTACGGGGTCACCGTCACGGACCCGATCGAGTATTCGTGCCAGAAGAACTTCACGCTGCTGTCCACCGACGGCTATTGGAATGGCAATGCAGGCTTCCAGCTCGACGCAAGCACCGCGATCGGGAATCAGGACTCGAGTGAACCGCGCCCGTTCAACGACGGCGGCACCTTGGCCAACGTTTACCAATCAACGATCACCGTCAGCGGCGGGAACAGCCCGAAAACCGTGGCATCGAGCATCAAGGTCAACGCACTTGAAATCCTCAAGGAAGCGACGCAAAGCGACAGCGACTCGAACAAGGTCGCACAGCGAATTGCCAGCGCCATCAATGCCTGCACAAGCTCGACCCAGGGCAGCTGCAGGATCGCAGGCTACAAGGCGGTGGTCAGCAGCAACGTCGTCACGATCACCGCGCCGGCGTCGGTGGGGGCAATCAGCTTCACACCCGCCATCATCAAGAGCGGCGCAAAGACGATCAGTGCCACGGCATTTTCAGGATCGAGCGTGGCTTCGGGTGGGGTATCCGACACTTTGGCCGACGTCGCACAGTACTACTATCAGACCGATCTGCGCAGCACTGCGTTGGGCAACCAGACTGGCGCTTTGGGTAGCGACATCTCCGCCAACGAAGTGCTCCCCGGCGGGGAAGACATCGCGACGCATCAGCACATGACGACGTTCACGCTCGGCCTGGGCGCGCGCGGCAGGATGATCTTCTCACCCGACTACAAGACGAACACCACCAGCGGCGACTTTCTTGCGGTGAAGAACGGCAGCACCGCCTCGAGCACCGTGTGCACCTGGCAAACCGCTGGGACCCCCTGCAATTGGCCCATCCCGGGCGCGGACAAGGTCGAAAACATCGACGACCTTTGGCATGCCGCCGTCAACGGTCGCGGCACCTACTTCAGCGCAACCGACCCCGCGTCGCTGTCGTTCGGTTTGAACAGTGCCTTGCAGGCCATCAATGCCATCACGAGCGATGCTGCCGCCGCAACGACCAGCAACCCGAACGTGACCGACGGCGACAACTTCATCTTCAGCTCGACGTTTCGTTCCGCCGACTGGTACGGCGAATTCGAGCGTCGTCAGATCAACACCAGCACCGGTGAACCCGACGACAGCGCCGACTGGCAGGCGAAGGCACTCCTCGATGCGAACACCTCGAGAACGATCTACACCCGGGATTCCGCCAACCCGACCACAGGTCTGCGCCTGTTCACCTGGGCGAACCTGACTGCGGCCGAGCAGGCTTACTTCAGCACGCCGTACATCTCCTCGACAGCGACTCCACCGTTGAGCCAGTTCTGCGCTTCCGGCGAGATTTGTCTGACTTCCGCAAACCAGACTCTGGCCAGCGGCTCCGCCCTCTTGAGCTTCGTTCGGGGCGACCGCAGCAACGAGGGCGGCGCGGGGGACACCAGCAAATACTTCAGGCTGCGCACCTCCGTGCTTGGTGACATCGTGAACGGCGAGGCGGTCTATGTCAAGGCGCCGTCCTTTGAATACGTGGACCCTGGCTACAGCGCCTACAAGACCAGCAATGCATCGCGCACGCCGATGGTGTTCGTCGGCGCCAATGACGGCATGTTGCATGCGTTCAATGCCGGCGCGAGTGCCGACGGGGGTGGTGCCGAAGTCTGGGCCTATGTGCCGCAGACCTTGTTGCCCAGCCTCTACAAGCTGGCGGACAAGGGCTACTCGACCAGTCACCAGTACTACGTCGACGGCTCACCCACCCAGGGCGACGTTTATTTCGGCGGGGCGTGGCACACCGTTCTCGTCGGTGGCTTCAATGCCGGTGGGCGTGGCTACTATGCGCTCGACGTCACGCTGCCGGGCAGTCCGAAGGCATTGTGGGAAATCTCGAACGCGACAACGGGCTTTTCGAACTTGGGCTACAGCTTCGGCCGCCCCGAAATCACCAAGCTGAAGGACGGTACCTGGGTGGTCTTGTTGACCTCGGGATACAACAACGTTTCCCCGGGCGATGGCCAGGGGTATCTGTACGTCGTCAATGCTGCCACCGGCGCGCTGATCCGCAGCATCGGCACCGGCGTGGGCAGCAGTTCTGCTGCTGTAGCGGGTATCTGCGCCACGGCCCCCTGCCCAAGTGGCCTGGCCCAGATTCGAGCCTGGGTGGACAACACCAAGGTTGACAATACGGTGCAGCGTGTCTACGGCGGTGACTTGTTTGGCAATGTCTGGCGATTCGACGTCAACGGCGATGTCGGCGCCAGCGGCTATGACGCGCAATTGTTGGCGACGCTTCGGGGCAGCAGCGGCAACGTTCAATCCTTGACCGCCAAACCGGAGCTCGGCAAGGTTGCCGGCTTTGCCGTCGTGTTCGTTGGAACTGGCCGCTATCTCGGCGCGACGGATCTTTCGAATTCGGACGGCCAGTCGATCTACGCCATCAAGGATGCCCTGGGCTCGACCAGCCTGGGCAATCCGCGTGCGGCCGGCACCACGTTCGTGCAGCAAACCTTGACTGCTTCCACCTGCCCCGCGAGTGCGACCTTCTGTACGCTGAACACCCCGATCCGCACCGGGTCGAGCGTGGCAGTGAACTTCGCGACCAACAATGGTTGGTTCGTCGATCTCCCGGGAACGCGCGAGCGTGCCACGACGGACCCGCAACTCGCTCTTGGCACGCTCGCCGTGACGACCGATTTGCTCAATGCGAGTGCCTGCACGGTGGGCGGCACGAGCTTCATCAACTTCTTCGACTACAAGACCGGTGCCGCGGTAGCACCGGCGAACCGCATGGTGAGCGTCTTTCTTGGCAACGCGCTGGCCACGAGGCCGGTGCTCCTGCGGTTTGCTGACGCCAGCGTTCGCAGCCTGGTTCGGATGTCGGACAACACCTGGCAGACACCGCCGACCCCGATCCCACCATCTCCTGGCGGCACGCGCAGAACCTCTTGGCGGGAACTCGTGACGGAGTAGATTTGCCGGAGCAGCTCGCGCGCCGGCGCCTGGATGCGGTCAAGCTCGGGGCTGCCCAGGCCCTTACGTCGTCGACCGGTGTCGAGCTCATGCTGGCGACCCCAGCGGCGAAATGTCTCGGCCGTACCGCCGATCCTGGCCGCGACGGACACGACGGCCGCCGATTGCGACCCGTGCCCGGCGCGGTGCTCGAACACCCTGCGCACGGCGCGCTCGGCGAAGCGCTCGCCGTCTTCGACGAAGGGCTGAAGCGCTTCCCGGAGTCGAACGTTTTGCGCGTGTTCCGCGCGTTCGCGCTGTACAACCTGGCCTCGTACAACGATGCTGTCGCAACGCTGCTGGAGATCCTCGCGAGCACGTCTTCGGATTCAGAAATCCCGGAATACGAGCGCGCCTTGCAGCTGTATGCCACGGATCTGGATTGGCGGTGGTGAGCAGCGGGTAGCGGTGGCAGCTAGATCTAGCCCGCCGCAAGCAGCTGCCGCAGTTTGACGAACGCGAGCCCGGCCATCACGGCGTCGTTCAGCGCATCGTGGGCGTCGCGCAGCGGCAGCTCAAGGTCATTCATCATCGTCGCGAAGCGCAGATCGATGGTTCCGCCGCGTTCGTGTGCCGGCAGCTGGCGATTCTTGAAGTCGTAGTACATCGCCGAGACCTCGATCTTGGCCTGCGGCAGGCGCACGCCAAGCAGTGGCCAGATCTCGCGGTTCAACATCGCGACATCGAACTCGAGGTAGTAGCCCACGAGCGGGCGGCTGCCGATGAAATCGAGCAACCGGCGCATCGCCTGTTCCGGATCCATGCCCTGCGCGACGTCGGCTTCGCGCAGGCGGTGCACGCGCACGGCGTCGGCATTCATCGCGCGCTCGGGCCGCACCAGCAGTTCCAGGCGCTGGCTCGTCAGCAGACGGGCACCGGCGATTCGCACCGCACCGATCGAGACGATCTGGTCGCGGTGCACGTCCAGGCCTGTGGTCTCGCAGTCCAGCGCGACCCATTCGGCGTCGGGCGGCGGGTCGTACATGAAGGCGAAGTGCGCATCGGCCAGGTGGTAGAGCATCCAGACACGCCTCAGCGAATCCAGCCAGTGCGGTCTCATCCTCCCTCCAGGTGGAACTGATGCCGCGCCAGCGCCTTGAAGCGTTTGACGACGGCGAGCGCGTCTTTCAGCAGGTCGCGCTGCAGGCTGCTCAGCTTGTCGGTGCGCACACCGCCGCTCACCGCTCGCCCGGTGTCGAGTTCGGCAAGCCCGGCCTCGAGCCTGAGCGCCATCAGGAAATGCAGGCTGTCGGCAAGGTCGGTCGCGAACTCCGCCGGCAATCTGCCTATCGCCACCAGCGCTTCGAGCCGCGCCACGCTGCCGGTGGCCTGCACGTGGTCACGCAACGCGAGGCTGCGCACACCGTGCACGATCGGGAAGATGCCCGCCTTCTTCAGGTCGAGAGTTTGTGTGTCTTGCTCGCCGATCAGCAGCAACCGGTTCCACCAGCCGCCCGATGCGTCGGGGAACGAGTCGATCGCCGCTGCGAAGCGTCCGAGCAGGGAGTCGTTGGCCGAGACCAGGGTGTCGACTTCGGCGCGGACCGCGGCGAGCAGCGACGGATCGCCGGCGACGGCGTGGGCGTCGATGAAGATCGCCAGCGCCATCAGGCCTTCGGGGTCCGGCCGCAGCAGCCAGTGCCGTACGCTGCCGGCAAAGTCGCTCGCGCCGCGCCGCCAGGACGGATTGCTGAGCATGATGCCGCCCGGGCACTCGGGGTAGCCGAAGTCGCGAAGTGCCGCGGAGAAGCGCTCACAGGCTCGCTCCACGTCGGCGGCGCTGGTGCTCGCGCCGTCGCGCAAGATCAAGCCGTTGTCCTGGTCGGTCTTCAACAACTGCTCGCCCCGCCCTTCGCTGCCCATCACGAACAGGCAGCTCTGCGCGAACAGCTCGGCCGGCGCGATCAGCCGCCAGGTGCGCTCGAACAGCTTGGCGTTGAGCGCCTGGACCAGTTTTCCAATCTGGCTCACTTTCGTGCCGCCGCGGAACAGCAGCGCGACGAGCCGGGTGATCTGGGCTGCTGCCGCCTGCAGCGCCGGCAGGTCCTGCGCCTGCACGATCTGCACCGAGATCAGGTACGAGTGGTTCGACAAGAAGCTCAACAGGTCGAGTTGTTCGAGCAGGCCGACGATGCGCTCGCCCTCGGTGACGACGAGCCGGTGCACCTGGTGCTCGATCATCAGCGCGAGCGCGTCGAACAATGGGGCGTTCGGCGCGATCGTCACCAGTTTGAACGTCGCCAGCTCGCGCACCGGCAAGGCATCGAGCGGCCGGCCGTCGACGACGGCGCGCTGCAGCCCGGTATTGCTGAAGATGCCGAGGCGCTGCGCGTCGCGCACGAGCACGCTGTTCGTGTGCTGCGCCTGCATCAGCGCGGCGACGCCGACGATCGACGTGCCGGCGTCGACCGTGTGCGCCTCGCGCAGGTAGGCCTGCGCCACGCGCGCCGTCGCCAGCACCTGCATCTCGCGCTGGCTGTGGCGCTGCGCGAGCGCGCTGAGTTTGTTCGACAGGTCGGAAAACAGCAGCGCACCGAACGTGGCATTGCTCGAGATCAGTTCATTCACCGCCGCCTTGGCCAACTGGTAGGCCAACACCTCCTCGGCGGCGACGAAGCGGCTGCTGGCGCGGCCGGCAACCAGGGATCGGCCGTCGAAGCAGTCGTTCGGCCCATAGCTGGCCACCGTTTCCTCGGCGTCGAACTGCGACACATGGCCCTTGATCACGACGAACAGGTGCAAAGGCTCGATGCCGGGGTCGAGCAGCGTCTCGCCCTCACGGAAGTAGGCGATGTCGACCGCGTCGCGAACCAGGCGCTGCTCGTCGCTGGTCAGGCAGTCAAAGGGCGAAGCCGTGAAGTCGAACGCGTTGGGCATGGTGCATCATCCTAAGCCTGCCGAGCCCACGGAACGATGCATGGCCACTATCGACGCGCGTGACCCGATGCCCGCCGAGCACCGCAAGGTGATCGCCGCGTCGAGCCTGGGCGCGATGTTCGAGTGGTACGACTTCTACCTCTACGGCGTACTCGCCCCGGTGCTCGCCACGACCTACTTTGCGCAAGCCGGCGAGCGCGCCGCGCTGGTGTTGACGCTGCTCGCGTTCGCCGCAGGTTTCGTCGTGCGGCCGCTCGGCGCGTTGTTCTTCGGCCGGCTCGGAGACCTGATCGGCCGCAAGTACACGTTCCTCGTGACCCTGCTGCTGATGGGCGCGGCCACGTTTGCCGTGGGCGTGCTGCCCGGCTTTCAGAGCATCGGTATCGCTGCGCCGTTGACACTGGTGCTGCTGCGGCTGCTGCAGGGTCTGGCCATCGGCGGTGAATACGGCGGGGTGGCGACCTACGTTGCCGAACATGCGCCGCCTGGACGCCGCGGCTTCTACACCGGTTGGATCCAGACCACGGCCAGCGTCGGACTCCTGCTCGCCCTGCTCGTGATCGTCGGCGTGCGCGGCGTGCTCGGCGAGCAGGCGTTCGCCGCCTGGGGCTGGCGCTTGCCGTTCCTGCTGTCGATCGTGCTGCTGGCGATCGGTGTCTGGGTCCGGCTCAGCCTGAATGAGTCGCCGATTTTCCGGCGCCTGAAACAATCCGGCGGCGCCTCGCGCGCGCCGCTGACCGAGGCTTTCGGCCGCTGGCGCAACCAGCGCCAGGTGCTCATCGCCCTGTTCGGCCTGGTCGCCGGGCAGGCGGTGGTCTGGTACACCGGCCAGTTTCAGGCGCTGTTCTTCCTGACGCTGCAACTCAAGGTCGATCAGACGACGGCGAGCCTGCTCATGTGCGCCGCGCTGGCGCTGGGCGCGCCGCTGTTCGTCGGCTTCGGCGCGCTGTCGGATCGGATCGGCCGCAAGCCCATCATCTTGTGCGGCTGCCTGTTGGCCGCGCTCGCCTACCTGCCGCTGTTCGAAGCGCTGACGGCGGCTGCGAACCCTGCCTTGGCCCAGGCGCAGCAGCGTGTCGTGACCACGCTCACGGCCGATCCCGCCGCCTGTGCGTGGCAGTTCAATGTGATCACAGCCACACCGCTGCGCAGCAGCTGCGACATCGCCAAGCGCCAGTTGTCGGATCGGGCGGTACGCTACGCCACGCTGGCCGGCAGCGGCGCGGCGATTGTCAGCGTCGGCGGGTTGCAGATCGAGGTCGGCGACGACGCCGCCGCGGCGCAGCGCCGCATCGACGCCGCACTCGACGCCGCCGGCTACCCGGCGCGTGCCGACCCGGCGCGCATCGACCACGTGCGCGTGGTGGCCATCCTGTTCCTGCTCGTGATGTTCGTGGCCATGGTCTACGGCCCGATCGCCGCGCTGCTCGTCGAGATGTTCCCGACCCGGGTCCGCTGCTCGTCGGTCAGCCTGCCGTACCACATCGGCAACGGCTGGTTCGGTGGCCTGTTGCCGAGCACGATGTTTGCGATCGCCGCGCATACCGGGAACATGTACAGTGGCCTGTGGTACCCGATCGGCGTTGCGCTCTCCAGCTGCGCCATCGGGTTGATCTTCGTCAAGGAAACCCGAGGCACCGACCTCGACACTGCGCATGGCTGAGCGTGTTGCTCCAGGAGCCTGCAGCAGCTCGCGGAAAAAGTGGTGAAGCCATCACCCGCGGCGCGCCCTTCGCATTCCGTCATCCCGCCCTCACCAAGGAGACAACATGGCCATTGACCTCACATCGCGCATCCTGCAAGACCCGAAGTACCAGGAACTCAAAGCCAAGCGATCCAGCTTCGGCTGGTGGCTTGCGCTGTCGATGATGATCGTCTACTACGGTTTCATCCTGCTGGTCGCGTTCAACAAGCCGTTTCTCGCGACCCGCCTGGGCGAGGGCGTGACGACGATCGGCATGCCGCTTGGCCTGGGCGTCATCGTCTTCACGATCGTCATCACCGGCATCTATGTGCGCCGCGCGAACAGTGAATTCGACGCCTTGACGGAACAGATCGCCAAGGGAGCGCTGAAATGAGCGGGCTTTCCAACGGGCGTTGCAACGGGCTCTCCAACGGGCTTTCCAGCGGGCTTGCCAATCTCATGCGCCAGCTCCTCACGCTCGCAGCGTTGTTCGGCGTGTCAGCCGCCGTGCTCGCCGCCGGCGCCGATCTCGGCCAGGCGCAGAAACAGGCGACCAACTGGACCGCGATCAGCATGTTCGCCGCCTTCGTCGTCGGCACGCTGTTCATCACGAAGTGGGCCGCCGCGCGCACCAAGTCCGCGGCCGACTTCTACACCGCGGGCGGCGGCATCACGGGCTTTCAGAACGGCCTGGCGATTGCCGGCGACTACATGTCGGCGGCGTCGTTCCTCGGCATCTCGGCGGCGGTGATGGTCGGCGGATTCGATGGGCTGATCTACTCCATCGGCTTCCTCGTCGGCTGGCCCGTCGTCACCTTCCTGCTCGCCGAGCGCCTGCGCAACCTGGGCAAGTTCACCTTCGCCGACGTCGCGGCGTTCCGCTTCGAACAAACGCCGGTGCGGGTTTTTGCGGCGTCGGGAACCTTGGTCGTGGTTGCGTTCTACCTGATCGCGCAGATGGTCGGTGCCGGGCAGTTGATCAAGCTGCTGTTCGGCCTGGAGTACTGGATCGCGGTCGTCATCGTCGGCGCACTCATGATGGTCTACGTGCTGTTCGGCGGCATGACCGCGACCACCTGGGTCCAGATCATCAAGGCCTGCCTGCTGCTCGCGGGTGCGACCTTCATGGCCTTCATGGTGTTGTGGAATTTCGGCTTCAGCCCGGAGGCCATGTTCGCCAAGGCGGTCGAGGTCAAGACCGGCATTGCCACCGCGGCCGGCAAGACTGCCGAAGAAGCCGGCAAACAGGGCTTTTCGATCATGGGGCCGGGCGGCTTCATCAAAGACCCGATCTCGGCGATCAGCTTCGGCATGGCGCTCATGTTCGGCACCGCCGGGCTGCCGCATATCCTGATGCGCTTCTTCACCGTGCCCAACGCCAAGGAAGCGCGCAAATCGGTGTTCTGGGCAACCACTTGGATCGGCTATTTCTACGTGCTGACCTTCATCATCGGTTTCGGCGCGATCAGCTTCGTGCTGACGAACCCGCAGTTCCTCGACGCCAAAGGCGGCTTGCTCGGCGGCGGCAACATGGCGGCGGTGCACCTGGCCAACGCCGTCGGCGGCAACGTCTTTCTCGGCTTCATTTCGGCGGTGGCGTTCGCCACCATCCTCGCGGTCGTTGCCGGGCTCACGCTGTCGGGCGCGTCGGCGGTATCGCATGACCTGTACGCGACGGTCGTGAAGAAAGGCAGGGCCGACAGCGCAGCCGAGTTGAAGGTGTCGCGCATCACGACGATGGTGCTGGGCCTGGTGGCGGTCGTGCTCGGCATCGTCTTCGAGAAGCAGAACATCGCCTTCATGGTGAGCCTGGCGTTCGCGATCGCCGCGTCGGCCAACTTCCCGGTGCTGTTGATGTCGGTGCTGTGGAAAGACTGCACGACGCGCGGCGCGGTCATCGGCGGCTTTCTCGGGCTCATCTCGTCGGTGCTGCTGACGGTCGTGTCGCCCGCGGTGTGGGAGGTGACCTTGGGCAATGCAAAGGGCTCGGCACTGTTTCCGTACCAGTCGCCCGCGCTGTTTTCGATGACGATAGGATTCGTCGGCATCTGGTTGTTCTCGATTCTCGACAACAGCCGGCGCGCCGGATTGGACCGCGCGGGGTTCCTGGCGCAGCAAGTGCGCTCCGAGACCGGCATCGGCGCCGCGGGCGCTTCGGGGCATTGAGTATCGACAATCAAGGAGAACTGAAATGAGCAAGCGTGATGTGGTCGTGCTGTCGGCGGTGCGGTCCGCGATCGGTACTTTCAATGGCGGCCTGGCCGACATCGACCCGCCTGAACTCGCCGGCACGGTCATGAAGGAAGCGGTTGCGCGATCCGGCGTCGATCCGAAACAGATCAACTACGTGACGGTCGGCCACTGCATTCCCACCGACAGCCGCTTCGCCTATGTCGCGCGCGTCGCGTCGATCCAGGCCGGTCTGCCGATGGACTCGGTGGCGATGGCGGTGAATCGGCTTTGCTCCTCGGGGCTGCAGGCGGTGGTGACGACGGCGCAGAACATCCTGCTCGGCGATTCCGACTACGGCGTCGGTGGCGGCGTCGAGGTGATGTCGCGCGGCGGCTACCTTTCGACCGCGCTGCGCAGCGGCGCGCGCATGGGTGACGTGAAGATGGTCGACATGATGGTGGCGACGCTGACCGATCCCTTCGGCGTCGGCCACATGGGCATCACCGCGGAGAACCTCGCCGTGAAATGGGGCATCACGCGCGAGCAGCAGGACGCGCTCGCCGCTGAATCGCACCGCCGTGCCGCGGCTGCGATCGCACAGGGGCGCTTCAAGTCGCAGATCGTGCCGATCGTCAAACAAACGCGCAAAGGCGAGGTCACCTTCGATACCGACGAACACGTGAAGGCGCAGACGACGCTCGAGACACTCGCCAAGATGAAACCCGCGTTCAAGAAGGACGGCAGCGTCACCGCGGGCAACGCGTCGGGAATCAACGACGGCGCGGCCTTTCTCGTGCTCGCCGATGCGGCCGTGGCGAGCGCCACCGGCCGCAAGCCGATGGCGCGGCTCGTGTCCTACGCGGTGGCCGGCGTGCCCAACGAGATCATGGGCGAAGGGCCGATCCCGGCGACGAAGCTGGCGCTGAAGAAAGCCGGCCTGCGCATCGACCAGCTCGACGTGATCGAGTCGAACGAAGCGTTTGCGGCGCAGGCGATCGCGGTCTCGCGTGGCCTGGAGCTCGACCCGGCGAAGACGAATCCGAACGGCGGCGCGATTGCGCTGGGCCATCCGATCGGCTGCTCGGGTGCGTTCCTCGCCACCAAGGCGCTCTATGAGCTGCAACGCAGCAGCGGCAGGTACGCGTTGGTGACGATGTGCATCGGCGGCGGCCAGGGCATCGCCGCGATCTTCGAGCGGATCTGACGAGATCGCCGGTGCCGGGCCAAGGTCTGCTCCGGCGCCGGCACTGATCGTCTCCGCGAAAAACAGACGGCTCACGGAGAAAGAATCCATGCTGCGCATGGCGCCGTTTCATCGAACCAGCCCTTCGGCGTGCAGCAGCAGCACTGACTGCCGGGCCCTGCGGCGCATCGCCCCGGCGAGCTTCTCGTCGACGATGGACTCGAAGCCGGTCCGACGCTCGTTCGGCAACCCCGCCGGGCTGGCACCGCGCAGCATGGGTTCAGATCACGCGGCCTGAAATATTTGTTGATGCAGCGCAACATCCACAGCCTTTGTGGCTTGCGATCGCGCATCTGCGGGTGTAGCGTGAGTTCCGGAATGTGCCGGACCGCGGTGCAGGTTTGCACGCGCCGGCCCGTTCACCGACGATCGGGAGGCCGTATGGCCACGTTGCATGTAGGCCCACACAGGATTCATGCCCCGAAGGTGCGGGTTCATTTTTGCCTGGTGGCAGCGGTGTGGGTGATTTCGACGATCTCCGCGGCAATACTGATGCTCGAATGAGCAGACCTTTGCGCGTGAATCGGCTTCTGGGCTGCTGACGGCGTACGCCAATCGATGGCCGATCGTTTGCGACACCCGTCTCCTGGCCGACGCTGACGATTCGCATTCCAACAAGGCCGACGGGGCGGAGATCCTCGATCTTCCGCCCCGTCTCCTGCTACTCACGACCCACGTTCAGAGCCCGTGGGCCACGATCGTCATTGCACGACCAGTGCATCGACGTGAGCCGCCACGAACTTGGGCAGCTTGAGCGTCAGCACGCCATCCACATACTTCGCAATCGCCTTGGTGCGATCGATCTCGAAGCCGAGCGTGAAGACGCGGCTTGCGAAGCCGTAGGTCAGTTCACCGCGCAGGAAGCGAACGTCCTTCTTCTCGTAGACGGGCTTCTTGTACTCGGTCGTGATCATCACCTGGCGACCATCGATCTCGACGTGGATATCTTCCTTGCTCACACCCGGGATCACCGCGCTGACGATGTAGGCGTCGTCCATCTCGACAACGTCCATCGGGATCTGCGGTGTATCGGGTGTCGGCTCCCAGCGGAACGGCCGCATGAAACTGCGGAACGCGTCGTCGAACACGAAAGGTTCAGGAGCAAACAGACTTGGCAAACGGGTGGTGTTCATGACACCTCCTATGAGCTTGATACGCGGCTGGACGCCGCGCAGCCACCGCTGCCCGACTGACTTTCATCGCCAGCCATCTCTTGTGAAGTGGACAGCGGCGTCGAACAATATAAAGCGCCCCCCGCGATGCCGCTTTGAGGCAGATCAGAAAAGTGCGAGGTCAGCGCGCCCTGTCAGCGCCAACCGCACCCCTGCGGCCAGCTCGATGGCCAGCGGCCCGGCCGCATCGGCGCCGATTGCGCGCATCGGCCCACCTGGCGTGAGACGCCACCAGGAGCCGGTCGGGCTTTGGGCGGGCCCCTCAGCACAGAGTCTGGAGCCGCGAACGGCGCGTGTCGATCACGGCATTCGGGTCGGTGGCTTCGAGCATGTCTTTGTCTTCGCGCGCGATGACGTGGTCGAAGTCGATGAGCAGCCGCGCCGGGCAGTCTTCTTCGCGGTCGTTGCGCAACAGCCAGTGCTCGGCTCGGGCGTCGCGGCGACGCCGAACGTGGCGCGATGCCCGAAGCTGAAATGCGCGTTGTCGCAGCTGTTCTCCAGCACCCGCAGCGGGCTCGTGGCCCACGGCTCGTAGAACTGGAAGATCGTGCGCCAGGCCGGGGCGCCGAACTCGGGCAGCTCGGGGATAGTCGCGATCGGCTCCTCCAGCGCGACCCAGGCGTAGCCGTGGCGTGCCACGCAGCGGTAGGCGGGCGTGCGGTACTCGGCCGGGATCGGCCGCTCGGGGTCGTATTGAGCGCCCCCAGGCCGACGACATACGTCGTCCGCCCCCCGAGGGGGTCAAGGAACCTTGGGGCGGCCCGGCGTTTCCTTGTGCGGGATGCGGATGACGCGCCCTTGCGCGTCGTAGGTCCTGCCGTGATAGCCGCACTCCAGCGCACCGTTCACG
>JAEMQF010000412.1 GCA_022758925.1 Burkholderiales bacterium | reverse complement strand
GTAAGCCCCCCAAACAGGCCCACTCGTCGTTGCAAATGCTCGCCGGGCCACCGGCCCGGCTGCGCTTTGCGCCTAGATTGGGCCTGTTTGGGGGGCTTACGCGGGTGCATGGGATTGCCTCTCAGCCTCTCAGCCTCTCAGGCCAGTTCGAGCTCCGCGACCAGCGGCAGGTGGTCCGACATGCGCGCCCAGGCTGCCCCGCGCGGCACCGAGGTCGAGACGCAGCGCAGGCCGCGCGTGTAGATGCGGTCGAGCGAAAACACTGGCACCCGCGACGGAAACGTGTTCACGCGCGCGCGCGCGCCTTCGACCACGGCCCGCGTCAGGCCGCAGCGTCGCATTGGCGCGTCCAGCTTTTCGCCCCAATCGTTAAAGTCACCGGCCACGATCAACAGCGCCTCGGGCGGCACCTCAGCCGCGACGAAGCGCGCCAGGCGCTCGACCTGGCGCACCCGGCCGGAGTGCATCAGCCCCAGGTGCGCGACCACGGCGTGCAGCGTCGTGCCGCGCCACTGCACCGGCACATGCAGCAGGCCACGCTGCTCGAAGCGATGGTCCGACACGTCGTGGTGCCCAACTTCACCGAGCGGCCAGCGCGACAGCAGCGCATTGCCATGTTCACCAAAACGCGTGACCGCATTCGTGCGGTAAGCGACGGCGTAGCCTTCGGGGGCAAGGTAGTCCGCCTGAGGCAGGCGTGGCCAGCCGATCTGGGTGTCAGGAAAGCGCCGCGCATCGGCGCGATGCGAGTGCCGCACTTCCTGCAGGAACACCATGTCGGCGTCAAGCGCTTCGATGCCCAGCACCAGGTTGTGGATCTCCAGGCGCTTGCGCGGGCCCACGCCGCGCACGCCCTTGTGGATGTTGTAGGTGGCCACGCGCAGCAAGTGAGCGCCTTGCAATGTGGACGGGGCGTGGCTCATCCGGCAAGACGCGGCAGGTGCAGAATGGCTTCGGCGTTCGAGGGCGAAAAACAACGTTCGGCCGCTTCGCGCCATGGCAGCCACTCGTAGCGCAAATGCTCGCGCGGCGACAGGGTCACCGCCACGTCGCGCGGCACGCGAAGACCGAAGACATGTTCCGTGTTGTGCGTGACGCCGCGCGCATAGCGGTGGCGCCAGACCGGGTAGATCTGATAGACATTGCTCAGGTGCCAATCGCGCAGGGCCGCGCGCGGAATCCGCGGCGAACCGATCACGATGCCGGTTTCTTCGGCCACTTCGCGCACCGCGGTGGTGGTCAGCGCCTCGGTCAGACTGTCTTTCGAACCCGTCACACTTTGCCAGTAGCCCGGGGCGTCGGCGCGCTCGATCAGCAGCACGTCGAGCTCGATGCTGTGGATCACCACCAGCACCGACTCTGGAATCTTCGGCGGACGGCGTTGCGCGGCGGGTCTTGCCGGGCTCATGCTGTCGAGCACGGTTCGCCTAACTTGCCTGCGGCGTGCGCAGGCGAATGTGCAACTCGCGCAGCTGTTTCTCGTCGACGCTGCTTGGCGCATTCGTCAACAGGCATTGCGCACGCTGCGTCTTGGGGAAGGCGATCACGTCGCGCAGCGATTCCGCCCCTGTCATGAGCATCACGAAGCGGTCCAGTCCGATCGCGATGCCCCCATGGGGGGGCGCACCGTAGCGCAACGCGTCGAGCAGAAAGCCGAACTTGAGCTGCGCTTCTTCGGCGCCGATTTGCAGCGCACGAAACACCTTGCTCTGCACCTCTTCGCGGTGGATACGCACCGAGCCGCCGCCGAGTTCGATGCCGTTGAGCACCACATCGTAAGCCTTGGCGACGCAACGGCCCGGGTCGGTCTCGAGCCAGTCTTCATGACCGTCCTTGGGCGCGGTGAACGGGTGGTGCACCGCGTTCCAGCGTTTTGCAGCGTCGTCGAACTCGAACATCGGAAAGTCCACCACCCACAGCGGCTCCCAGTCGCCCTGCACGAGGCCGTGTGCCTTGCCGAAATCGCTGTGGCCGATCTTGACGCGCAATGCACCCAGCGCATCGTTGACGATGCTCGCGATGTCGGCGCCGAAGAACAGCAGGTCGCCGTCGCGGGCACCGCTGCGCGCGATGATTTTCGCGAGCGCCGCATCGTGCAGGTTCTTCACGACGGGTGACTGCAAGCCTTCGCGGCCCTTGCTCGCATCGTTGACCTTGATCCATGCCAACCCCTTGGCGCCGTAAATCTTGACGAACTCGGTGTAGCCGTCGATTTCGCCGCGGCTCATTTCGCCGCCGCCCGGGATTCGCAGCGCGGCGACGCGCCCCCCAACCGCCCTTGCCGGCGCCGAGAAGACCTTGAAGTCGACGTCAACCATCACGTCGGTCAACTCGGTGAGTTCGAGCTTGACGCGCAGATCGGGCTTGTCCGAACCATAGCGCGCCATCGCCTCGGAGTAGAGCATCACGGGAAAGGTAGGCAGCTTGACTCCAATGGCATGTTCGAACGTGCTGCGAATCATGCCCTCGAACATTGAGCGAATCTCATCCTCCGCGAGGAACGAGGTTTCGATGTCGATTTGCGTGAATTCGGGTTGGCGGTCGGCGCGCAGGTCTTCGTCGCGGAAACACTTGACGATCTGGTAGTAGCGGTCGAAGCCGGCCACCATCAAGAGTTGTTTGAACAACTGGGGCGACTGCGGCAAGGCGAAGAACTCGCCGGGGTGGACGCGGCTGGGCACGAGGTAGTCGCGTGCGCCCTCGGGGGTGCTCTTGGTGAGCATCGGGGTTTCGATGTCGATGAAGCCGTTCGCATCGAGGAACTTGCGCACCTCCATCGCGACCCGATAGCGCAGCATCATGTTGCGTTGCATGCTGGGGCGGCGCAAGTCGAGCACGCGGTGCGTCAGGCGCGTCGTCTCCGAAAGGTTGTCGTCATCGAGTTGGAACGGCGGCGTGATGCTCGGGTTGAGAACTTCGATCTCGAGGCACAGCACTTCGACCTTGCCGCTCGTGAGGTTGACGTTCTCGGTACCTGCCGGGCGCGCCCGAACCCGGCCGACAACGCGCAGACAAAACTCGTTTCGCACGTCTGCGGCAATCTTGAACATGTCGGCCCGATCCGGGTCGCACACCACCTGCACCAGGCCTTCGCGGTCGCGCAGGTCAATGAAGATCACGCCGCCATGGTCGCGTCTGCGATGCGCCCAGCCCATCAACGTGATCGTTTGCCCGAGCAGCGTATCGCTCACCAGGCCACAGTAAGTCGTTCTCATGTTTCACTCCAGGATCGTTTGATCGTGTCTCGAAAGGCGCGCTGGGAAGCGCAAGTTCGGCGTGCGCGGCGCTGACGCGCCAGGCGCAGGCACTGCGTCAGTTTCGAGACGTTTGCGGCAGTGCAACGACGTTCATCGCAGGTGCCACAACACCCATCGAGATCACGTACTTGAGCGCTTCGTCGACGCTCATGCTCAGAACGATGACGTCGGAGCGCGGCACCATCAGGAAAAAGCCCGACGTCGGGTTCGGCGTGGTCGGGACATAGATGCTCAGGTAGTCACCACCGAGTTGTGCGCCGGCTTCGCCGCTGGGGATGCCGGTGACAAATGCGATGGTCCAGGCACCGCTGCGCGGGTATTCGACCAATACCGCCTCGCGAAACGCGTTGCCGGTGCTGGAAAATAGCGTGTCGGAGACCTGCTTGACCGAGTTGTAGATCGACTTGACGATGGGGATCTTGATGAGCAGGCGGTGCCCCTGTCTGAGCCACCACTGACCGACGATGTTCGCTGCAAATGCACCGGTCAACAGCAAGCCCACCACCACCACAATGGCGCCCAGACCAGGCACATGGCGCAGCAGCTCCAAGGTGCTGCGCGCCGTTTCCGGCAGCACTGCCTGCGAGGCGCTGAGTATCCAGCCGAACACGCCGTCGATCAGACCCAGCGCTGCTTGCAGCACCCAGATCGTGACGGCCATCGGCAGCCACACCAGAAGGCCGGCGATGAGGTATTTCTTCAAGGCCGCTCCCCTGCTACGAAATGTTCCCAAGCGTCACGGCAAGGTGCTCCCTGGGATGGAGGGCGGCTTGTCGGCCGGCTTCACGGCTGGCTTGTCCGCAGGCTTGCCCGCAGCCTTGTCCGCCGCTCCTTCGGTCTTGGCCGCAGGCGCCGAGGAAGCGGTTTCGACGCTCTTGCCTGCCTGGCCTTCGGCCGCCTTGGCGTCTGTGGTCCCGCCGCCAGCCTGCGCAACATCACCCTTGTCGCTGCTCGCCGGCTTGTTCTGACCGTTGCCTTTGAAGTCGGTCACATACCAGCCCGAACCCTTGAGCTGGAAGCCGGCGGCGGTGACTTGCTTTTGGAAAGCCTCTGCGCCGCATGCGGGGCACGCGGTCAGCTGTGCATCCGAGAGTTTTTGCAGCACGTCCTTGGCGTGACCGCATGCGTCGCAACGATAGGCATAAATCGGCATGGCTCCTGGCCTCACAACCCAAAGCCTGCGATTGTAAGTCTCGGCCCGGCGACAGCGTGGAGCGAAGCTGATCTCAGCGGACGTGGGCCGCTGCTGCGCGAGACGTGTGTTCGATGCTATGCCCGTGCTGGCGCAAGACCTGCGGCGCAAGCGATGCCAGCACCATGAACAGGGCCGAAGCGCACAGGCCGAGCAAGTTTGCCGGAATCGGCACGCCTTCGCCGAGCTGCGTCGCACCCACCCATACGCCCACGCCAAACACCACGGACGCGAGGGCACCCTGCGTCGTCGCGCGCTTCCAGTAGGCTCCGGCGAGCAATGGGATGAAGGCGCCGACGAGGGTCACGTTGTAGGCGTTTTGCACCATCTCGTACATCGTGCTCTTGCTGTTCAGCGCGAAAAGCAAGGCGGCGCAGGTGAAGGTGACGAGCACGATGCGCAAGGTGAGCAGGAACTGGCGGTCGCCCATGCGGGGCACGAACGGCCGCAGCACGTTCTCGGTGAACAACGCCGTGGGCGCCAGCAGCGCGCCGCTCGCGGTAGACAGGATGGCCGACAGCAACGCGCCGAAGAACATGATCTGCGTCCACAACGGCATCTTTGCAAGCACCAGATCAGGCAGGATGCGCTGGATCTGGCGCGCGTCGTCGGAGGCAAACAGCTCTTTCAGCGAAGGCTCGGCAACGAGCGCCGCGTAGCCGATGAAGATCGGCACGAAGGCGAAGCAAAAATAGATCGCGCCGCCGATGATCGTGCCGCGCACCGCGGTCCTTTCGTTCTTCGCGCTGGTCATGCGCTGAAAAACATCTTGTTGGGGAATTGAGCCGAAGGCGAAGGCAACGAACGCGCTGGCCATGGCCCAATAGCCAGACGCTCCCATCTCGGCCGGGAACATCGTGAATTTGCCCTCGGCCGCCGCTTGCGCAATGACTTTCGACGCCCCCCCTGCAAGGTCACCGACGGCGACGGCGACCAGCGTGAGCCCGATGAGAATGATGACGGTCTGGAACAGATCGGTGAATGCCACGGACCACATGCCGCCGAAGATGGTGTAAACAAGCACGATGCCAGCGCCGATCAAGATCGCGCTGTTCAGATCAATCGTCGCACCCGACAACACGTGAATCACGAGGCCCAGCGCCGTCATCTGCGCCGAGGTCCAGCCGAGGTAGCTGGCGACGATCGCGACGCTGGTCAGGACCTCGATCGACTGGCCATAGCGATGTTTGTAGAAGTCGCCGATCGTCAGCAGGTTCATACGATAGAACAAGCGCGCGAACAGCAGCGCCGCGAGCACCAGGCACACCGAGGCGCCAAAGGGGTCACCCGCAATCCCGCGCAGGCCGTCCTTGGCGAAAGTGGCTGACACCGCAAGCACGGTCTCGGCGCCGAACCATGTGGCAAACACAGTCGCAACGTTCATGTACAGCGGCAGGCTGCGCCCGGCGATCAAGTAGTCCTTCGAGTTGTGCACGCGGCGCGCGGCGAGCAGGCCAATGGCGATCGTGACCGCCATATACAGGACGACGAAGGTAATCAACATGGCCGGGGTTCCTTGATGCAGCGGCGAAGCGACAGCGAGAGCGCGCGCAGTTTAATCCCGCGAAACAGAGCCCGCGCAAGTTGTCAAATCAAGTGTCGCCCCATCAGTGTCAGGGCCAACAGAGTACCCGCAACGCCGCCGGCCGCGAAATAGAGCAACCCCCGCAGCAAGCGATTGGTCCGTTGCTGCTCGGCCAGTAGCTCAGCCAAGAGTCGCTGATCCAGCGGCTCGCGCGGCCGCAACGCCTGGTGCAGCAGGCGCGGCAGCTCGGGCAGGAGCTGCGCGTAGCGCGGCGCCTCATGCTCGAGACGAGCGAGCAACCCGCGCCAGCCAATCTGCGCATCCATCCAGCGCTCCAGGAATGGCTTGGCGGTGTTCCACAAGTCCAGATTGGGGTCGAGCTGACGCCCCAGGCCTTCGACATTGAGCAGGGTCTTTTGCAGCAACACCAACTGCGGCTGGATTCCGACGTTGAAGCGGCGCGAGGCCTGGAACAGGCGCAGCAGCACCTGCGCCAGCGAGATGTCTTTCAGCGGCCGGTCGAAGTGCGGCTCGCACACGGCACGGATCGCGCCTTCGAGTTCGTCGACGCGGGTGTCCGGCGGCACCCAGCCGCTTTCCAGGTGCAGTTCGGCAACGCGTTTGTAGTCGCGCCGGAAGAATGCAATGAAGTTGTGCGCGAGGTATTGCTTGTCGGATTCGGTGAGCGTACCGACGATGCCAAAGTCGAGCGCAATGTAGCGGCCGAACGTCGCCGGCTCGACCGACACCTGGATGTTGCCCGGGTGCATGTCGGCGTGGAAAAAGCCGTCGCGAAACACCTGGGTGAAAAAGATCGTGACACCGTCTCGCGCCAGCTTCGTTATATCGACACCGGCTTCGACCAGGCGCTGTTTCTGGCTGATCGGAATGCCATTCATGCGCTGCATCACGATCACGTCGTGCGTGCACAACTCCCACACCATCTCGGGCACGAGAATCAGGTTCAAGCCCTGCATGTTGCGCCGCAGGTGCGAAGCGTTGGCGGCCTCGCGCACCAGGTCGAGTTCGTCGTGCAGGTAAGTGTCGAACTCGGCGACCACTTCGCTCAGCTTGAGGCGCCGGCCGTCTGCCGACAAGCGCTCGACCCAACGCGCGAGGGTGCGCAACAGCGTCAAGTCGCCTTCGATCACCTCGAGCATGCCAGGGCGAAGCACCTTCACGGCAACTTCGCGGCCGTCTTTGAGTGCCGCAAAGTGCACTTGAGCGATCGAAGCGCTTGCGATCGGCTCCGCGTCGAACCGGGCGAACACTTCGTCAATGCGCCCGCCGAACGCGCGCTCGACGGTCGCGCGCGAAACGTCGGCCGAAAACGGCGGCACCTGGTCCTGAAGCTGCGCAAGCTCGTCGGCGAAGTCATCGGGCAGCAAGTCGCGGCGCGTCGACAACACCTGGCCGAACTTGACGAAGATCGGGCCGAGCCGCACCAGGCCCTTGCGCAAGCGCTCGCCGCGCGGCGCATCCAGGCGTCGGCCGATCGTCATCAGGCGCACCAGGAGCCGCACCCAGGGCTGACGAAAACCCGACAGGGCCAGCTCATCCAGCCCGTAGCGAAGCACCGTCAGGAGGATTCGAATCAGCCGCAGAACATGCCTCATGGCATGGGCTCGGCGCTGCGGGCGACGCCGGCCAGGGATTGTGCGGCCAGGCGCACTGCGCTTGCGATGGCGCGCCCGAGTTCACCGAGGCGATGTGCTGCGGCAGGCCCGACGAGCCCCTCGAGGTCGTCTTCGATGTCCCAGCGCAAGTTGTCAAACAGCCAGTTCACGTCATTCGCCAGTGTCGCTTCGCCTGCAACTTCGATGCGAGGTCGCTCACCCGCCAATGCCAGCAGTGCGACCTTGGCGGGGTTTGAGGCATCGATATCGATCTGCAGCGCAACATCGGTCGGGGCGCCTTCCCCACACCACTCGAGCAGTCCTGCCGGCGTGATTCGAAAGGCGACGTCAGGCAAGGGCGGTAGCAGGCCCGGCCAGCCGTTGGCTTGAACCCGGATACAACGCCCCGCATGTGGCTGCAGGCGCAGCGTGGCCATGCTTTCGCTGGCCAACACGTGATTGACGAGCAACGTGACTCGCTCCATCAGGGCTGCTCCGGCAATCGTGTTCAGGCCGTGGAACATGCGCGGATTGTAGGCAGGCGGTCACGCCATGGCCCTGATGTCGATGCCAGGCGCAAGCTTGGGCGGGTTGCGCTCTTTTGGTACAGAATTCCCAGGTCACGAGCCTCGGCGCCATGCCAAAACGATGTCCGAAGAGCGCACCATCAACCGAACGTTCTTCCAGGCGCCGCAGTCAGTCACGCCGCTCGTCGCAGCGCTTCTCGAACCGGGCATCACCCTCCTGACGTTTCTCGCGACGCTGCTGGCTTTGAATGTGCCTGTGGATCGCCCGGCGCTGGCGTTGTGCCTGCTCGCATTCGCACTCACGTTTGCGAGCCCGAAGCGCTTGCGCAGTGAGCCGCTGGCAACCGGTACGCGCGACGCGCCGCGAAGACATCCGAAACCTCGGCAATACGGGCTGTGGCGCGAATGCCGGGCTCGATTGCTCGACCATCTGGCGCCTGTCGGGGAGTTTGGGGCTCGCCTTGAACCAGACCCCGGCCAAGCATGCGGCCTGAGGCGCCGCAGTGCAGATGAACAAAATGAGCCTGGAGACAAGCAGTCAGGGCAATCTGCACCTGTCGTTCGGCTTGGCATCGTTGCCTTCGCTGCACATGGCGCTCTGACACAGCGAAACCGCCACCGCCGCGCCGCAATATCAGGCACCTCACTGCACGTGTCGAGCCGGTACAGCACCTCGCTGGCGAGCTGCAACGTGCAGTTCTCGACCCGATGACAAACCCGACGATTCTGCTCACCGGCGCTACCGGCTACATCGCCTCGCACACCTGGCTCGCATTGCAAGCCGCAGGTTTCAACGTGATTGGGGTCGACAACTTCAGCAACAGCTCGCCCGAAGTGCTGAGCCGGCTCGAGCGTATCGGTACCTTGCGGCCCGAGTTCGTGCAGGCCGATGTCTGCGACGCGAGCGCTCTGGATGCGGTGTTCGCCGGGCGCCGCATTGCCGCCGTCGTGCATTTCGCGGCCCACAAGGCGGTCGGGGAGAGTACGGTCCGGCCACTGGCCTACTACGCCAACAACCTGGGCAGCCTGCTCAATGTGTGCCAGACGATGCAGCGACACTGCTGCAAGACGCTGGTGTTCAGTTCCAGCGCGACGGTCTACGGCAAGCCCGAAAGACTGCCGATCCGAGAAGACGCGGCGCTGGCAACGACCAGTCCGTACGGCGCGACCAAGCTGATGGGTGAAAACATCCTGCGCGACCTGGAGAAAGCAGATCCAACCTGGGCGATCGGATATCTGCGCTACTTCAACCCGGTGGGAGCGCATGAAAGTGGGCTGATCGGCGAGGATCCGCGTGACACGCCGAACAACTTGATGCCCTACGTGAGCCAGGTCGCCATGGGCAAACGCGCGCGCCTGCAGATCTTCGGCAACGACTACGACACGCCTGACGGCACCGGCGTGCGCGACTATATCCACGTGCTCGATCTCGCCGATGGCCATGTGGCCGCATTGCGCTACCTGCTCGATGGCAAGGGTTCGATCACGGCGAACCTGGGCAGAGGCCGCGGCCACAGTGTGTTGGAGCTCGTGCGCGCGTTCGAACGTGCCAGCGGATGCAGCGTGCCGTTCGACATTGTGTCGCGGCGTCCTGGTGACATCGACGCGTGTTACGCTGATCCGACGTTGGCGCGGCTGGCCCTGGGCTGGCAAGGTCTGCGCGACCTCGATGCGATGTGCGTCGATACCTGGCGCTGGCAGCGTCTGAATCCGAACGGTATGGCCGGGTAGCAGTCGCCGTCAACTTCGATAGCTCGCCTTT
>JAEMQF010000392.1 GCA_022758925.1 Burkholderiales bacterium | reverse complement strand
ACCGCGGCGGCGCAGCGCGCGCTGCCGGGGCTTTTCTTCTGCGCGAGTTGGAAGGGCGGGGTCTCGGTCGGTGACTGCATCAGAGGCGGCCACCTCGAGGCCGACGCCGTGGCAGCCTGGCTGCGCGCGCGCGCGTAGGGCGGCCGCCGCCGGCACCGCGAACGGCGTGGGCCTGGCCAAGCTGCGTGCGCGCGCGCGGGGCTTGCGCTGAACCGGCCTTGTCGGCTGCAGTGGGAATCGCCTCGCCGTTGTTTGGGCTTGCCAATCCGGCGCTGCTGGTCACAACCGCTGACCTGGAGCGAAGTCTTCGGAGTCGAGTCAGGCGTAACTCGGGTAGCGCGGGTCGTACATCTGTTTGCGCACGTGCTCCAGAGAGTTCTTCGGCCGCGGCGCGGCGGCAAGCCCACGTTCGTATGCGATTTCGACGACCGCCGCCGCGATCTGCGCCGATACCTCGCGAATGTTCGCCAGCGGTGGATACAGGCTGCCTTGATCGAGGTCGGCTGGGGTGACTTGGGCCGCCAGCGTTTTCGCCGAGGCAAGAAACATTTCATCGGTGATGCGCGTTGCACCGCAGGCGATGGCGCCAAGGCCGACACCAGGGAAGATGTAGGAGTTGTTGCCCTGCCGCGGAACCAGCGTCTTGGTCCCCACGCGCACGGGTGCGTACGGGCTGCCACAAGCGAACAGCGCGCGCCCGTCGGTTCCGGCATAGGCCTGCTCGGCGCTGCACTCTGCCTTCGAGTGCGGATTGGACAACGCGAAAACAATGGGGCGCGCGTTGCACTCGGCCATCGCGCGCAGGACCTGCGGCGTGAACGTATCGCCGACTGCGGCGACGCCGATCACGCCGGTGGGGCGAAGTGCCTTCACTGCCGAAAGGAAGTCGCCGATCGGCGCGTGCTCGTGCGCATAAGGCAACTTCTGCGCAGGCAGTCCGGCGCGCGACTTCACCACCAGCCCCTTCGAATCGACCAGCCAGCAGCGCTTTCTCGCGTCGCCCAGGTTCATGCCCGAGCCGACCAGCTCCGCAACGATCAGATCGGCGATGCCGGTGGCCGCCTCGCCGGCGCCGAGGAACAGGAGCTTTTCATCGGCCAGCTTCGTGCCCTTGATGCGCAGCGCCGACAGCACACCCGCGAGTGCAACCGCGGCCGTGCCCTGGATGTCGTCGTTGAAGGTGCAGATGCGATCACGGTACTTGTGCAGCAGGCGGAACGCATTGTGGTTCGCGAAGTCCTCGAACTGGATGATCACGTTCGGGAACACTTCGTGCGCTGCGGTGATGAACTCGTCGATCAACTCATCGTAGGCAGGCCCGGTGACGCGGCGCCGGCGCAGCCCCACATAGTAGGGGTCTTCCAGGAGTGGTTCGTTGTTGGTGCCCATGTCGAGCGTGACCGGCAGGCACAGCGCCGGGTCCACGCCGGCACAGGCGGTGTACAGCGACAGCTTGCCGACGGGAATGCCCATGCCATTCGCCCCTTGATCGCCCAGGCCGAGGATGCGCTCGCCATCGGTGACGACGATGATGCCGGCCCTGAGCGGCCAGTTGCGCAGCGCCTCGGCAATCCGGCCACGATCATTGATGCTGATGAACATCCCGCGCGGCCGCTGGTAGATATGACTGAATCTCTGGCAGGCCAGCCCGACCGTCGGCGTGTAGATCAGCGGTTGAATCTCGTCGACGTTGTCGCACACGATCCGAAAGAACAGCGCTTCATTGCGATCGTGCAGCGAGTTCAACGCCATGTACTGTTCGAGCGGGTCGGACAGGCTGCGCAAATGCTGCAACACGCGCGCGGCCTGTTCATCCTGGGTATGAACGTGCGGCGGCAGCAGGCCGCGCAGACCGAGGGCGTCACGCTCGGCTTCAGTGAAGGCGCTGCCCTTGTTGAGCAGCGGATCTTGCAGCAGGCGAACACCGCGGGGCGGGACGCCAGGTTTGTGGTTCATGCGGATTCCTTTCGAGAGCAAGATCCAGGGCTCGGACCGGACGAGCAGGACAAGCGTTCAGTGATACCGATCTCACTGGCGGGGGCATACAACAAATCCGCAAAGAAGGCCCTCATGGGTTCAGGCAGGAGAGTTTCAGACGCCCGCTACTCCGGTGCGCCCTGCCAGAGCAGGTCGTAGCCGAGTTCCTGCGACCCGTCGCACATCTTCGCCAGGGCTGCGAACTTCTCGCGGAATACCGCGTCCGCGTGCGAACGTTCGTGCTCCGCGAAGGAACGCCAGTAGGTGACGATGGCGATGTCGTGGTCGGCACCCTGGGCAGCGCCAAGCGAGCCTTCATCGGAGACGAATCCCGAGAATCGCATCACCTGCCCGGCGATGAACCCGCCCTTGTCGCCGCCGTAGGTTTCCTTGACCACGCTGCACATCTCGGCGAGCGCGAGGTCCACATCGTCGATGCCCACGCCGGTCTTGAGCTTGACGGTGTTGAACAGCATCTTTGCGCCGAAGGGGATGGTGATGGGGCCGAACATGGGATCTCCAAAGGAAATGGGCGAGGGGCCTCTTCGCGCGGTCGCGCGCAATTCAGGCGGCGCCGCTCGCCGGCTGGAGTGCGCAATATAGACGACCCGGCGCGGCACTGGCAATGCGCGCACCGCTTGCCTGCGTCGGCATCAACGACCCGGCGGACGCGCAACGACCCGGGCCCGGACGGCGTGCGCCCCTGGCCTTACGCCAACAGCAGCCGCGCGCCCTCGAGCCCGAAGCGTACGACTCCGCTCACCAGCAGCGCAACCGCCACCGACAGCGACACCGAGAACAGGGCCTCGCGCCGCCCGATCGTCTTGAGCATCACGGCGAAGGTCGAAATGCAGGGCACGTAGAAAGTCAGGAACAGCAGGAACGTCATGATCTGCACCTGGTCGAGGTACTGACCGACGTCGAAGCTGCCCAGTGCCTGGTAGATCATCAGCAGCGACAGCTCCTTGCGCAGCACCCCGAACAGGATGGGCACGCCGAGCACCACAGGCAGCCCGAGCCACCAATGGGTGATCGGGGTCAGCAACGCGTTGATATATTGGTCGGCACCCGCATGCGCAAGCAGTGCCAGCACCACGCTGCCACCGACCAGCAGCGGGGTGACGATGGTCAGGATGTCGCTGGTGCGCTCCCAGGTCTCGCGCAGCATGGGCAGCCAGCGCGGCAGCGCGTAGGGCGGGATCTGCTGCACCTGGCCCGGGCCGCCACGGGGGTAGCGGTGCCGCAAGACCTGTCCGAGCGCCGCGATCACCAGCATCGTCAGCAGGAAGATCGCCACCACCCCCAGCCCGCCCAGGTATTTGCCGGCCAGCGCCAGGATGATCGCCGAGCGCGCCGAGCAGGGCACGAAAGTCACGAGCAGCGAAGCCATCACGCGCTCGCGGCCCGTCGTCGTCTTGCCGATGGCCGAGATCGCCGGTACGTTGCATCCCAGCCCGAGCAGGAACGGCACTGCCACGCCACCGTGCAGGCCGATGCGGTGAAACGTGCGGTCGACCGCGAAGGCGATGCGTGCCATGACGCCCACCTCCTCCAGCGCCACCAGCAGCAGCACCAGCGGAAGCATGTACGGCACGACGATGCCGACAAGGCCGATCAAGCCGTCCAGCACCGCACGCCCGACGACACCGGCCGTGGACTGCGGTTGCCACCCGGCGGCCCATGTGACCAGCCGTGCCGCAGTCTCGCGGTCGATCCATTGGCTGACATAGAACACGACGAACAGAACGGTCGCGAATACCGCCACGCTGCCGACGAAACCCCAGCGCGGACTCAGGAACAGTTCATCGAGCCAGTAGCGCCAGCCGCGGCCTTCGTGCGGTGCGCCGAATCGGGTCGCGGCTTCGAACAGCGTGGCCGCGCGATGGTGGCGGTCGGCGTGCAGTTCATCGGCGAGTGGACGCGGCAGCGCGCGGCCGGCGCTGGCGAGCAGGCGTTGGACTTCGGGCAAATACCCGGGAAAGTGCTGCTCCATCTCGTCGAGGAAATACGGATCGCCCTCTGCGATCTGCGCCACGAGCAATTGCGCAGGGATGCGGAAGGCCTGTTCGATCTCCGGTGCGCCCAACAAGGATGCGAGCGGCTCGAGGGCGGCGTTGATATGTGCGCTCGGCGCTTGCGCATGCGCTCGCACACCGTCGCGCACGGTCTGCACCGCCGCGCGGAACAACTCGGCGATGCCATGCCCCATGATCGCGGCAGTGGCGATGACGGGCACGCCGAGCGCTGCGCTCAACGCGCCGGCATTGACGTAGATGCCGCGCTCGCCGGCTTCGTCCATCTTGTTCAGCGCAATCACCAGCGGCCGGCCGAAATTCACCAGTTTCAACGTCAGCTCGAGATGGTGTTCGAGGGCCGTGGCGTCGAGCACCTGCACGATGACGTCGGGCGGCGCAAAGGGCGCCGGCGGGCCATCGGGCTCGTGCAGCGAAACGGGCGGGCGCTCGTCGCCCCACAGCAGGTACTTCAGCGCGGCGCGGTCTTGCGGCTCGAAATGGTGCGGCGAGCGGATGCTCGGCAGATCGATCACGCGCGCTTCGTCCAGGCCGATCTGCACCGCGCATTCGTTGTAGGCCAGGCGCGTGCCTGCGAGCGCGCCGCTCTTCACCGACGTGCTCGCAACGGCCTCGAAGAACGTGCTCTTGCCGCTGTTGGGCAAGCCCACGAGCGCGATGCGCAGACGCCGCTCGCCGCGCAACAGCGGTAGGCGCAGGGGTATCGTCGCGGTGTGAGGGGTCGCTGGTTTCATCGGCGCCAAGGCTGCGCTGTCGGGTCTTGAACGGACGTGTCGGCGGCGATGGGCAGACGGCGGCAACCTCGATTCGGGCGGCTGCTCGTGCTTTCGCGGTCAAGCCGATTGTGCGTCGCGGGCCGACCCATCGCAGGTGTTCGGGTGTCCAGATCGAGGTCCGCAATGCGCGCATCGAGCGCCGCCGTCGGTGATCAGGTGGTGGCTTGGTGGCCCTCCAGGGCCAAGCGCGCAATGAACCCCGAGCGAGTCTCGCCCGAGGCACGCGCCAATGCGTCGAGCCGGTGCAGCACGCGTCGCGGCAGACTGATGTTGACTCGCTCCAGAGTGTCATCAAGCACCGCGGGATCCACCTTGACGACGGCCCAGACCCATGACTTCCATTCCTTGTGCTTCCTGCGCAATGCATCGACGCTGGACGGCTGGGGGATGTCCTGCCCCTTGTCGAGGGCGGTTTCGATCCAGGCAGCGATGGCTTCTTCGGCCTTGACCATGGCCTCTTCCATCGTGTCACCGGCCGAGAAGCACCCGGGCAGGTCAGGTACAACGACGCCGAATGCTTCGGTCTCGGTGCCAGGTTCGATGGCGACGGGGTATCGCATGTTGCAGCCTTTTCTCAAATCCCGGCCTGCTGCCGTATGGCCTTCACCAACCCGAGCCCCAAGTCCTTCTTGGGGTGAGGAACCACGACGATGCCTGTGCGCTGCGGGTGTGTGAAGACATGATGAGAACCGTTGACACGGGCAAGTCGCCAACCCGCCTTCTTGAGTTCACGTATCAGGTCAGCGCTACTCACATGTGTACGATACACACGACTGCACCATGTGTCAATCGATCGGCCACCACAGGCTACGGCCAGCGAGCCAGACCTTGAAGTGGTTTTCGCAAGCAATCTGGCTATCGCGTTGCCTGAATGCGGCCGGTCGTCGACGCTGCGACGAGCCGAACGTGCCGCTGCGTAGCAGCGGCGGGTCGGCCATGGGTTGCCGGCCGCCCCGCCCGCGGCGCCCCGGGTCTACTGCGCCGGCGCGGAAGCTGGAGACGCCAGCGGCTTGCCCTTCTCGACGACATAGACGCCGACAAGCTTGATCGCGGTCGCGCCGTCGTTCTTCGCGTTGTGCACGACACCGGCGGGAATGACGAAGCCTTCGCCAGCCGCGACCTTGCGCGGCGGCTGGCCTGCGATCAGCAACGTCGCTTCGCCGTCCATCACATAGCTGATCTCGTCGCCGGGATGCGTGTGCCAACCGGCGATGCCACCGGGCGCGACCTCGACGCGGGCAATCACCGCTTCGCGGCCAGCCACCGACACGTCGGCCTTGGTGACGATCGTGCGCGTGAGCGCGGGGCTCTGCGCGACGATGACGCCGGCAAACGCAAGCAGCGCGGTACAAGCGATGAAGCTCTTCAGATATTTGGTCATGTCCTGTTCCTGTTGAATATTGGTTCGCGGAATGCGAACGGCGGATCGTAGGTGAGAGCAATGCCCGGTTCAAGCGCACTTTCCCGGGGCGGTCTTCTTGCTTGCGGTACTTGAGAGCGCCCCCAGGCCGACGACATACGTCGTCCGCCCCCCGTGGGGGTTGAGGAAACTTCGGGCGGCCGTGCGTTTCCTCAAGAGCAGGCGGACATCGCCGGCGCCAGGTTGAACCGCCACGGTCTGCTTCAGCAGGCGCCGCAACGCATCCTCTACATCGACAACGACCCCTGCCGAAACTCCGTCTTGTCGAGCCAGACATTCACCAGCACCGGCTTGCCCTGCCGCGCCAGTTCACGCGCACGCTTGAGTGCCGCAGGCACCTCGTCGCTGTGCCTCACCAGCAGACCTTCGGCGCCGAAGCCGCGCACCACTTCGTGGTACGCGGTGCGTGCCAGCACGGTGGCCACATCGTCCTTCAGCATCTTCACCTGTTCGCGCGCGATCTGCGTCCAGCCGGCGTCGTTGCCCACGATCGCGATGACCGGGATGGCGTGGCGGACGAAGGTGTCGAACTCGGCCAGGCTCCAGCCACACGCGCCGTCGCCGAAGATGATCCAGACCTCGCGTTCGGGCCGGGTGGTGGCGGCGCCGAGCGCAAAGCCTGCCCCCACGCCGAGGGTGCCGAATGCGCCGGGGTCGAGCCAGGTGAGCGGGCCGCGCGGGCGCAGCACGTAGCTGGCAGTGGCCACGAAGTCGCCGCCGTCGGCCACCAGCAATGCGTTGTCTCCAGCCTCGCGCTCCAGCGCCCGCAACAGGGCGATGGGGTTGACGTGCTCGCCGCGGACGGCGGCCTGCTCGTCGATCTCGGTCTCGCGAGCCGCGTCGCGCGCGCGCAGGGTGCTCGCCCAGCCGGCCCAGGGCGACGCCGGGTGCTCGGTCTGCGGCGGCGTGTGCTCTGCCAGCGCCTGCAGGAACAGGCCCGCGTCGCCGATGGCGGCGACGTCGGGCTTGCGATTCAGCCGCGCATCCTTCGCGCTGCGGTTCGCGGCGATGAGCGTGGCGCTGCGGCGCACATGTTTGCCGTAGTCGAGCCTGAAATCGCAGGGCACACCCGCCAGCAACACGCAGTCGGCCTCGCGCAGGGCCTGGCGCCGCTGGTGGCGCATTTGCAGCGGGTGGTCGCGCCCGAGCAGGCCGCGCGCCATGCCCGACAGGTACACCGGCACGCCAAGCCGGGCCACGGCGTCGGCCAGCCGCTGGGCCTCGGCAACCAGCACCACGGCCTGGCTGCCGATCACGAGCAGCGGCCGCTCGGCTCGTTGCAGCCTGGCCAGCGCCGCGCTCAACGCACGTGAAGGCGCACGCGGCACGAGCACCGGCCGCACCTGCGGCGGCGCAGCGGCGTGACCGGCGTCGAACATGCGCTGCACATGACGCTTCAGATACCAGCGCAGCACCCGGTCGGGCAGCGAACTGCCCTTGCCTGCGGCTTCGGCGTACCACTGGCGGATGGTGGCCTCGTCGTAAAGCAGGTCCACCGGGCATTCGATGAAGACCGGCCCTGGCACGCCGGATTGCGCGAGCGCGAATGCCTGCTCGACCGCAGGGCCCAGTTCGGACACGCGACGCATCTTGAAGAAGCGCTTGACGTGCGGTTCAACCAGCGGTCGCTGGTCGATGTCCTGCAGCGCGCCGCGCCCTTGCAGCGCGGTCGGTGCTGCGCCGCCCAGCAGCAGCAGCGGCGATTGCGCGAGCTGCGCGTTCTTCAGCGCGGTGATGGTGTTGCTGATTCCCGGGCCTGCGGTCACCGCCGCCACGCCGGGCTGGCCCGACACGCGCGCCGCGGCGTCGGCGGCGAATACGGCGCTGGCCTCGTCGCGCACATCGACGATGCGCAGGCCGCGCGCCTTGGCCGCGCTGAGGATGGGCGAGATGTGCCCGCCGCACAACGTATAGATGCAGCGTACGCCGTGCGCCTGCAGCGCCTGCGCGATCCGGTCGCCACCGTGGCTGCCAGGGGTGGTACCGCTCATCGGAGCCCCCAGCGGCGCTGCGCGCCGGTCCCCCCGAGGGGGAATGAGCGCCTTGGGCGCGGCCCGGCGGCGCTCATCGCGCCGTGTCCGAAGCGGCCCACTGCACGCTGTGGCCGTCTGCGTACCAGCGCTCGACCTGGGGTGCGACGGCCGCTTCGATTCGGGCACGCTTGATCTTCATCGTCGGCGTCAGGCAGCCGTTGTCGATGCTCCATGGCTCGCGCACGACGACGATCATGCGCAGCCTTGCGTAGTCGGGCAGGCCCTGGTTCACGCGCTGCAGCAGGCCCTCGAGCTCGCCTTGCACTTGCGCGTGCAGCGCGCGGTCGCCCACGCGTGCGCGCAGGTCTTCGGCCAGCAGGACCATCGCATACGGTGCCGGCTGGCCGACGCCGGACACCAGCGACAGCTCGATCATCGGGTGCGCATTGATCTGGTTCTCGATCGGTGCCGGCGCCACGTACTCGCCCTTCGTGGTCTTGAAGATT
>JAEMQF010000310.1 GCA_022758925.1 Burkholderiales bacterium | reverse complement strand
GGGTAAAGCTGAGGTGGCGCGCAGCGGCCTCGAAGGCCTCGAGCTGGTCCAGCGGCGGCAGGTCGTACTGGCGGTGGCGCATCGTCGCTTCACATTCCAAAAACGCATCCAAGCTATTCAAAAATACCGTTTGAGCATTCTGCGTGTGGCGATCACACTGCATTCATTCCAAGCCGGCACAGAGCCTTCGGCGGCCGGAATGATGGATGCACATTCTGCATGCAAAAGGAGTTCCCCATGCGACCCGACTTGAATCTTTCCGGCGTCACGCTGGCCAAAAACCAGATCCGGCGCATCGACAGCGCCATCGGCGCGCAGATCCAGTGCCTGCACGGCAACCTGTGGCTGACACAGGATGGCGACCCGCGCGACATCATCCTGCAGCCGGGTGACGAACACCGCTTCGAGCGCGACGCGGTGACCTATGTCAGCGCCCTCAGCGACGCCAGCTTCCTGTTGTTGCGCGGCCCGGTTGCGCTCGAGCGTCCGCTGTCCGGTGGTTGGATCAAGGCGCTGCAGGCGCGGCTGGCGTCATGAGCTACCGCATCGAAACCTACCCGACGCGCCTGATCGACGTCTGGACCCTCGCCGACGGCCGGCGCGTGACGCTGCGCCCGGTGCTGCCGCAGGACGCCGAACTCGAGCAGGCGCTGGTGCGTTCGCTGTCGCCGGCGTCGCGCTACCAGCGTTTCTTCGCGCCGATCCGCGAGCTACCGGCCGACTGGCTGCAACGCATGACCCAGGTCGACTACCACCGCCATCAGGCGCTGATCGTCGAGTCGTTCAGCGGCGAGCAAGCGATCGCGGTCGCCGAAGCACGCTTCGTCGTCGATGAATCCGGGCAGCAGGGCGAATTCGCCGTCGTCGTCGCCGACGACTGGCAACGCCTGGGCCTGGCGCGCCGGCTGCTCGAAAGCCTGATGCGCAGCGCCGCCGAAGAGGGCCTGCAACGCCTGGTGGGCGACGTGCTCGCCACGAACACGGCGATGCTGGCGCTGGTGCGCGGCCTGGGTTTTCGCGTGTTGCCGCATCCCGACGGCGGAGCGCAGATCGTGCGTGTGCAGCGCGACTTGCAGGCGTTGCGCGGCGCATTGCTCGATCCGGCACCCGGGCGCGCAGCGCCCGCAGCGCGCGTCGATGCCCTTCCTGCAGCGGCGGTTGCCGCGCTTCGCGCAGCCGCCGTCACGTCGACGCCGACGGCAATGGAATGAATTCGGTCTCCCCCGGCACCGGGTCGAAGCGCTGCGCCGACCAGTCGGCTCGCGCCTGCACGATGCGCTCGCGCCGGCTGGAGACGAAGTTCCACACCATGTGGCGCTGACCGAGCGGCGCACCGCCGAGCATCACCAGCCGGGTCCCGACGAGCGCGCGCACGCGTGGTGTGCTGCGCGGTGGCAGCACGAGCATCGACATTGCCGGCACGGCGTCGCCGTTCACCTCGAACGCCGCGTCGACGCTGTACAGCGCGCGTTCCGCGGCGACGTCGGGCAGGGTCAGGGTGGCGCCCGCGGCGAGGGCAATGTCGAGGTAGACCGCGGGCGACAGCGTGCGCACCGGTGACTCCACGCCGAACGCTGCGCCGACCAGCACCCGCAGCGTGACACCTGGCAACTCGACGCTCGGGATCGCCGCCGCCGGGGTGTGCTCGAAACGCGGCGGGTCTTCCTCGTGCTCTTGCGGCAGCGCCGACCAGAGCTGAACGCCGTGGCTGCGGCGCACGACACCGCGCAAGTCCTCGGGCGTGCGTTCCGAGTGCACGATGCCGCGGCCGGCGGTCATCCAGTTGATGGCACCGGGCTCGATGCGCTGCACCACGCCGGTCGAGTCGCGGTGCAGCATCGCGCCCTCGAACAGGTAGGTCACGGTCGCCAGGCCGATGTGCGGGTGCGGCCGCACGTCGTGGTTGTCGGCCGGCAACGCCGTCACCGGCCCGAAATGGTCGAAGAACAGGAACGGCCCGACTGCCTGCCGGCGCGCCGACGGCAGCAACCGGCGCACGGAGAAACCGCCGCCGAGATCGTGGGCGCGAGGGGCGAGCAGATCGAGTTCAGCCATGGTGGGTGCGAACCGGGCGTCTTCGGCGATGCGGGTGAGGCAGCGCCTCAGGACCGGTCTGTCGTTTCCAGAATGATCGATCTTCGCATTGCCGTCCGTCGAGACTTGCGGCAGATTCACATGAACGTCACCACACGCGCATCGATCACGCTGTGGGCATAAATGCTGGCGCTCGGTGCTCCCGCGTAGAACAAGGTCACGCTGTCGATTGCTATCGGCCCGACCAGCGGCGTCTGCTACCCGCTCGGCGGCGGCAGCGCCAACGTGCTGTTCAAAAAGGGCCTTTGAACCACCTACCGCCAGCCGGCGATGTGCACTGTTCGGCTCGCACGCGGCCGGTTCCGATGCGTCAGCGCGCTCGTCCGCCCATTGCGGGGGACATTCTGAGAGCACAAGCCGAACGCTTCAGGACGCTTTGCTCGCGCGAAGAGAGTCTGGAGCGCCAGTGCGGCCGCCATCGACGGCGTGAAGTACCAACCGGCCTCGTGCATGCCGCTCTATGGAAGGTTGGTCAACGCCGAGGTCGAGCAGAAAATCTTCAATCAACTGCTGGACATGCTCGAAGGCGGGCTCGCCGCTGAGCGGTGTGTGGTTGGGGCTGTCAAACGGTTCCAGTCGCGCACCCGAGATCGCTGCAGCGATGCGGCGGCCCTCTTCGAACGGCACTCGCGCATCGCGCGGACTGTGCATGACGAGCGTCGGGCAAGACACCGCGGACAAGTCTTCCGAGGCATCGAACTCTGCATTGCGCCGCAGCATGTCGACGGCTGTCTTGGGCCCACACGAGACACGTTGCAGTTCATTGAACGATTGCATCTGCTGCAGGGTCGCGCCCGGCCAGTGCAGCGAAGTCATCAACTGCCGGAAGGCGGGGTTGTCCTGCGCCCAGCCGTCCTCGAGCAGGCGCAGCATGGCGTTGAAGTTCTCGGCCGCGGCGCTGCCCTGCGAGCGCCGCAACAGGCCGCGCGCATAGCCGCCAAGCAGCAGCAGACCGGTCACACGTTGTGGGTGTCGCGCGGCATAGCGAATCGCCACGGCCGCACCGCCCGATGTTCCGAGCAGTGCAAAGCGATCCAGTCCCGCACTCTCCACCACAGCGTCCAGATCGTCCACGCTTTGGTCGAGCGTCGCCGGGGGTATCTCCGTGTCCGACAGGCCATAGCCGCGTCCGTCATAGCGCACCAGTTGATGCAGTCGGGAGAGCGCCTGGATGCGCGGCCCGAGCGTGGCGCTGCGCCAATCCCAATCCAGATGGGTCATCCAATGCGCAGCCCGCACGACCGGCATGCCGCGGCCACTCGTCGCATAGGCAATGCGAGCACCGCCCACGACCGTTACGAACCGGATGTCCTGATGAAAGACGAACGGCTGGGGCCCTTCGGCCGAACTGGCCTGCACACCCTGGCTCGGCACCAGCCGATAGCCGCGCCGAGCTTCGGTGACGACGATCCGATGCGTATCGTCATGGAGTGCGCGGCGCAATTCGCCGATGCATTGGACCAGGCTGTCTTCGGTGACCACAACACGCGGCCACACGGCATGCATCAATTCGTCCTTGGTCACCAAGGCACCGGGCCGGCGCGCCAGGCATCGCAGAACGGAAAACACCTGCGCCCGCAGCGCAATATGGGTACCGCAGGTAGCGCGCAACTCTTCATGTTCGAGATCGAACACGAAGCCGGGCAACTCCACACAATTGGTGTTATTTTCAGCGTGCATTGGAGCGTCTCTCCGCTGAGCCATGGCCGCCCGGCGCTTCGCGGCCTGGGCCCGCGCCGAACGCACGCCGATCTTATGCGCGGCAAACCCGCCGCGCCCTAGACGAAACCCCAACTCTCCGATGCGCCGGCCAGCAGCCGGACGAGCCTGCCTCAAGGCCGCAACCTTCCGCAAAGTCCTATTGAGGAACGGGGGGGAGACCGGCGCTGATCGTCGATACACCATCAACGCCTGCGATCTTGCAAATCGGATGGGAGAAATCCGCGGCAAGGGGCGACAGAACTAACCCTTGATAGTTGATGTTGTCCGGCCGCATTCCGTCACTACCGACGCCCCCAGGAACGAAATCCAAGCTCAAGTTATTGCGGGTCCGCCACGCAATGTTGTG
>JAEMQF010000123.1 GCA_022758925.1 Burkholderiales bacterium | reverse complement strand
TGCCCTCGACGAAGGCAAGATACTCCGCGGCGGTCAGTGCGAAGCGTGGCGTCAGCAACCGTTGCGTGGACGAATCGCTGGCGAGGTTGAGAAACAGCGCGGTGCGTTCGAGCGCGCCGCACTGCTCGAGGCTGCGCCGGAAGTACTCGGCGCTGTCGTAGGGCACGCCGATGCCGGCGAAGACGATCACGAAATCGTCGCCGCCCTGGCGCAGCCGCGCGTGGCTCGCGATCTCCATCGCCAGCCGGTCATGCGGCAGCCCGCCGCCCGAGAACAGCGGCAGCTTCTGGCCGCGCACCAGGCTGTTCATCAGGTCGAGCGTGCTGATGCCGGTTTCGATGAAGTCGCGCGGCAGCGCGCGCGCCACCGGGTTCATCGGCAGGCCTTCGATCGGCACGCTGCGGTGCGCGGCGACCGGCGGCCCGCCGTCGATGACCTGGCCGACGCCGTTGAAAACCCGCCCCAGGATGCCCGGGCCGACGCCGAAGGTCATGGGCTCGCCGTGGAAACGAACCACGCTGCCCTCGAGCGACAGACCGGCGGTGGACTCGAGCACCTCGATCGTCATGAACTGCTCGTCGATCGCCGCGATGCGCCCGAGCCTCGCACGGCCGTCGCTGCCGCGCACTTCGACCGCGTCGTACAGGCCGACGTCGAGCGTGCGCCGCAGGAACAGCAGCGGGCCCTCGAGACGCGTTGCGGCGCCTTCAACCGTGAGCAGCATCGCGCGTCTCCCTGGCCGATGTGATCTGCGCGATTTCGCGTTCCAGGCGCGCCTCGAGTTCGGCGAAGCGCGGCAGCTCGTGGTCGGCGATCTCCTCGCCCATGCGCTGCAGCGCGCGCATGCAGCCCATGCCGGCAATACGTTCGGGCTCGACGCCTGCTGCCTGCGCGCCTTCGGCGAGCTCGATGAAGCGGCCGAGCAGGCGCATCATCGCGGCCTGGCGCGCCGGGCTGCAGACGCGGTCGATCTCGGAGAACGCCGACTGGCGCAGGAACGCTTCATTCACGAGTTCGGCGCACAGCAGCGTCAGCTGCTGGCGCGCGGGCAACGCATCCTTGCCGATGATGCGCGCCATGCGCTCCAACTGCGCCTGTTCGTCGAGCAGCGTCAGGAAGCGCCGGCGCAGCGCGAGCCACTGGCCGTTGCCCTGCGCCGCCCACCAGGGCGCGAACTCGCGCGCGTCTTCGGCGTACGACTGCAGCGGGTGGATCGCTGGGTAGAAGCGCGCCTGCGCGCGCTTCACGTCGAGCGCCCAGAACGCCTTCACGTAGCGCTTCGTGTGGCTCGTCACCGGTTCCGAAAAGTCACCCGAAGGCGGGCTGATCGCGCCCATCACGGTCACCGAGCCGGTGCCGCCGCCGAGCGTTTCGACGAGCGCGGCGCGTTCGTAGAAGTCGGCCAGGCGGCTGCTCAGGTAGGCCGGGTAGCCGCCTTCGCCGGGCAGCTCGCCGAAGCGCCCCGACACCTCGCGCAGCGCTTCCGCCCAGCGGCTGGTCGAGTCGGCCATCAGCGCCACGTGCAGGCCCTGGTCGCGAAAGTATTCCGCCACCGTAATCGCGCAGTAGATGCTCGCTTCACGCGCCGCCACCGGCATGTTCGAGGTGTTGGCGATGATCACGGTGCGCTCCATCAGCGGCCGGCCGCTGCGCGGGTCGGTGAGCGTGGGGAACTCGTCGAGCACGCCGGCCATCTCGTTGCCGCGCTCGCCGCAGCCGAGGTAGACGATGACGTCGGCGTTGCAGCCCTTCGCGAGTGCTTCAAGCAGCACCGTCTTGCCGGTGCCGAAGCCGCCCGGAATCGCCGCCTTGCCGCCCTGCGCCACCGGGAACAGACAGTCGAGGATGCGCTGGCCGGTGACGAGCGGCGCCAGCGCCGGCACGCGCCGCAGCACCGGCCGGGGCATGCGCACCGGCCAGACATGGCTCATCGCGACCTGGCGCAGCCGGCCGTCGCCCTGGCGCACCACGCACACGCTCTCGTCGTCGGCGTATTCACCCGGCGCTGCGACCGATTCGACGACGCCGCTGACGTCGGGTGGCGCCAGGCACAGCTGGGCGCGGATGGTGGAGCCGGCGGCACTGCCGGCCTCGCCAATCACCGCGCCCGGCGCCAGCAGCGCACCTGCGCCGATGCGCGGCTCGAAGCGGCGGTGTCCGGCAGCGGCGGAGCGCATGCCTGGTTGCACGAAGTCGCTGCCGGTACCTGACAGCGGCCGCAGCAGGCCGTCGAAGATGTTGCCCAGCAAGCCGGGCCCGAGGCGAATTGCCAGCGGCTGCCCGTCGCCGTGGACCTCGATGCCGGGGCGCAGGCCGCTCGTGTCTTCATAGACCTGAACCACGATCTGGTCGTCGTGGATGCGCACCACCTCGCCGAGCAGCGCCTGCGGCCCGACGCGCACCGATTCGCGCAGCGAGAACGGCCCCTGTTTCACGGCGTGAAGCACCGGGCCGGCGATCCAGCTCACGATGGCCAGGCTCACTGGGTAACCTCCGTGCTTCGCACTGCGGTGCGAGCCCCCTTCGGAACGGCCGGGCGGGTGACCTGGGTAACCTCCGTGCTTCGCACTGCGGTGCGAGCCCCCTTCGGAACGGCCGGGCGGGGGCTCATGCCGCGCCCTCCAGTTGGCGCAGCAGCCGGGCTTCGATCACCGCGCGGTCGGCGAGCAGGCCGGCGAGCGTGCCGTCGATGACGTTGCCGTTGGCGACGATCTTCAGCCCGGCGCTGATGGCCGGGTCGGCTTCGAAGGAGTGCTGCGCACTTGGTTCGGTGCCGAGCTGCTGCGCCAACGCCTGCTGCTCCGGCGCAGGCCAGTCGGGCGCGTGCACGATGCGCCAGCGCGCGCGCGGCATGCACGCCTGGGCGGATTGCAGCACCATCGCGACCCAGGCCGCGCGCGCGTCGGGCCGCTGCCACAGCGCGAGCAGTTCTCCCGGCAACTGCTGCCAGGCCAGCCCCAGCAGCGCCGCGCTGCGCTGCTGTTGGTGCAGGCGGCGCTGCGTGGCCAGGCGCGCCTGCGCCGCAGCGATGCGCTCGCGCCGCCGCAGCCGCTGCTCCGCGAACGCCTGGCGCATGCGCACGCGAGCGTCGGCTTGTGCCTGCGACAGAAGCGCCGAGGCGCGGCCGTTCTCGTCGCCCAGAATCTGCGCGCAGCGCAGCGCGCGATCGGTTTCGACCAGCTCGAGCAATGCGCGCATTTGCGGTTCGACGCTCATCGATCCTGCGCGGAAATTGCGCTCATGCCTCGAGCCCCAGCTGCGCACGCAGCCGAGCCGCAAGATCGGGCAGCGGCACCTCGCCGTGCAGCTCGGGAACGATCAGCACCAGTGGCGCGAGCGCCGCCAGCGCCGTGCGCAGTGCACCGGCGCCGATGCCGGCGGCGACGGCCGCAGACACCAGCACCAGCGGCGAGCGCGCACGCGCCCACGCCAGCGCCGCGGTCTCCTCGCCCGCCTGTGGCGAGCGCACCAGCGCGCCGGCGAGCCGGTAGCCCGCAGCGCTCACTTCATCGCCCAGATAGACCGGCGTGCTCATTGGTGCACCCTAAGGCCTTCGGCCGGCCTGACCCGCAGAGGGGTCAGGCCTTCGCCAGGCACAGACCGTCCACTGGGACGGTCTGTGTCCGGGCTCAGTCCCGCCGAGCGGGAGCATGAGCACGCGGGGCTGAGACCGGACGATGAACCGTCCTGAGGACGGTTCATCGCCTGTCGAAGGACAGCGGCCTCAGGCCGCTGGCGGCCCGGCGTGCTCATTGGTGCACCCTACGGCCTTCGGCCGGTCCCGCCAAGCGGGAGCGTGAGCACTTGGGGCGGCCCGGCGTGCTCATCATGCAAGCCGGTTCAGGATCAGGATCGACACGATCAGGCCGTAGATCGCGATGCCCTCGGCCAGGCCGATGAAGATCAGCAGGCGGCCGAACAGTTCGGGCTTTTCGGCGAGTGCACCGACAGCCGCGGTGCCGACCTTGGCCACGGCGAAACCGGCGCCGAGCGACGACAGCCCGGTGGCGAGCGCGGCGCCGATCAGCCCCCAACTGCTGTCGAGTGCTGCTCCCTTGGCGCTGCCGGCCACCGCATCGGCAGCGGCCAACGCCTGCGGCGCCGCCAGCAGCAGCAAGGTGGCGGCCAGGCCCACGAAAAGGGTCAGCGCGGTCAGTGCGGCCGCAGCGCCGAGCGTTTTCTTCATCTAGTTCTCCTGGGTGGTGAAGGGGGGTGCGGGCAGCGGGCGGAAGGCGCGCCCGGTGCCTCGCATGAAGCGGGTGAAGAATTCGAACAGCACGAGCCGGGTGGTCTGGATCGACACCACCATCGCC
>JAEMQF010000205.1 GCA_022758925.1 Burkholderiales bacterium | reverse complement strand
GCATCGCATGGCGCTGGCATTCACTTGCCGCAGGCCGAACTGAATGCAACGAAGTTGTCCGCACTGCTGGCGGGATTGACGCGTGCGGGGCTGCTCGCCATCGCACAAAAGGCGCGTGCGCTGGCCAGGCCACATGCGGCGGCGCGCATCGCCGATCAAATCGAACACCTGGTTGCCGCATGAATCACGCCCTGAATCGCATCCATTTCGTCGCAGGCTCACGCGTGGCGCCGAAGCGCGGCGATGCGCGAAGGGGTCGTGCATGAAACACGCCGTCAAGCGCATCCATTTCGTCGCAGGGTCACGCCTGCCGCCGAAGCGCGGCGGTGCGCGAAAGGGTTGTGCATGAAACACGCCGTCAAGCGCATCCATTTCGTCGGCATGGGCGGCGCGGGCATGAGCGGCATCGCAGAAATCCTGCACAACCTGGGTTATGCGGTATCGGGGTCCGACCAGAGCGACAGCGCGACCCTGCAACGTCTGGCCAGGCTCGGGATCAGGGTCTCGCTCGGCCACGCCGCGGCGCACATTGCGGGAGCCCAGGCGGTGGTCGTGTCCAGCGCAGTGAAAGGCGACAACGCCGAAGTGATCGCCGCGCGCGCGCAGCGGGTCCCGGTCGTGCCACGCGCCGAAATGCTCGCCGAATTGATGCGCCTCAAGCAAGGCATTGCGATCGCCGGAACCCATGGCAAGACAACGACGACGAGCCTGGTGGCCAGCGTGCTCGCGCAAGCCGGCGTCGACCCGACCTTCGTCATCGGTGGCCGCCTGAACGCCGCCGGCGCGAATTCGCGCCTGGGTTCGGGTGAGTACATCGTCGTCGAAGCGGACGAATCCGATGCCTCGTTTCTCAAGCTCATGCCGGTGATGGCGGTGGTCACCAACATCGACACCGACCACATGGAAACCTACGGCCACGACGTCGCGCGGCTGAAAGGCGCGTTCGTCGAATTCCTTCATCGCCTGCCGTTTTACGGCGCGGCGATCGTGTGCAGCGACGATCCCGGAGTGCGCAGCGTGTTGCCGATGATCTCGCGGCCGATCGTCACCTACGGCTTCGGTGAAGACGCGATGATTCGCGCCGTCGACGTTTGTGCGCACGCCGGCGGCACGATGACGTTCAAGGCGCAGCGCCGCAATGGCGTGCGCCTGCCCGATCTGAACATCCGCTTGAACCTGCCCGGGCGCCACAACGTGCTCAACGCCCTGGCGACGATCGGCGTCGTGACCGAACTCGAACTGCCCGACGCGCCGCTGCTGCAGGGGCTGGCTGAATTCCGCGGCGTAGACCGGCGCTTCCAGCGCTACGGTGACTTGCCGCTGAGCATGGCGGCCGGCGGCGGCTCGTTCACCTTGATCGACGACTACGGCCACCACCCGGCGGAAATGGCCGCGACGCTGGCGGCCGCGCGCGGCGCTTTCCCGGGCCGGCGCGTGCTGCTCGCGTTCCAACCCCACCGCTACACGCGCACGCGCGACTGTTTCGAAGACTTCGTCAAGGTGCTGGGTCAAGCCGACGCGGTGCTGCTCGCCGATGTCTACGCCGCCGGCGAAGCGCCGATTCCGGCGGCTGACGGCCGCACGCTGGCGCATGCCTTGCGCGTCGCCGGCAAGGTGGACCCGATCTTTGTCGACGACATCGGCGCGATGCCGCAGGCGATCGTCGAACACGCGCATGGCGGCGACGTCGTGATCGCAATGGGCGCCGGTTCCATGGCGAACGTGTCGCCGCAGGTGCTCGAACTGATGAAGGGCCAAACATGAGTATCAAACCGGGCGAGGGCGTCGCGGCGCTGGGCAAGGTTGCGGTGTTGATGGGCGGCACTTCCGCCGAGCGCGAGATTTCCAAGATGTCGGGCGCAGGTGTGCTCGCCGCATTGCAATCGTGCGGCGTGGATGCGCACGCCTTCGATCCGGCAGAGCGCGACCTGTCGGAGCTCAAGCGCGAAGGCTTCGCGCGCTGCTTCATCGCCTTGCATGGCCGGCGCGGTGAAGACGGCACGGTACAAGGCGCACTTGAATTGCTGCGGATTCCATACACCGGCTCGGGCGTGATGGCGTGCGCGATCGCGATGGACAAGGTGATGACCAAGCGCGTCTGGATCGCGCAGGGGCTGCCGACGCCGCGCTATGTCTGCCTCGGCCCGCAAGAGCAGTCCCGGGAACGGGTTCTCACGGTGCCCGACGAGTTGGGCCTGCCGTTGATCGTGAAACCGCCCCGCGAGGGTTCGTCGATCGGCATCACCAAGGTCGAGGGCTATTCGCAAATGCAAGACGCGGTGGCGCTGGCGACGCGCTACGACCCCGATCTGCTGTGCGAGGAATTCATCGCCGGCGAGGAACTCACCTGCGCCGTGCTGGGGGCAGGCACCGCGGCACTCGCGCTGCCGCTGATCCGTATCGTGGCGCCGGCGGGCAACTACGACTACCAGCACAAATACTTCAGCGATGCGACACGTTACCTGTGCCCGAGTGGACTGGTCGCAGCCGAAGAAGACTCTGTTCAGGCACTTGCGCTGGCTGCGTATCGCACGCTTCAATGCCGCGGCTGGGGCCGTATCGACGTCATGTTGCGCGCCGCCGACCGCAAGCCTTTTCTGCTCGAACTCAACACGAGCCCCGGAATGACGTCGCATTCGCTGGTGCCGATGGCGGCGCGCGCCGCCGGCATCGACTACCCGCAACTGTGTCTGCGCTTGTTGGCCGATGCGGCTTTGGATGCTTGACAAAATGGCCCGATCCGCCGCCGCAGAAACTGCCTTGCCCATCGACGTGCGCGCGATGAACGCCACGGCTGTGCTGCTTGTCCTGCTGGCGGCCGCGACAGTGCTTGCCGCGGCAGGGGTGTGGGCGATGCGCCAGCCGCTGTTCAGCATCCGCGAGATCCGCATCGACGGCGACGTGGCTCGCAACAGTGCGGCGACATTGCGCGCGAACATTCGCGCCGGCGTGTCGGGCAACTTCTTCAGCGTCGACCTGGGCGCGGCACGGCGCGCGATCGAAGAAACGCCATGGGTGCGCAAGGCGGTGGTGAACCGGCTCTGGCCGAATCGGATTGCGGTGCGGCTCGAAGAGCACCGCGCCGTCGCGCTGTGGGGGCGCGACGCCGACCAACTGGTGAACAGCCACGGCGAAGTCTTCGTTGCCAACCTGGGCGACGTGGAAGATCAAGACCTGCCGACGCTGGAAGGCCCCGACGCCAGCGCGCCGACGATGCTGGCGCTGCTGCGCCGCCTCGAGCCCGTGCTCGCGCGCCTGGAGACCCGCATTGCGATCCTCACACTTTCCGGGCGCGGCACCTGGGCCATGCAACTCGAAAGCGGTGCGAACGTTGAACTCGGCCGGGGCAGCGAAGCTGAACTGGTGCAACGTACGGCGAATTTTGCCCAGACCGTCGGTGGTGTGGTGGCGCGCTACGAGCGCCCGCTGCTGTATGCGGACCTGCGCCACCACCAAGGCTATGCGATTCGGCTGAAGGGAATCTCCACCGTGACCCACGCGCCCGACGCCGCAGGCAGGAACTGACCATGGCCAAAGACTACAAAGATCTCGTCGTCGGCCTGGACATCGGCACCGCCAAAGTGATGGCGGTGGTGGCCGAGGTGCTGCCCGGCGGCGAATTGCGCATCGCCGGTCTGGGTGTCGCGCCCACGCATGGTTTGAAACGCGGGGTCGTCGTCAACATCGACGCGACGGTGCAGTCCATCCAACAGGCATTGAAAGAGGCCGAAATGATGGCCGACTGCAAGATCACGCGTGTCTATACCGGCATCACCGGCAGCCATATTCGTGGCCAGAACTCCACCGGCATGGTGATCGTTCGTGACAAGGAGGTGACGCCGGTGGACGTGGCGCGCGTGGTCGAGACCGCGAAGGCGATCAACATCCCGAACGACCAGCGCTTGCTGCTCGTCGAGCCGCAAGAATTCGTCATCGACGGGCACGAGGTCAAAGAGCCGATCGGCATGAGCGGCGGGCGCCTCGAGGTCAAGGTGCACATCGTGACCGGTGCGCAGAGCGCGGCCGAGAACATTCTCAAGTGCGTGCGCCGCTGCGGGCTCGAGGTCGACCAGCTCGTGTTGAACCCGAGCGCCTCGAGCCACGGGGTGTTGACCGAGGACGAAAAGACGCTGGGCGTGGCACTCGTGGACATCGGTGCCGGAACGACAGACATTGCGATCTTCACCGACGGCGCGATCCGCCACACTGCGGTGATTCCGATTGCCGGCGACCTGATCACGAGCGACATCGCGATGGCGCTGCGCACCCCGACCAAGGACGCCGAGTCGATCAAGATCGAGTTCGGCGTGGCGAAACAATTGCTGGCGGATCCGGCCGGCCAACTCGAAGTGCCGGGCCTGGGCGATCGCGCACCGCGCATGTTGTCGCGCCAGGCGCTGGCCGGCGTGATCGAGCCGCGCGTCGAAGAAATCTATTCGCTGGTGCACCAGGTGATTCGCGAATCGGGCTGCGAAGAACTGCTGTCGTCGGGCATCGTGATTTGCGGCGGCTCGGCGGTGATGCCGGGCATGGTGGAACTGGGTGAGGACATCTTCCTCAAGCCGGTGCGTCGCGGCAACCCGACCTACAGCGGCGCGCTGCACGACATGGTGGCCAACCCGCGTTCGGCCACGGTGATGGGCTTGCTCGAGGAAGCACGTTTGGGCCGCTCGCGCGGCTTGCGTGCTTCGCAACAGGCGGGCTCGGTGAAGACGCTGGTCAGGCGCGTCAAGGACTGGTTTCTCGGCAACTTCTGATGTCGATTCAAAGGGGAAAGACATGAACACAACCCAAGTCACGTTGCTCGGCACCGAGCCAGCCGGACAGCGCGGGCGCGATCCGCCGGGCGTCCTGCCCCTGCCGCAACAAGGCCCCGCCACTGCTGGGCCACACCGTTCACGAAAGCACCTCGAAACTGGCACCGGAGAAACACAATGGCAATCGAACTGATCGAAGAATTCGACCTCGGCACGCAAATCAAGGTCATCGGCGTGGGCGGGGGTGGCGGCAACGCTGTCGCGCACATGATTTCCGAAAACGTGCAGGGCGTTGAATTCGTCTGCGCAAACACCGACGCGCAAGCGCTGAACCGTTCGGCCGCGCACCAACTCATCCAGCTTGGCAGCACCGGCTTGGGTGCGGGGGCGAAACCCGAAGCCGGGCGTGCCGCTGCCGAGGAGGCAATGGACCGAATTCGCCAATCGCTGGTCGGCGCGCACATGCTGTTCATCACCGCCGGAATGGGCGGTGGCACCGGCACCGGCGCGGCGCCGGTGATTGCCCGCGTCGCGCGCGAAATGGGCATCTTGACCGTGGGCGTGGTCACCAAGCCGTTTGAATTCGAAGGGCGGCGCCGCATGCAAGCGGCGGACACCGGCCTGGCCGAACTCGAGGCGAACGTCGATTCGCTGATCGTGATCCTGAACGACAAACTGCTCGACGTGCTCGGCGAAGACGTGACGCAGGACCAGGCCTTCGCCTACGCCAACGACGTCTTGAAAAACGCAGTCGGCGGCATCAGCGACATCATCCACACTCCGGGCCTCGTCAACGTCGACTTCGAGGACGTGAAGACGGTGATGAGCGAACCCGGCAAGGCCATGATGGGCACGGCAATCGCCGGCGGCCCGGACCGTGCCAGCAAGGCGGCGGAGGCGGCGGTGGCGTGCCCGCTGCTTGAGGGAATCGACCTGTCGGGCGCGCGCGGTGTGTTGGTGCTCATCGCGGCGAATCGCAATACGTTCAGACTGAGCGAGAGCCGCAACGTGATGAACACGATCCGGCGCTACGCGGCGGAGGACTCCCACGTCATCTACGGCACGGCCTACGACGAGTCGTTGGGCGAGCAGTTGCGCGTCACCGTCATCGCCACCGGCCTGAACGGAGTGCGCCGCGCGCAAACGCCGATCAGCGTCGTGCACAGCGCGGCGCTGCAGCGCACTGGCACCGACAACGTGCCGATCCTGACGCAACCGCTGCAGCAAGCGACCGCCATGCAGGATTACAGCTCGATGAACACGCCCAGCGTCTGGCGCAGCGGCCGCACAGCGGCGGCCAAAGTGGACGCGCTGGCGAGCAACGGCATGGAGGAAATCGAGATACCCGCCTTCTTGCGCAAGCAGGCCGACTGAAGGAGGGCCCAGGGGCCCGACCCAATGCCCGACAGGCCCCTAGAATCGGCCCATGGTTGCGCAGCGCACGATCAAGGGCCTGACGCGCGCCGTGGGTGTCGGCGTGCACGGCGGGCAGCGCGTGGAGTTGACGCTGCGCCCGGCGCCACCCGACAGCGGCGTCGTGTTTCGGCGCGTCGATCTGCACACGGCGGTGGAGATCAAGGCGCACGCGCTGAATGTCTGCGACACGCGCATGGCGACCACGCTGTCGGCCGACGGTGCGCCCGGTGGCCCCAAGGTCAACACCGTCGAACACTTGCTGTCGGCTTGTTCGGGTCTTGGCCTGGACAACCTGATCGTGGACATCACGGCCGAGGAGGTTCCGATCCTCGACGGCTCGGCGGCGGCCTTCGTGTTCCTGCTGCAAAACGCGGGTATCGAGTTGCAGAAGGCGCCCAAGCGCTTCATGCGCATCCAGCGCACGATTGAAGTGCGCGAAGGCATTGGCCGCGATCTGAAATGGGCGCGGCTCGAGCCCTTCGAGGGCTACAAGCTCGGCTTCGAAATCGATTTCGATCACCCGGCGCTCAGCTCCACCGGCCAGCGGGTCGAGTTCGACATGGGCTCAGGCCAGTACAAACGCGAAATCGCCCGGGCCCGCACCTTTGGTTTCAGCAAAGACGTCGACATGATGCGCTCGCGCGGCCTGGGCCTGGGCGGCAGCATGGACAACGTGATCGTGATCGACGAGCATCGCGTGCTCAACAGCGAGGGCCTGCGCTACGACGATGAATTCGTGAAGCACAAGATCCTCGACGCGATCGGTGACCTGTTTCTCGCCGGCCATCCGCTGCTCGCGGCCTACAGCGCGTTTCGGTCGGGGCATGGGCTGAACAACAAACTGCTGCGCGCGCTGCTCGCCGATTCAAGCGCCTATTCGATCGTCACGTTTGACTCTGCGAACAAGGCCCCGGCCGGATTGGCGGAGCTGGCGCCGGCGTGGTAGCGCAGCCAGCGTCGCAACATGCCGGTCTTTCGTGGAATTCTTCTGCTGTTGCTGGTGGCCGGACTGGTGTGCTTTGTGATGTACATGGTCACCCGTCAGGCAAGCTGGCGCGTCCTGGGACTGCGGTTGGTGACGTGGACCGTGGTCGCAGGCTTGGTGTTTTTCGCCGTGCTCGCGATCGAACGACTGATCGCCAAGGTGTGAGGCCGGGCCGTGCGGACTTTGGCGCACTGGAACTCCTGCGCGCAAGCCAGGCTCAGCCGGGCAGTTCCAGAAACTGTGCAATGCGAGGAAGGTGCGACGTGAAGTCGCTCAAGGCGTGGTCGCCGCCTTCGAGCAACTCCATTCGGCACCCGGCGTAGCGCGCCGCCATTTCACGCCAGTCGAGAACTTCGTCGCCCTTCGCGATCACGGCGTAGTAGCGCTGCGGATCGGTAATGCGGGCCGGATGCATCGCGCGCAACTCTTGAATGAATTCGGCGCGGAATTCGAAGCGCTCGTCGCTATGCCAGGCTTTGATTTCGCCGACGTGGTGCAGCAGGTCACGGGCCGGCTCGATGGCGGGGTTCAAGAGCACGGCCTTGCAGCCCAGGCGCTGCGCAACCACGGTCGCGTAGAAGCCGCCGAGTGAACTGCCGATCACGGCCATGCTGCGCGCCGGCCAGTCGGCAATCTGCGTCAAGACGCAGTCCATCGCCACCCGGGGTGATGGCGCGAGCTGCGGGCAGCACCAAACCACGCCGGGGCAGCTGCGCTGCAGCCAGGCCGCAACAATCCTGGCCTTGGTCGAAGACGGCGACGAGCGAAAGCCGTGCAGATAAAGCAGGTGCGTCGTCGGCACGGCGACTCAAAGCAGACCCTGCGGTGCGCCGCTTCTCAGGCCGCCGCCGCAAGCGCGGCCAGCAACTTGGCGTGCACGTCGCCGAATCCGCCGTTGCTCATGCACAGCACATGGTCGCCCGGGCGCGCGCTCGCTTTCACGCGCGCCACCAGGGACTCGATGTTGTCGCAGACCGATGCCATTTCACCCATTGGCGCGAGCGCGTCGCGCGGGTCCCAGCCGAGTGATCCGGCGTGGCAAAAGACGAGATCGGCATCTTCCAGCGCCCATGGCAACTGGGCCTTCATCGACCCGAGTTTCATCGTGTTCGAGCGCGGCTCGAACACGGCGAGGATGCGCTGACGGCCGACGCGCCGACGCAGGCCCGCCAGCGTGGTGCGTATCGCTGTCGGATGGTGCGCGAAGTCGTCGTAGACCGACACGCCGGCGGCGCTTCCGCGCAACTCGAGGCGGCGCCGCACGTTTTCGAAACTCGCCAGTGCGCTGGCGGCGGTGGCCGCAGGCACGCCCACATGCTCCGCGGCAGCGATCGCCGCCAGCGCATTGAGCTGGTTGTGTTCGCCCAGCAGTGCCCACTCGACCCGAGCGATCTTCATGCTGCTGCGCAGCACATCGAAAGCATGGGGCTCGCCGCGCGCGCGCAGCGCCCCGGGCTCCTCTCGGTGCGCGCCGAACAGCGCGACCTCGCTCCAGCATCCCATGGCGAGAACGCGTTGCAGCGATTCTTCGCGCATGTTGACCACCAGGCGCCCCTTCGCCGGCACGGTGCGCACCAGGTGATGGAACTGGCGTTCGATCGCGGCGAGGTCGTCGAAGATGTCGGCGTGATCGAACTCCAGGTTGTTCAGCACGGCGGTGCGCGGCCCGTAGTGCACGAACTTGCTGCGTTTGTCGAAGAACGCCGTGTCGTACTCGTCGGCTTCGATGACGAACGGCGCTTTGGTCCCACCCGGCAGGGGTGTCGAGAGGTCGCCCAGGCGCGCCGAAATGCCGAAATTCAGCGGCACGCCGCCGACCAGGAAACCCGGCTTCAGGCCGGCCTGTTCCAGGATCCAGGCGAGCATCGCTGTCGTCGTCGTCTTGCCATGCGTTCCGGCCACGGCCAGAACATGGCGACCTCGCAATACGTTCTCGGCCAACCATGCCGGCCCGCTGGTGTAGGGCAGGCCCGCGTCGAGAATTGCCTCGACCAACGGATTGCCGCGGGTGACAACGTTGCCGATGATGAACAGGTCGGGCTTGAGCGCCAGCTGATCCGCGGCGTAACCCTCGATCAGATCGATGCCCAGCGCGCGCAGCTGGTCGCTCATCGGCGGGTAGACGTTGGCGTCGCAGCCGGTGACGCTGTGCCCGCCGGCGCGCGCCAGCCCGGCCAGGCCACCCATGAAGGTGCCGCAGATGCCCAGGATGTGGATGTGCATGGGGTCTCGGTTTGGAATCAGCGCCGCAGGCTGGCGCGAGCCGCATCGACGGTCGCCGCGATGTCGGCCGTGCTGTGCGCGCTGCTCACGAAGCCCGCCTCGTAAAGTGCGGGCGCCAGGTAGACGCCGCGCTCGAGCATTGCATGGAAGAAGGCATTGAACCGGTCCTTGTCGGTGGCCAGCACGGCAGCGTAGTTCTGCGGCAAGGCGTTGCAAAAGAAGAAGCCGAACATGCCACCTTCGCATTCGCCGACCATGGCAACTCCGGCGTCGCTGGCGGCCGCGACCAGGCCGTCGACCAGGCTGCGCGTGCGCGCCGCAAGAGCTTCGAAAAATCCGGGCTTGCGAATCTCGCGCAGGGTGGCCAGGCCACACGCCGTGGCCACCGGATTGCCCGACAAGGTGCCAGCCTGATAGACCGGCCCGAGCGGCGCAAGTTGTTGCATCACGTCGCGCCGTGCGCCAAACGCGGCCAGTGGCATGCCCCCGCCAATGACTTTGCCGTAGACCACGATATCGGCGTGAAAGCCATCGATCTGCTTCGCATAGATGCTTTGCGCACCACCGAGCGCGACGCGAAACCCGGTCATGACTTCGTCGAGAATGAGCAGAGCGCCGTACTCGGTGCAGAGCTCTCGCAGGCGGCGCATGAAGGGCACGCTGGCACGCACGAAATTCATGTTGCCGGCGATCGGCTCGATCACGACACACGCCAGTGCCGGCCCGTGCAGGCTGAATCCTTCTTCGAGCTGGGCCAGATTGTTGTACTCCAGCACCAAGGTGTGCTGCACAACTTCGGCGGGGACACCGGCACTCGTCGGATGGCCGAACGTCGCCAGGCCCGAGCCGGCCTTGACCAGCAAGGCATCGGCGTGGCCGTGATAACAGCCCTCGAACTTGATGATCTTGCTGCGCCCGGTTGCGCCGCGTGCCAGGCGCAGCGCACTCATCGCGGCTTCGGTGCCGGAACTGACCAATCGCAACTGGTCGATGCCGGACACGACGCCCAGGATTTCTTCGACGAGTTCGGTTTCGCGCTTAGTCGGCGCGCCGAACGACAGGCCCTGCGCCACCGCACGCTGCACTGCGTCGAGCACGGCGGGGTGACCGTGGCCGAGGATCATGGGGCCCCACGATCCGATGTAGTCGATGTAGCGCTTGCCTTCGGCGTCGAACATGTAAGCCCCGCTCGCGCGTGCGATGAAGCGCGGTGTTCCGCCGACGGCGCGAAAGGCGCGTACCGGAGAATTCACGCCCCCCGGGATGACGCGTTGGGCGTGCTCGAAAAGTTCGCTGTTGCTGGGATTCATGGCACGGGTGATGTTGCAGTCTGGCCTGTGGCGCGACGACGCTCACGTCGCCTTCGAGCCCTCAATGCACGTGACGCGTGCCCTTCGGCGCCTTCTCGTCTTCCCCGGTGTCGGGCCCTTCGGCGCCGTCTTCGCCATCGCCGGGCGGCACGGCCCAGAAGAATCGATCCGGTATCACATTGCCCATGCCCGGGCGAAAACCCGCGTCGAGCGCCTGATCGAGAAACGCCAGCGCCTCGCCCACCGCGGCATGCAATTCCGCACCGCAGGCGAGCAGTGCCACGAGCGCGGCCGAGAGGGTATCGCCGGCACCGACGAAGCTGACCTCGAAGCGCTCGAATTTTTCACCGGTGATCGCGCCCTGCGCTGACGCCAATACGTTGTCCAGAAACTGGTCAGGCAGGGGCACGCTGGTCACGAGCACGAACTTGGTGCCGTGCGCGGCTGCAGCCACCGCGAGTTCGCGCGGCGAAGCGGGTCGGTCACCGTCCCAATCGGGCAGCAAAAAGTCGGACAGGGTTTGATGGCTGCCCACCAGCACCTCGGCTTGCGGCAGGATGAGTTCGCGAAACGCGTCGTGGTAGGCCTGCTGTGCGTCTTCTTCAACCCAGGACAGGTTCGGCAGATAGGCCACGAGCGGCACATCGGGATAGTCGGAGATCACTTCGGCAACCGCGCTGACGCCCTCCGCCGAGCCCAGGAACCCGACCTTCCAAGCGCCGATCGACACGTCTTCGAGGATGGTTCGGGCTTGCTCGACGATGATCTCGGCGTCGATCGCGTGGTGGTCGAAGACCTCGGCGGTGTCGCGCATCACGATACTCGTGACCACGGGCAAGGCGTGCGCGCCCATCGCCGCGATCGTCGCCACGTCGCCTGCGATACCTCCGGCCCCGCTCGCGTCGTTGGCGTTGAAGCTCATCACGCAGGCCGGGGCGGGCTGTTCCTGCAACGGGCTGGTTTCGGCTTCGGCTTGCGGCGATTCGGAGGGCATGAATTTCGGGCTCGAAGACGCATAAAATGGGCTTGACGAACTCCCGGCGAACCTCAGGCTAAACGTGAGGGATATGCCGCAGGTGCCTGTGGCACCTTCATTTTGCGGCAACCCGCGTGGCTACAATCGGCCTGCATTGTAATAACCCTCTAAGGTGCCGTGACGGAACCCAAGACTTGGATGTGTCTGATTTGCGGTTGGATTTATGACGAAGCGGCGGGCGACCCGGAGCATGGCATCGCACCGGGAACGGCTTGGGCGGCCGTGCCGATGAACTGGACATGTCCCGAATGCGGGGCACGCAAGGAAGACTTCGAGATGGTGCAGATCTGATGGGAACCGCGGCGGCCCAACTCGGTGCCGGCGCGGAGTAACTGAGGAGGACGCTCGGTGAGCAACCAAGCCCCAACCGGTGCGGCCGGCATCAAAGTTTTGGTGATCGACGACAGCAAGACAATTCGCCGCAGCGCGGAAATCTTTCTGAAACAGGGTGGTTATGAAGTCCTGCTCGCTGAGGACGGGTTCGACGCCCTGGCGAAGGTCAGCGACCACGACCCGGATCTGATCTTCTGCGACATCCTCATGCCACGCCTGGACGGATACCAGACCTGCGCCATCATCAAGCGCAACGCGAAGTTCGCGACACTGCCGGTCATCATGCTGTCGTCCAAGGACGGACTGTTCGACAAGGCACGCGGCCGCATGGTGGGTTCGGAAGACTACTTGACGAAGCCGTTCACCAAAGACCAGTTGCTCGCTGCCGTTGTGCAGTACGGCCGCTCGGACCGAACGCACGCAGCCTGATGCGCTGCGCCTGCAATCCACCGAAAGGCGCCGCGGTTGTGGCGCTGCAAAGAGGCTAGACCATGACAGTCCAGAAAATTCTGGTGGTGGACGACTCCAAGACGGAACTGCACTACCTGTCGGATTTACTGAGCAAGAAGGGCTACGCCGTTCGCACCGCCGAAAACGCGGATGAAGCGATGCGTCGTCTCGGCGAAGACATGCCCGACGTGATCCTGATGGACGTCGTGATGCCGGGCCTGAACGGCTTTCAGTTGACGCGTGCGATCACGCGCGATCCGCGCTTCTCAAAAGTGCAGGTCATCATGTGCACCAGCAAGAACCAGGAAACCGACAGAGTCTGGGGCATGCGTCAGGGCGCGCGCGACTACATCGTCAAGCCGGTCGATGCCGACCTGTTGTTGGCGAAGATCCGCGCGTTCGATTGATGCGTCCGACCGGCGTGAGGCGCAACGGACCGATTTGAATGACCAACAAGCTCGCCCTGCGTGAACTCCAAACCCGCCTTTCCGAGCGGCTGTCGGCAGTCCAAACCCAGCAGACCGGGAAATCCTGGCTGGCTGTCGAATGTGGTGGGCGCGGCCTGTTGTTTCCGTTGCGCGAGGCCGGTGAAATTCATCCGCTGGTCGGTCTGCAACCCGTGCCGCACTCGCAGAGTTGGTTCCTGGGCGTCGCGAACTTGCGTGGCCAACTGCACGGTGTGGTCGATCTGGCGCGCTTTCTTGGGCTCGACGCGAGCCAGGCCAACCGGGAGCAGGCGCGGCTGGTGGGCTTCAACCAGCAGTGCAACTTGAACTGCGCAATCCTGGTCGACCGCCTGTCTGGATTGCGCAGCCAGGAGCAGTTGACCGCAGAGAAAGACGATGCGAGTTCGCGCCCGCCATTCGTGGGCACGCGCTACCGAGATGCCGCTGGGCGCATCTGGCAAGAGCTCAATCTGCTGGAATTGGCAGGCCACGATTTCTTCTTGAGAATCGCCGCCTGATTCTGCTGGGCGTAGGCATCGACGAGATACGGATTTCAAGAGGGCTTTATGAGTTTCCTGAACAAGATCAAAGGCTCGGCCCAAAAGCCTGGCATCGGGAAAGCGGCCGTGTTGGCGCCGGAAGTGGGTTTGGCGAAGGGCGTTGGCACCGCTGCAAGCATTGATCGGCTCAAGCCCGCGAAGTCCAACCTCCCGTCCTCGGCGTCGAAATCAAGCCCCTTGCATGCCCCAAATTTTGCCGCTGCGACTCAGCCTCAGGCGCCGAGCTTCGACTCGTCGCTCATTACGGAGGCGTCGCCATCGCAGATCACGGAATTTGCGGACACCCATCTGCAACCACGCGTGCCCGGGACGGAGGAAGTCAGCAGCGGCTTGCCGTTCATTGGCCGCAAGGCGCCGGCTGTGCAGCGCCGCATTCTCATCGGCATCGGCGAGGTCGGCCTGTTCGGGATGGTTCTGACGACGGTGTTGGCCTTCTACAATGCGAACCAGAATTCGGTGCAACTGGGCGCGAGCGGTTCGGCCGAGGTGCAGTCGCAGCGTTTGGCCAAATCCACGCTACTGGCTATTTCCGGCAATCCGAAGGCATTTCCGGAAGTGCGTGAAAGTGTCGATGCATTGATTCAAAACGTGCGCGGATTGCGCACCGGCGATGGCCAAGTGAACGCCGCGCCGCCCGAGGTGCAGGCCACCCTTGAATCGGTGTCGGCCCTGGTCGACCGCGCCGAGAAGAGCGCCAACAGCGTTATCGCGCAGGAAAAGAACCTGACCACGGTTGGCCAGGCGCTGCGGTCGATCAGCCGTCAATCGGCGGAGTTGCTCGAGATTGCCGAAACGATTTCAGCGCTGAAGCTGCAGCAAAACGCAACACCCGCGGAATTGTTCGCGGTGGGGCAACTGGTCATGTTGACACAGCGTCTGGGCAAGAGCGCCAACGAGTTCATGACGATTGAAGGCGTGAGCCCGGAGGCCGTGTTCCTGCTCAGCAAGGACTTGAGCCTGTTCCGTGAAATCGCACAGGGGCTGGTTGACGGAGCGGCTGAAATGCGCCTGCCTGCAGCGAACGACCCTGAAACCAAAGAACGCCTCGTGGCCTTGCTCAAGTTGTACGAAGAGACGCGCGCCCTCGCTTCGGCCATCATGACCAATCTGCCAGGTTTGGTGGCCGCGCGCGAAGCCCAGACCACGCTGATGCTCGACAGCGAACCATTGCGCAAGGGCCTGAATCTGGTCAGCGAGCAGCTGGCAAAGGTAACCGCGTTCAGCGACGTGATCCTGATCTTCCTGCCGCTATCGGCGCTACTGGCGCTGGTCGGTGCGGCGGGTCTGCTGCGCTTGTACGTCCGTGACCAGGCGTCGCATGCGTCGCTTTCACAGAACCGGCGCTTTGAGGCGGAACGCCAGGAGCAGGAAGCGAAACGCGTCAACGATGCAAATCAAGCGGCGATCTTGCGCTTGATGAACGAGCTTCAAACCGTCGCCGAGGGCGACCTGACGCAGCAGGCAACGGTGACGGAAGACATCACCGGTGCGATTGCCGACTCGGTGAACTACACGGTCGAAGAGCTGCGCTCGCTGGTGACACAGGTGCAAGGCACCGTGGATCGGGTGACGGAAACCACCGCGCGCGTTGGTGCCACGTCGACCGAACTGCTCGCTGCGTCGGCGGAACAGCTGCGCGAAATCCGCGACACCGGCGAGTCGGTGCTGCAGATGGCCGGGCGCATCAACGATGTGTCGTCCCAGGCTCAGGAAACGGCGCATGTGGCACGCCAGTCATTGCAGGCTGCAGAATCCGGACTGCGTGCAGTGCAGAACACGATCGGCGGCATGAACCTGATTCGCGATCAGATCCAGGACACCTCCAAGCGCATCAAGCGCCTGGGCGAATCGTCGCAGGAGATTGGTGAAATCACAGAACTGATCTCGGACATCACGGAGCAGACCAACGTGCTGGCGCTGAACGCGGCCATCCAGGCCGCTTCGGCGGGCGACGCCGGGCGCGGCTTCTCGGTCGTGGCCGAAGAGGTGCAACGCCTGGCGGAACGCTCCGGCGACGCGACACGCCAGATTGCGGCTCTGGTCAAGACGATTCAAAGCGACACCCAGGACGCCGTGGGCGCCATGGAGCGTTCGACCCAGGGCGTGGTCGAGGGCGCGCGCCTGTCCGACGCGGCCGGAAACGCACTCGGCGAAATCGACCGCGTGTCGCGGCAACTGGCTGACCTGATCGAACAAATCTCGAAGCAGGCGCTGAGCGAGGCGCGCCAGGCGAACGTTGTAGTGGCCAACATTCAGCATATTTTTGCGGTGACGGAACAAACCGGTGAGGGCACTCGCTCAACGGCGGAAATGGTGCGCGAACTGTCCAAGACCGCGGAAGAACTGAAGAGATCCGTCGCGCGATTCAAGGTGGGCTGAAGCAGCCACTGCCGTCGCAGCAACCAGGCAACTTGCCGCGGAATGAATATCCAGCGATGAGCGAGACCACCGACGACTTGAGCTCCCTGGCCTGGGTGTATGAAGGCGTGCGGCGTTCTCTCGACACCGCGCACAAGGCACTGCGCCGCTTCGTCAAGGAGAGCGAAGCGACGGCGAGTTCCAATGCCGACAGAGTCGACCCTTCGGTGCTGCGCGGGGCGCGCGTCCAAATTCACCAGTGCGCTGGCGCGCTCGAACTGGTCGGCATGGGCCCGCTGGCGGTGCTGCTGCGTGCCAGCGAAGCGGCGGTCGCGCGCTACATCGCGAAGCCCCACGAGCTCAACATCAAGGCGGTCCAAGTCATCGAGCGCGCGTCTTTCGCGCTGCTCGACTTCATTGGCCGCCTTCTCGGCGGCAAGGCGGTGTCATCACTGTCGTTGTTCCCGCAGTATCAGGCGGTCCAGCAAGCCGCCGGGGCGGACCGGGTGCACCCGGCCGACCTATGGAGCGTGGCGCTGCGCTGGCTCGATTTGCCGGCCGATCCGACGGTGCAGGCACACCCGCCGAACGCTGCGATGCGCGCAGCAATCGAGCAGGACCTGCTGGTGTTGGTGCGTGCTGACGATGCGCGCGGCGCCGCGAAGCGCCTGAGCGACGCCTTTGCCAGCATCGCGAAGGCGGCCAAACATCGGCAAATCGTCATCTGCTGGAAGCTCGCGGCCGCGGTTTTCGAGGCTCAGGCGCACGGCCTGTTGCGCTTCGATGTCTACACCAAGCGTCTGGGTTCGCGTCTGCTGGCCCAGTTTCGCAACTTGGCCAAGGGCGAGATCGACGTCTCGGAACGCCTGGCGCTGGATCTGCTGTTCTTCTGCGCGCAGTCGCGCACCGCGACGCCTGCCACGCCACGTCTGGCCGCGGTGCAGGTTGTCTATGGCCTGGGCGCGGGCGAGCCGGCCGACTATACGACCAGCCCTCTGGGACGCTACGACCCGGCGTGGGTGGCACAGGCGCGCAAACGCGTGGCTGCGGCGAAGGAGACCTGGTCGGCCGTGGCGGGAGGCGAGATGCATCGCCTGAGCGGCCTGTCGGAGCAGTTTTCGCTCGTTGGCGATTCGCTCAAGCGCTTGTTCCCGTTGGGCGAAACCCTGGCCAAGGGGCTGCACGACGCGGCCACCATGACTCTCGAAGCGGGTGCCACGCCGGCGGCGACGCTGGCCATGGAAGTGGCGACTTGTTTGCTGTATGTGGACGCAGTTCTCGAAGATGCCGAGTTCGATCATCCGCAGCAGGCCCAGCGCGTGCAGCGCCTGACACAGCGACTGTTCCAGGTGCGCCAGGGCAAGGCGCCTGAGCCGCTCGAGTCATGGATGGAAGAGTTGTACCGGCGCGTTTCGGACAAACAAACCATGGGCAGTGTGGTGCAGGAGTTGCGCGCGTCATTGTCCGAGGCCGAAAAACTCATTGACAAGTTCTTCCGCGATACGAGCGATCCTCGGCCGCTGGATCAGGTGCCCAAACACCTGTCGGCGATGCGTGGTGTGTTGTCGGTGCTGGGCATGGACCACGCCTCCACCGCGCTGGTGAAGATGCGCGACGAAGTGAATCGTCTGGCGACCGCGAAGGCCGACTTGCCGCATGCGGCGCAGGCCGGCGTATTTGATCGGCTGGCGGGAAATCTCGGCGCCATGGGTTTCCTCATCGACATGCTCAGCGTGCAGCCGCAAATGGCCAAGTCGCTGTTCAGCTACGACGCCGTGGCCGGCTCGCTGCGACCGATCATGGGGCGAGGCGATCACCGCTCGCTACTGTCGGCCCACGCGGCGATGGCCGGCAACGCGCTGGAACAGAAACTGGTTGACCAGGCGCGGCAGCTGGCGAGCGATGCCACCAGGAAAGAGGTCTCGCCTGCCGAACTGGTGCGCGGTCTGGAGCGGCTGGCGCAGGGTGCGAGCGCAGCAGACCGAACTGGTTTGGCACAGGCCACGCGCGACGCGCAGCAGGCCTTGGTGTCGGCCGCGAGTGGTGCTGGAGTTTCTGCCGCGCGCGCGCAGGTGTCCAAGGCCTTGACGGAATTCGTGCTGCCGCACGGCGACGCGGCGATTCCTGAACGCGAAATTGCCCCGAAACGCGCAACGCACGTCACTGCAGCTCCACCGCAGGCACCGGTCGTGGCGGTTCCGGAGGACGATCTGCTGGAAGTCTTCCTGGAAGAGGCACGCGAAGTCATCGGCGATGCGCGAAATGCTCTAACCGAGTTGAACGAAGCTCCCGGCGAACTGTCGATCCTGACAACGATCCGACGTGCCTTCCACACACTCAAGGGCAGCTCACGAATGGTCGGGCTGAAGGACTTCGCCGAGGCCGCGTGGACCTGTGAAAAGCTGTACAACACAAGCCTGGCTGAGCAGCGTGCTGCCGATCGGGATTTGCTGCAGTTC
>JAEMQF010000215.1 GCA_022758925.1 Burkholderiales bacterium | reverse complement strand
GCCCGACTGCGCATTGAACAGTCGCGACGCGTCAGCGCGTTGGGCAAACACACTCTGCGTCATCCGGTCGTGCAACAGCACTGCCGCTGTCTGCCATTCTTCGTGACTCAATGGTGGAGTTGTACCGTGCAACGCGCGCGCCGGCGTCATTCGGTATTCAGTCACACGCTCGATCCGGCGCAGCACAAGGCCGCAGTTGTGTGCGATGTCGGTCGCCTTGGATGCCCACGGCGACACCGTGCCCAGGCGCGGCGCGACCACGATCAAGACGCCGTCGTGCGCGCCGGCATAGGCCGGGCCGTAACGCAACAGGCCTTCGAGCTTGCGATGCTCTGCGTGCGACAAGGGCGCGTCGCTGCAAACCCAGTGCACATGCCGCGCATGCACCGCTGCGATACCCGGATTCGCCTCGCGCAAGCGCGCGAGCAGGGCCGCGGCGCGGAATTCCGAAAGCGCGCTGCCGCCTTCGAAATGGGTCAGGTGCTTGGGAAAGTTGAAAGAGGCAGTCACGCTTGGCCGATTCGAGAGCTGAGGCGAGCGGCGCAGCGCCCGGCGGAAACGCCGATTTTACGGGGCCGATGAGATAATCCCAGCTCATGACGATCACGATCAAGAGCGCAGCCGATGTTGAAGGAATGCGTGTCGCCGGGCGCCTGGCGTCCGAAGTGCTGGACATGCTCACGCCGCATGTATTGCCAGGCGTCTCGACGGACCGGCTCGACAAGCTCGCGCACGACTACATCGTCAACGTCCAGGGCACGATTCCAGCACCGTTGAACTACGCACCACCGGGGTACGCGCCGTACCCGAAGTCCATTTGCACGTCGGTGAACCATCAGGTTTGTCACGGCATTCCGAACGAACGGCCCCTCAAGAACGGGGACATCGTCAACATCGACGTGACGGTCATCAAAGACGGCTGGCACGGCGACACGAGCCGCATGTTTGTCGTCGGGGCCGGCTCGATTGCCGCCAAGCGCCTGTGTCAGTTGACCTATGAGGCCATGTGGCGCGGCATCAGCCGCGTCAAGCCGGGAGCGCGCCTGGGCGATGTGGGTCACACGATCCAGGTGTTCGCGGAAAGCAACGGCTTTTCCATCGTGCGCGAATTCTGCGGCCACGGCATCGGCCGTCGGTTCCACGAAGAACCCCAGGTGATGCACTATGGGCGCCCCGGCACGCAGGAAGAGCTGATACCCGGAATGATGTTCACGATCGAACCCATGATCAACGCCGGTCGCCGCGACGTGCGCGAAACCGGCGACGGCTGGACCATCGTGACCCGCGATCGCTCGCTCTCCGCGCAGTGGGAACACACGGTGCTCGTCACTGAAACAGGCTATGAGGTGATGACGCTTTCGGCCGGAAGCCCACCGCCACCGTCGTTCATCACCGGCTGAACCCCAGGGCCATGCCGATGCCAGCCGTGGCGACCGCGCCGACCCTGGCTGACGCAGGCATTGCAGCGCGTCGCGCCCGGTTTCGCGACGGCAAGGCGGCGCTGATCGATGACTTCGGCCGCTCGCGACCCACGGCCACGGCCGCAAACCGACTCCTGCGCTCACTGGCCAGGCACGTCGATCAGGCCGTACTCGAACTCTGGCGCGTGGCGCGCATGCCGGACACGGCGGCCCTTGTCGCCGTCGGCGGTTACGGGCGCGGCGAATTGTTCCCGCACTCCGACATCGACGTGCTGATTGTGCTGGCGCCGGGCTGTGAAATCGGCACTGGCAGTGTGCCGGGCGAAGCCGCAGCCGAGTCCGACAGGTTGCGCCAGGCGATCGAGGGCTTCATCACCCTGTGCTGGGACACCGGGTTGGAGATCGGCTCAAGCGTGCGCAGTGTGGAGCAATGTGTCGCCGAGGCGCAGCGCGACGTGACGGTACAGACGGCGCTGCTCGAATCGCGTTTCTTGTGCGGCTCGCGAGGCATCTTCGACAGTTTTGCCGAAATGACCGTGCGCAGCCTTGATCCGAAGGCGTTCCTTCTGGCCAAGACGTTGGAGATGCAGCAACGTCACCACAAGTTCGAAGACACGCCTTACGCCCTCGAGCCGAATTGCAAGGAAAGCCCGGGAGGCCTGCGCGATCTGCACCTGTTGATCTGGGTCGCACGCGCTGCAGGACTCGGAAAGACCTGGAAAGCCCTGGCTGCCAAAGGGCTGATCACCGAATTCGAAGTGAAGCAGCTGCAACGCAATGAGGGGGTGTTGCGCCTGATTCGGGCGCGCCTGCACATGGTGGCCGGGCGCCGCGAAGACCGGCTCGTGTTCGACTTGCAGACCGCTGTGGCGCAAAGCTTCGGCTACACCCCCAAACCCGGTCAGCTCGTGTCCGAGTTGCTGATGCGGCGCTACTACTGGGCTGCCAAGGCCGTCACGCAGTTGAACCAGATCCTGCTGCTCAACATCGAGGAGCGCATTCAAGGCTCACAGGGGGCACCGATGCGCCCCATCACGCAGAAGTTCCTGGAGCGCGACGGCATGCTCGAAGTGGCCAGCGACGATCTGTACCGCCGCGATCCGCACGCGATTCTCGAGACCTTTCTGACCTACCAGCAGACGCTGGGCATCAATGGTTTGTCGACCCGCACCTTGCGCGCTTTGTACAACGCGCGCGACACGATGGATGCGAAGTTTCGGCGCGATCCGGTGAACCGCGCGAACTTCATGAGAATCCTGCGCGAGCCGCGCGGACAGACGCACGCCTTTCGCTTGATGAACCAGACCAGCGTGCTCGGGCGCACGCTGTGGGTATTCCGGCGCATCGTCGGGCAAATGCAACACGACCTGTTCCACGTGTACACCGTCGATCAGCACATCCTGATGGTGCTGCGCAACGTGAGGCGCTTCTTCGTTCCCGAACACGCGCACGAATATCCGTTCTGCTCGCAACTCGCCGCGACCTGGGACAAGCCTCACCTGCTTTACATCGCGGCGTTGTTTCACGACGTCGCAAAGGGCCGCGGCGGCGACCACTCCGATCTCGGTGCTTGGGAAGTCAGGCGTTTTTGCCGTGACCATGGCCTGCCGCGAGATGAATCGGCCCTGGTCGAGTTCCTCGTCAAAGCCCATTTGACGATGTCGCACATCGCCCAGAAAGAAGACCTGTCTGACCCAAAAGTCATCGAGAAGTTTGCCGCGCTGGTCGGGTCGCAGCAGCGCTTGACCGCGTTGTACTTGCTGACTGTGGCCGACATTCGTGGCACCAGCCCGAAGGTCTGGAATGCCTGGAAGGGCAAGCTGCTGGAAGACCTGTACCGGCTCACGCTGCGCGCATTGGGCGGTGCCAGGCTCAATCTCGACGCCGAGATCGAAACCCGCAAACAAGACGCGCGCAACTCGTTGAATCTGTTTTCGCTGCCGGTGGGCGTGGAAACAGCGCTGTGGCGCACCTTGAGCGTGAGCTACTTCGCGCGCCACGACGCTGCCGACATCGCCTGGCACGCACGTGTGCTGCACGAGCACGTGAATGCCAACGCCGCCATCGTCCGCGCCCGCCTGTCGCCGCTGGCCGAAGGCCTGCAAGTGCTGGTGTACACACCCGACCAGGAAGACCTGTTTGCGCGCATCTGCGGCTATTTCGACACCGCCGACTACAACATTCTCGACGCCAAGGTGCACACCACCGATTCAGGTTATGCACTTGACACCTTTCAGGTGACGAGCACGGTGCAGGACGAGAGCTATCGCGACTTGATCCTGCTCGTGGAGAACCAACTCGCGCGCGTGCTGGCCACCAAGGGACCTCTGCCTGAGCCACGTCGCAGCCGCCTGTCGCGACGCGTCAGGTCATTCCCGGTGACACCGCGGGTGACGTTGCGCCCGGACGAACGCGCGCAGGCGTGGCTTTTGGGCGTTTCGGCGAACGACCGTGCCGGCCTGCTGTTCGCCATTGCCCGCGTCCTGGCGCGCCACCACGTCAACCTGCAACTTGCAAAGATCACGACGCTCGGGGAGCGTGTCGAAGACACCTTCCTCATCGACGGGCCGGAGTTGCAGCAGAACAAGCAGCAGATCGCCATCGAGACCGAACTGCTCGAAGCCATCGGCGCTTGAAGCCATGCCGCTGACCCGTATCGCCGCCGTCGATGCCTTGGCACGGCTCCACACTTTCGACACGCTCATCGACGCGCGCTCGGAAAGCGAATTTGCCGACGATCATTTGCCGGGTGCAGTGAATTGGCCGAGCCTGCATGACGCGCAACGCGACGCCGTGGGGACCGAGTACAAACAGGTCTCGGCGTTTGACGCGAGAAAGCGCGGCGCTCCACTCGTGGCGCGCAATATCGCGGCGCACGTCGAGCGCGAGGCAATGAGCAAGCCCAAGGGCTGGCACCCACTCGTCTATTGCTGGCGCGGCGGCCAGCGCAGCGGTGCCCTGGCCACGGTGCTGAGCCAAATCGGGTGGCAGGTGGAACTGCTTGACGGCGGCTACCGCGAGTACCGGCGTGCCGTGGTCGCTGAACTGCAGACCCTGCCGCAGACCCTGGAACTGCGCGTCGTGTGTGGAACCACGGGGTCCGGCAAGAGCCGGCTGTTGCAGGTTCTCGAAAGCAGCGGCGAGCAGGTTCTGGATCTGGAGGGCCTGGCCAACCACCGTGGCTCCGTGCTCGGACTGATTCCCGGGCAGCGCCAGCCCGGACAGAAGATGTTCGAATCGAGACTCTGGGACCGATTGCGCGGCTTCGACCTCAACCGCTGCGTGTGGGTCGAGAGCGAGAGCAGGAAAGTCGGCGACCTGCAGCTCCCCCCCACCCTTGTGCAGCGCATGCGCGCCTCGGGCTGCGTCAACCTCGAATTGGCACTCGACGCACGGGTCGCACTGCTGCTGGCAGAGTACCGGCACTTCGTCGACGACGTCGGCGCCTTTTGCGGGCGCCTCGACGCGCTTCGAGTCTTGCGCGGCAATCACCTGATCGACGCCTGGCAGAAAGCAGCTCACGCCGGCAATATCGACAGCGTCGTGCGCGAACTGTTGACGACACACTACGACCCGGTATACCTGCAGTCGATGCGCCGCAATTTCCCGGGATTGCTTGCGCCGCTGCTGCAGGTCGATTGGGACGGCAGCGAGCAGAGCTTGCTCGCCGCCGCGCGGCGCATGGTTGCGGCCGGGCTCAGCCCATGTGCAAACCGCCGTTGATGGAGAAGTCGGCGCCGGTCGCAAAGCCCGATTCGTCGGACGCAAACCAGGACACGATCGACGCCACGTCCTGCGGAGTTCCCAGGCGCTTCACGGGAATACCGGAAATGATCTTGTCGAGCACGTCTTGCCGAATCGCTTTCACCATGTCGGTGGCGATGTAGCCCGGGCTGACGGTGTTGACCGTGACGCCTTTGCCCGCCACCTCCTGGGCCAAGGCCATCGTGAAGCCATGCATCCCAGCCTTTGCAGCGGAATAGTTGGTCTGGCCGAACTGACCCTTTTCGCCATTGACAGAGCTGATGTTGATGATGCGGCCCCAGCCGACTTCCATCATGCCCTCGATGACTTGCTTCGTCACGTTGAACAGGCTCGTCAGGTTGGTGTCGATCACGGTGTGCCAATCGGCCGGCGTCATCTTGCGGAACAGCCCGTCACGCGTGATGCCGGCGTTGTTGACCAGCACATGCACGTCGCCATGCTCTGCCCTGACCTTCTCGAAGGCGGCGACAGTCGAATCCCAGTCGCTGACGTTTCCCACCGATGCATGAAACGTGTAGCCCAGTGCCCTTTGTTCACCGAGCCATTTGACATGGTCACGGCTCGGACCGCAGCCGGCGATGACCTTGAAGCCGTCTTTGATCAGGCGCTGGCACATCGTCGTGCCGATGCCACCCATGCCACCTGTGACGTATGCAGTTTTCTGGGCCATTTGTGCCTCCTGTTGAATGTGAAATCAGCGCTCGAGTGTCATCGCCACGCCCATACCCCCACCGATACACAGCGACGCAATGCCGCGCCGGGCATTTCGTTTCTGCATTTCGTGCAGCAACGTCACAAGGATGCGGCAGCCCGAGGCGCCGATCGGGTGCCCGATGGCGATGGCACCGCCGTTGACGTTGACCTTGGTCGTGTCCCAACCCATTTCCTTGTGCACGGCACACGCCTGGGCGGCAAAGGCTTCGTTGATTTCCAGCAGGTCCAGGTCAGCAGGTTTCCAGCCGGCGCGCTCGAGCGCACGGCGCGACGCCGAAACCGGACCCATGCCCATGAGCGCCGGGTCCAGGCCTGAACTCGCATAGCTCGCGATGCGCGCGAGCGGCTGCAAACCCATCCGGTCTGCCGTCTTCGCGCTCATCACGACGACGCCCGCAGCGCCGTCGTTCAGACCCGATGCATTGCCCGCCGTCACGCTGCCGGCCTTGTCGAATGCCGGGCGCAAGCCGGCCAAGACCTCGCCTGTGCTCTTGCGGTTGATGAATTCATCGGCCGCAAACACGATCGGATCACCCTTCTTCTGGGCGACGCCGAACGGAACGATTTCGTCCTTGAAGCGGCCAGCGTCCTGCGCCGCCGCGGCCTTTTGCTGCGAAGCCAGCGCCAGCGCGTCCTGATCGGCGCGGCTCACGCCGTACTTCTTTGCCACGTTTTCCGCCGTCATACCCATGTGGTACTGGTTGTACACGTCCCAAAGGCCGTCGCTGATCATCGAGTCGACCATCTTCCAGTCGCCCATGCGCTGGCCGTCGCGCGAGCCCATCAGCACATGCGGCGCGAGGCTCATGCTCTCCTGACCACCAGCGATCACGATCTCGGAATCACCGTCTCGAATCGCTTGCGCGGCAAGCATCACGGCTTTCAAGCCCGAGCCGCAGACCTTGTTGATCGTCATCGCCGGCACGGTGTGGGGCAGTCCGGCCTTGATCGCGCACTGGCGCGCCGGGTTCTGGCCCGCGCCGGCCTGCAGCACCTGGCCCAGGATGACCTCGCCGATCTGCTCACCGTTGAGTCTGGCGCGCTTGAGCAACTCGACGATGACCGCCGCACCCAGTTCCGGTGCCGGGGTCTTGGCCAGCGTGCCACCGAACTTGCCCACCGCAGTGCGTGTGGCCGCGACAATCACGATTTCATTCATCACCAATTCCCGAATATTTTAAGCAATGGCCTGGGGCGTCAAGCCTTCTGCCTGACGTAGCGGCCAGGCGCCGGTTCAAGCGTCTTGTATTTTCGGCTACCTTGGCTCCTAGGCGCCGGCACCCGCTTGCCGGCCTGGCCCCGCAACCAATCTGCCCAGTCGCGCCACCAACTCCCTGGTACTTCAGTGGCAGCATCCAGCCATTGTCGGGGATTTGCGGGCAATGTGTCGCCGGGGCTCACCCAATGGCTGCGTTTGCCTTTCGCGGGCGGGTTGATGACACCCGCAATGTGGCCGGAGGCGCCGAGCACGAAGCGAACCTTTCCCGCCAGCACCTGGGTGTTGCGATAGGCCGCCTCCCAGGGAACGATATGGTCTTCGCGCGACCCATATACGTAAGTTGGCAGCTCGATCGAACCCAAATCGACCTTCTCGCCGCAAACCTCCAACACCCCCTGCACGAGCTTGTTTTCCAGATAGGTGTTGCGCAGGTACCAACAGAACATGGGCCCGGGCAGATTCGTGGAGTCGGAATTCCAGTACAGCAGGTCAAGGGGCGGCGGCGTTTCGCCCTTGAGGTAGTTGCCCACGAGATAGTTCCAGACCAGATCATTCGGCCGCAGAAAGCTGAACGTTGTGGCCAGTTCCTGGCCCCTGAGCAAACTGCCGCCGCCCGGGCTGTCGGGGCCGAGCGTCAACTCGCGCATCCTGACCATCGATTCGTCGATGAAGACGTCGAGCACGCCCGTGTCGCTGAAGTCGAGCAGGGTCGTGAGCAGGGTCAGGCTTGCCACCGGCCGCTTGCCACGCGCGGCGAGCACCGCAAGCGCCGTGCTGAGCATCGTGCCGCCGACACAAAAGCCCAATGCATTGATCTTCTCGCTGCCACAGATTTCTTGCACAAGTGCAATCGCGCGAATTGCCGCGTCTTCGATGTATTGCTCCCATCCGACTTGGGCCAGGCTCGGATCGGGATTGCGCCAACTGATGACGAACAGTCGATGCCCCTGTTCGACGCAGTAGCGGATCATGGAATTGTCCGGCTGCAAATCCAGGACGTAGTACTTGTTGATGCACGGCGGAACGAACAACATCGGCCTGGCGTAGACCTGGGCGGTCAGGGGCTTGTATTCGATGAGCTGGAACAAATCGCTTTCGAACACGATGCTGCCCGCGCTCGTCGCGACGTTGACACCGATCTCGAAGCCCCTTTCGTCGGTCTGCGACATGTGGCCCTGCTGCACGTCGCTCAGCAGCTGCTGCAAGCCCTTCGACAGGCTTTCGCCCTTGCTGTCAATGGCTTTGCGCAGCGCTTCGGGATTCAAGGGCAGGTAGTTGCTTGGCGCAGCCGCATCGACCCATTGCTGCACGGCGAAGCGCACCCGTTGCCGTGTTCTTGCGTCACCTTCAAGCCGGTCGGCCATCTCCATCAGGGTGCGTGCATTCAGCAGATACATCTGGGCGCAGTAGGCGCTGAGCGGATGCGCGGTCCAGTCGCTGGAGGCAAAGCGTCGATCGGGGATCTTGTCGTGCGGCACACCCGGTGCGTCATTCGGACCGGCATGAGGCGACTGCAGCACATGGTTCCAGAGATTCGCAGCGTCATGCAGATAGCGACCCTGCAAGTCCGCCAGGGCCTGCTGGGGCATGTTCAGGCCGCCCAGGGTGTTTAAGACACCCACCAAACCAGCCATATCCGAGGTCGCTTCGACCGCGTTGCGGCCGCTCTCGGCACGCAATGGCGACACTGGCGAAGCCATGGTGTTTCTCACTCGAACTCCTCCCACCGCTGCCCGACTCCCGATATTCTGCGATCGAGCGCGCAGATTGCCTCTACTGGTTCACCCAGCGATGACGAGAAATACGCGAGGAGACTCAAGGCTCGATCCAGATGGCTGCGGCCATTCGGCCGGTGGTGCGCGCGCGACGGTAGGAAAAGAAGCGCGCCTCATCTTCAAAGGTGCACCACTGCCCGCCGTGGATGTCGCGCACGCCCGAGGCCTTCAGCCGCGACCGTGCCAGCCAGACCAGGTCAGCCAGCCACTTGCCGCTGTCGCGCGCTTCGAAGCCCGGCGCCGAACCGTCCTTCGGGTCGACGCCGAAGGCCTGAAGCACGTCGGCGCCGACTTCGAACCGCCGCGGACCGATGCACGCACCGAGCCAGCATTGCACTTGTGCGCTGTCGCACCGCGCCGCGCTGCAAACTTCGGCCAACGTGGCCTCGAGGACTCCGGCCGCCAGGCCACGCCAGCCGGCATGCGCCGCACCCACTGCCCGCCCTTGCGCAGCAGCAAACAACACCGGCAGGCAGTCGGCGACCAGCACGGTGCAGGCGAGCCCGGGATGTGTCGTGACGCTGGCATCAGCCTCGCGTTGGGTGGTGCCGGGGGCGCTGTCTGATGGTTCGAGACGCAACACCTTGCAGCCATGCACCTGCTTCAAGTAGACAGGCATTGCGCCAAGCGCCGCGGCAAACAACGCCTCATTGCGCGCGACAACAGCCGGATCGTCGCCGACGCGGCGGCCCAGGTTCATGGCATCGAACGGTGCTGCGCTATGGCCGCCGGCACGCGTCGTCATCAGCGCGGCAACGCCCGGCGTGTGCCAGTCCGGAACCAGCCAATCAGGGTCGCGATCGAGCGCCTTCACGTCGCGTCCGGGCACGCCGAGGGCTGGGTCTTCGAGAAGGCGGCCAGGCTCATGCATTCGTCGAAGATGCGCATCACCGTGGGTACATTGCCCAGCGGGCAGTCGAAACGCATCGCGTTGTGAATTTGCGGCACCAGGGCGCAATCGGCCAGGGTTGGCGCGTCGCCGTGGCAGAAACGGCCGGTGGCTGGATGCGCGGCGAGTTGACGCTCCATCACTTCAAGCCCCGATTCGACCCAATGCCGGTACCAGCGATTCTTGTCGTCCTCGCTGAGCTTGAGGTCGTGTACCAGGTAACGCAACACGCGCAAATTGTTCAGCGGGTGGATTTCGCATGCGATGTCGTAGGCCAGGGCACGCACCCGGGCCCGGGCCAATGCAGCGGCCGGCAGCAGGGGCGGAGTCGGGTGCGTTTCCTCGAGGTATTCGATGATCGCCAGCGACTGCGTCAACAGCGTTCCGTCGCTCTCGAGCAAAGGAACCAGGCGCGTCGCGCTCAGGTCGCCGAACTCGGGCCGCAAATGCTCGTTCCTGGCCAGGTGCACCGCCACATAGTCGTAGGCAATGCCCTTCAGCGCGAGTGCAATTCGCACCCGGTAAGAAGCTGAAGAGCGGAAGTAGTTGTAGAGCTGCATTGCGCCTCCAGGTCAATCGGCAGCATCATGCCATGGGGCCGGCGCTACACTGATTCGCATGTTCACGCCGCGCAGTATTCGCCACTGTAAGACTTGCGCTGGCGTGGTTCGCTACGAGGTTCCGGCGGACGACAACCGCGAGCGTGCCGTGTGTTCGGCCTGTGGCGCCATCCACTACGAAAACCCGATCAACGTGGTCGGCACTGTGCCGGCGTGGCAAGACCAGGTGCTGCTGTGCCGGCGCAACATCGAGCCACGCCATGGCTACTGGACGTTGCCAGCGGGTTTTCTGGAACTCGGCGAGACCACATCGCAAGGCGCGATTCGCGAAACGATTGAAGAAGCCGGCGCGCGCATCGAACTCGAAGGCCTGCTCACTGTGCTGAATGTGGTGCGGGTCGGCCAGCTCCACCTGTATTACCGGGCTCGGCTGTGTGACACCGAGTTCGCGCCGGGCCCCGAGACAATCGAGGCGCGGTTGTTCACGGAGGACCAGATTCCCTGGGACACGTTGGCGTTCCGAACCGTTCGCGAAACACTGCAGCGCTACTTCGACGACAGGCGCCGAGGCCACTTCGGCGTGCACTGCGCGGACATCGGCTGAAGCCCGCGGCGGTGACAGTCTTGACCGGTGCGGCGCCGGTTCGACAAGACCTGCGCGCGGCGCTCAGACCTCCAGCGCTTCGGCCGCAACCCCGACACCCGCCCCGGCGAAGCCGTCGACTCCAAGTTCATGCAACGCGATCGCGTCGGCCTGGTCGTCCACGCCCTCGGCATAGACCTCGATCGAAACGCTGTGCAACATGGAGATGACGCCGGCAATGAAGGCGGCTCGGCTGGAGTTCGCGGCCAGCCCCATCGTCACCGAGCTGTCGAGTTTGACGAAGTCCAGGCCAGCGTCGAGCAACCGGTCGATCTGTGACAGGCGGTTCCCCGCGTGCTCCAGGCCGAGTTTCACGCCGTTTGACCGCAACTGCCGCGCCAATTCGCGAACCCGGGCGAACCGGTCGATCGCTGCGCCTTCGCCGACGGCGATCCACAACTGCGTCGCCGCACGTGGTGATTGCAGCAGCGCGGCGCGCAGCCTGGGAACGAATTCGATGTCGGCCAGGGACGCCGGGGCCACGCTGATGCAGCGTGCCCGACCGTCCAGGCCGATCTCACGCAAGGCGCTGGTGACTGCGGTGGTGTCGATGAGCGAGGTCAGGCGCCCTCGTATCGCCAGGGGCAGCCAGCGCGCCGCCACCTCGTACGGCCCGTCGGGTTCGAGTTGCAGGCGCAATGGACATTCGACGTGAACCACGCGATTTCCGGTTGCCAGCACCGGCACGTCGCCCAATTCCAATCGCCCTGCCGCGAGCGCGGCCTGAATGTGCTGGCGCCATGCGGCTTCACCCAGTCCGGCGGCAACGGCCGGCACCTGACCCTGCGCTTCCACGGCGAATCCGCCGCTTGCTTCGGCACGTGCCAGGGCCATATCGGCGGCGTTCAGCAAGGCTGCCATCGACATTTCACGCGAGATCTCGACCGCACTGAAAGCGACGCCGATGTTCGGCCCAAACGCCGGCAGCGCGGCGCGAAGCGCCGCGGCGATCGCTTGCGCCGTCTCTTGCGACATGCCACCCACCGGCAGGCCAAGCGCGAAATCGGAGCCGTTGAGCCGCCCCACCAGACAGCCATGGCCGCTTTGCGTGTAGGTCTGCAAGACATGAGCGATCGCCAGCAGCATTTGGTCGGCGCTGGTGTGCCCGAGGGTTCGATTCACTTCAGCCAGATCGATCACGCGCAGCAACACCAGGCCGGCATAGGCCGCACCGTCTTCGCGCTGCATCGCAACGCCCAACTGGCCGAGAAAGTGGGAGCGGTTCGCCAGACCGGTCAGGTTGTCGCAATTCGCCTGCCGGCGCAAGGTTTCGACCTGCACCGACTGCGCTTCGAACACCTGCTTGAGTCGCTCCACCATCGAATTCATGGCGCGCGTGAGCCTGCGCAGCTCCGGAGTGCGCGGCTCGCTGAGAGTCACGTACTCGCCGCGCTCCAGGGCCCGCGCCTGCTCGACCGCGGCGTCGATGGGTGCGCGCAGGCGCAGCACGCCCAGTGCCGCGAAGATCGCGGCCAGCGCGCCGACCAGGGCCAGGGCCAGGGTCGAGCGTTGGCTCGCAAGCCACAACTCGTCGTACAAGAACGCTGCCTGGCCGTGAACTTCGACGCGGCCCAGGTCGCGTTGACCATCGGTGACTCGCGCGACGCCGGGTGGCGCCTCGAGCCGCACCCAGTCGACAAACCATGACGGCGCATGCCTGGGGTTGGCCGCTGCGTCACGTTCGAACGCCACCTCGCCGTCGGCGGCGATGAATCGCAGGCGCCGATAGCTGCCGGCGTCGATCTGCGCCGCCAACACCTTGGCGATGGCCTGGGGGTCGCCCGGCTGCCACGACAAGAATGAAGCGATGGCTGCGGCAGTCTGGCCGTTCTTCGTGCTCAGCTGCGCCTGCAGATAGGCGCGCGAACTTTCGACGTTGACGCTGACGCTGCCCAGCAGCGCCAGCCATAGCGTCGCGAACAACAACAGGCAGATCTGGCGAATCAATGACATCGGCACCTCGAGGGTGCCTATTGGATTCCTTCCGGGGCAGCCACGCCCGCACTCCTGGCGCAACGGGACAGTTGCGCCATCGAATTTGCCACAAGTTCTCGCTGCGTCAGCTACAGGAGCCTGTCGGGCTTTGGGTCGGGCCCGCGTTGGGTCTGCTTTGGGGCGCAGGCTAGGCGCAAAGCGCAGCCGTGCCGGGCGGCACGGCGAGCATTTGCAACGACGCATGCGCCCCAAAGCAGACCCAACCCGAAGGGCCGGGGCGAATTGCGGCGCCACTCGTCGTTGCCGGCTCCTTGTG
>JAEMQF010000065.1 GCA_022758925.1 Burkholderiales bacterium | reverse complement strand
GCGGGTGGCCGGCCCGCATCCACCACCAGAAAGAGGATGCGGCGGGCCCTCACCGCTGCCCCCTCTTCGAGGGGACCATAGGGCGTGCCTGACACCGCACGCGCGATGAGGATGCTCGACAGGCCGTTGTTGTCGGTGATGCCGCCGTCCACGAGCTTCACGTAACGCATGCGGCTGGCGTCGCGGTAGTTGCGCAGGGCCTGAGCGACGGCGCGTACGACGCCCTGGCCGGCCTGCCCGGCCCGACCTTCGGCCTCTGGCAGGGCCCAGGTTGGCAGTGGCGTCAGGCAACGGTCGGGGTGGGTCTGCAGGACGATGGGGGCGAAGACCAACGGCACCGCCATCGACGCCGCCACGGCGTCGGCGACATGAAACTGCGACAGATCGCTGCACAGGCCCAGGAACACGGGCGGTATGAAAGGGAACGGCGTGCGGTTGTACAGGTCCGACGCATTGATCCATACCTCAGGCTTGCCGCGTCGCTGCAGTTGCGCAAACGTCGCTTGCCCGAAGACCTCGCGGTGCAGCGTGTGAGCGAGATTGCTGCGGTCGTTCAACCCGCCCGCGAGCAGGCGCGAAATGTTGATCGGCGACAGCATCGACATCCGCAATTCGCGCTCGAAGTCCTGGTCAAGTACGCGGCCGCGGAAGTCGGCAAAGCCCTCTCGTCCGTGCAGGCCGAAGTACGCCGCAGTCAGCGAACCGCCCGACACGCTGGAGATGAAAGTGAGCTCGTCGAACACATCAATGCCGGTCGGCCCGCCACCCTGCAGCGCCTGCAGCACGCCAAAGGCAAATGCGGCTGCGCGCATGCCACCGCCCGACAGCGACAGGGCAATCACATTTGCGCCGCCGCTCGGGTCGGGCGGTGGCGGCGAGCCGGACTGTGCGACGAAGGCCGGCGTCGCTGATGGGCTCAGCGGTTCGTTCAGCGGCGCGTTGTCGAAGGGCGTGGCGCAGGCCGCGAGTGCCAGCGCGGCGACGCAATTCCACAGGCGTCTGGCGCGCGGCATGGAACCCTGGTGCATGAAGGCCGGTTCGACTTGACGGCGGGAACGCGACCACGTCCGAGGCCCCGGCCCTTCCCAGGCAGCGGTGCTTGAGGGTGTTTCGCGATTCGCCTTCATTGCACGCTGTAGAGATCCGGGCGCGCCAGGCGCCCCCTGTCGATGACCATGATGATGAAGGCAGGGGCCAGCGTCACGGCCGGAATGGCTCCGGCCAGCGGCAGGCCGGCGGCCACCGCCGCCACGACGACCACCAGGATGGCCAGCGCGGCGGCCCATGCCCAGCCCAGCTGCGCCTGGCCGCGCGCGATGTGGCGGTGCAGCCACCACAGCGTCAGCAGATAGACGCCCACCGCAGCCGCAACGAGGCCAATCGCCAAGGTGGGCGTGACCGCATGTGCAGACTCGGCAACCGCGGGGCTCGTACCGGGGGCGGCCTTGAGCTGATCGGCGACCACTTCGAGAAAGGCACCCAGCGCCGCCAGCGAGCCGAAGACGACGAAATGTCCGTAGCCCCAGTTGAAGGCCCGTTCGCGGTGATGGTGCAGGGCATCGGCGTTTGGCACCAGGAAGTACACCCACCACAGGGCCAGTACCAGGCTGGCCGCGCCCAAGCCCACCAGCGCCACTTGGAGCGACCAGCCGTGCGCCCCGATGACGCCGGCCACGGCATTCGTGGCGCCGAGCACGCACTCGCCCAGTACGATGATCGTGAAGAGGCCGTAGCGCTCGGCGATGTGATGGGCATGCCAGGGCGTATGGTCGGCCTTGGCGGCCCACACCGGAATGGCCAGCTCCAGCAGCATCAGCACGAAGAAGCTCGGCAGCGACCACGCGGCTGACAAGGCCAGGCGGGCCAGCCACAACAGCTGCAAGACCCCGATGCCGAGGGCATAGCGCATCGCGGTGCGGCACCGCTCAGGGTGCTCGCGCGCGGCGCGCAGCCACATCGCCACCAGGCCGATGCGCATCACCGCATAGCCGATCGTCAGGGTCGTGAAGTCGCCCTGCGCGATCTTGGGCACGCCTGCGGCCAGGATCAGCACGCCGACCATCTGCAACATCGTCCACAGCCGGTACGTGGGGTCGTCGGTGTCGTAGGCGCCGGCGAACCAGGCGAAGTTCATCCAGGCCCACCAGATGGCGGCGAAGCTGGTGAAGTAGGCGAGCATCCCGGGCCCCAGATGGTGCTCGCCGACGGCATGGTGAAGTTGCGAAGCGGCCGCCGCGATGGCGACGACGAAGGTCAGGTCGAACAGCAGCTCGAGCGGCGTGGACACACGATGCGACTCGTGAATGTCGCGGCCGGCCATGCGGCGCAACAGGCGTGAGCCGGTCATGGGCGATGCGGCGGTAGCGCTGCGCGGTGCATCAGGTGAGCAGCGGGAACGCCACGCCACCCGCAGGCGAAGCCCAGTTCTTCACCAGCTCGGCGACCATGGCATTGGTGCTCGTCAGCCGCACGCCCGCGCGCTCCATGCGGCGCCAGGACATCTCTTCAGCGATCGGGTTGCTCGAGCCGCAGGCGTCGCACACCACCTGGACGTTGAAGCCTTCTTCGAGCGCGCTGATGGCGGGCGACACCATGCACACATCCGTGGTCACTCCGGCCATCACGAAGTTGCGCCTGCCCGTGGCCCGGCAGGCGTTGGCGAAGTCCTCGTCGTCCCAGGCATTGACCAAACCCTTGCGCTTGATGCGTGCGCCGAACTCCTTGGGCGCAGTCGTCTCCAGCTCGGGCATCAAAGGCCCCTGCACGTTGACGTTGGTCTCCTGGCTGGAGGTCAGCACCAGCGGCATGTTCGTGCCCTTGGCAAACTTGGCCAGGATGATGACGTTGCGTTGCAGCAGTGCCAACGGCGTGCTCGAGGCCCAGGTGTTGGTGCCGACCTGGTGGTCGATCAGGATCATCGCGGTGTCGTCGAGGTTGAAGCGGAACATGGTGGTCTCCAGGGGACTGGTTGAGTGATCGATCAAGCGGCGCAGAGGTTCGGCACCGCCAGCCTGCTGAACAAGTGCGGCGAGGCCACCGCGCTCGAGGGGTAAGCGCCCAGGGCGCTTTGAAACTCCGGATGCGTGAAGGCCGCGCGAAAGTGCGCCACCGATTCCCACACCGCGTAGTTCAAGAACACGCAGCTGCCGGCGATGCCGCGGTGCAGTTGCGTGGAGATGTAGCCCGCTTGCTGCTTCATCCAGTTGGCATCGTTTTCCCATGCCTTGAGCAGCGCAGGCACATCCGCGGCGTCGACAGTGAAGACGTTGATCAGGATGACCGGCGCCAAGTCTTCGCCGAGCTGGTTGAAGATGGGCATCTGGGTGTCCATCGGACGGAGTTGAAGCATGGGCTTGCGCCTTTCCTGGTGAGTTGCGCGGGGATCAGCGCCCGGGTGCGCCGACGTGGAGAACCATCTTGCCGCGCGCCTTGCCGGCCTCGCCAAGGCGGTGTGCCTGCGCCGCATCAGCGAGCGCGAACTCCTGGCCGACGACGATGCGCAAGCGCCCGTCATCAACCCGCTCGGCCAGTTGCGCCAGCACCGCGCCGCGTGGCGGCGTGAAGACGAAGGCCGCGCGCACACCGGCTGCGGCCGCGCGTTCGGGTGGCGGCGGCATGGCGGTCGCGACGAGGATCCCGCCCTGGCGCAGCGTGGCCCAGGACGCCTCCTGCGTCGGCCCGCCCAGCGTGTCGAGCACGATGTCCATGTCGCGCGCGATCTGCTCGAAGCGCTGTGTGCGGTAGTCGATCCACTCGTCGGCGCCCAGGCTCCTGACCAGGGCCAGACCGTCGCCGCTGGCGGTGGCGGTGACATGGGCGCCGTGCTCCTTGGCCAGTTGCACGGCGGTCGTGCCGAGCGCGCCGGCGCCACCGTGGATCAGCACGCGCATGCCGCGTTCGACTTTGGCGGTCTCGATCAAGGCGGTCCACGCGGCCTGGCCCGCCATGGGCAGGGCCGCCGCAGTGACGAACGAGGCGGTGCGCGGCTTCTTCGCGACCTGGCTCGCGTCCACCGCCACGTACTCGGCATAGGTGCCGCCGCGCGCGAACTCGGCGTAGAAGCAGACTTCGTCGCCAAGTTCGAAGCCGGACACCCCACCGCCGAGCGCGGCGACGACGCCGGCCGCATCAGAGCCGAGCGTCATCGGAAAACTCTTGGGCATGTGTGCGGCCATCGCCCCCGAGCGCATCTTCCAGTCGATCGGGTTGACGCCGGCCGCGACCACGCGCACCAGCAGGTCCGCAGCGCCGCAGGCGGGCACCGGCGCGTCGTCGAGTTGCATCAGTTCAGGTCCGCCGTAGGCATGGACGCGGATGGCCTTCATGTTCGATGTCGTTGAGTGAAGGGCCGCAGCCTGACCGGTCCTGCGGATGTTCGGTAGTGGCAGGAACGGACAAGACTTTTCCATTGGTGGAATAGACTGCCCAAAAACTCGCTTAGCCGATGGACGATCTCTCAGCGCTGCGCGACATGACTTTGTTCGTCGAAGTGGCGCGCACAGGCAGCTTCAGCCGTGCCAGCGCAAACCTAGGTGTGCCAGGGGCGACACTGTCACGGCGCGTGGCCGCCATGGAGCGCAGGTTCGGCGTGCGGCTGTTCGACCGCACCACACGCCGGGTCGAGTTGACCGATGTCGGGCGACGCTACTTCGAGCGCTGCGGTGATCTGGTAGACCAGGCTCGTCTGGCGCAGGAAGCGCTGCGCGAATCAGCCGCAGGCCCGACGGGACATGTACGCGTGTCGATGCCGGTCGACATGGGCGTCAACCATGTCGGCCCGCTGCTGCCTGAGTTCACGCGCCGCTTTCCAGGCATCACCTTCGAACTCGATCTGTCGCCCAGCCAGCGCGATCTTGTGGGTGAGCATGTCGATGTGGCCATCCGCATCGGCGCTGTGAAGGGCGATCAACTGATCGTGCGCCGGATCGGCACGGTCGAGATGCTCATGTTCGCCGCGCCTGCCTACTTGGAGCGGCATGGCGAGCCGCGGCAGCCGGCCGACCTGGTCGAACACGAGTGTCTCAACCTTCCTGCGCCGGGGCGCGAGGCGCGGTGGCGCCTGACGCGCGACGGCAGCGCAATGGAGGTGACGGTTCATGGTCGAATTGCCACCAACAATCTGGGACTGATGCGCCTGCTCGCCGAGCGCG
>JAEMQF010000388.1 GCA_022758925.1 Burkholderiales bacterium | reverse complement strand
GGACCCTGGCGCTGGTCGGCCAGACAGCGTCGGGCAAAACCAGTCTGGCCGAAGCCCTGCTGCACCGCAGCGGCGCGATTGGCGCACCTGGCAGCCTGGAGCGCGGCACAACGGTGAGCGACTTCGACCCGATGGAGCGCCGCGCCCAGCACTCCTTGAACGCGGCGGTTCTGCACCTGAAGCATCGCGATACGCGCGTGCATCTGATCGACACGCCGGGTTATGCCGATTTCGTCGGCCAATCGATCTCGGCTCTCGAAGCCGTGGACACGGCGGCGGTGGTGATCAACGCCGCCAGCGGCATTGAGATGATGAGCACGCGCATGATGCACTGGGCGTTGCAGCGCCAGTTGTGCCGCATGATCGTCGTCAACAAGATCGATGCCCAGGGCGTGAATCTGCCGCTCCTGCTGGAGCAGCTGCGCGCCGCATTCGGCAAGGAATGTCTGCCGCTGAATCTGCCCGCGGCGGGCGGCACGAAGGTGATCGATTGCTTCTTCAATACTGAAGGCGAGAGCGACTTCGGCTCAGTCGCCGATACGCACCGCGCGCTAGTCGAACAGGTGGTCGAGGTTGATCCGGCGTTCGTCGACCGCTACTTGAACGACGGTGACGTCGATCCACGCGAACTGCACGCTCCGCTGGAACAGGCGTTGCGCGAAGGGCATCTGATTCCGGTGTGCTTCGTCTCGGCGCGCAACGGCGCCGGCGTGAAGGAGCTTCTCGACGCGATCGACCTCCTGCTGCCCAACCCCACCGAAGGCAACCCGCCGCAGTTCTACAGGGGCGAGGGCGCCGCGGCGAAAGAGCTGCACGCCGACCCGGACCCGGCAAAGCACGTGATCGCACATGTCTTCAAGGTCACCGTCGATCCATATGTGGGCAAGATGGGCGTATTCCGCATCCATCAGGGCACGGTGACGAAGGACAGCCAACTCTTCATCGGTGACGGCCGCAAGCCGTTCAAGGTGGGGCACTTGTTCATGCTGCAAGGAAAGGAGCATGTCGAAGTGCCGCGCGGCGTGCCGGGCGACATTTGTGCCGTGGCGAAGATCGACGAGATGCATTTCGACGCGGTCCTGCACGACGCCGCCGAAGACGACCACCTGCACCTCAAACCCCTGGAATTTCCGGTGCCGGTGCACGGCCTGGCAATCGAACCGAAGCGCCGCGGCGACGAACAGCGCATGTGGGAAATTCTGCAAAAACTCGTCGACGAAGACCCCTGCCTGAAGGTCGAACACGTGGCGGTGACGAACGAAACCGTTGTCTACGGCCTCGGCGAGTTGCACCTGCGCACGCTGCTCGAGCGCATGGCGGAAGTCTACAAATGCGAGGTCACGACGCGGCCGCCGCGCATCGCTTACCGCGAGACGATTACCGCCAACGCCGAGGGCCACCACCGCCACAAGAAACAAAGCGGTGGCGCCGGCCAGTTCGGTGAAGTGTTCCTGAGGATCGAGCCGCTGCCGCGCGGTGCGGGCTTCGAATTCGTCGACCAGGTCAAGGGCGGCACGATTCCCACCCAGTTCATCCCGGCGGTGGAAAAAGGAATTCGCTCCGGCCTGGACAGCGGCGTCGTCGCCGGTTACCCGGTGAAAGACGTGCGTGTGATCGTTTACGACGGCAAGTCGCACAGTGTGGACTCGAAAGACATCGCGTTCGCGACCGCGGGGCGCAAGGCTTTCATCGACGCCGTGCTAAAAGCCAAGCCGATCGTGCTCGAGCCCATCGTCAAGGTTGAAATCACCGCGCCCGAGAGCAGCATGGGCGACATCACGGGCGATCTGTCGGCAAAACGCGGCCAGGTCAGCGGCACGCACGCCCAGATTGGCGGGAATGTCACGGTGCACGGCAATGTCCCGCTGTCGGAGCTGAGCAACTACCAGGCGCGGCTGAACGGCATGACAGGCGGCCAGGGGAGCTACACGATTGCGCTCAGCCACTACGAGGCCGTGCCACCGACCATCCAGCAGCAGTTGATGGGCCAGTACAAGGCCAAGGACGAGGACTAGCGCCTTCCGCCAACCAGGCTCCTGGCTCAAACGCTGACCTGACGCTGAAATACCAGCCCCGCGTGCTCACGCATCGCGTGGAACCTGATTTTCGGCCAGTTGGCTTCGATCGCGCGCAGCTCGGGCGCGTATTCCACCAGCACGGTCGGCGCGTCGACCGCGTCGTAGGCGACGCGGTGCGCATTGCCGTCGATGAAGCGCTGCAACTCTTTCGCACCGCCATCGGCCTCATCGCAACTCACCCAGCGCGCCACCTGGTAGCGGCTGGGCTGGACGCGCGCCTTGCAGCCATATTCATGTTCGAGCCGATGCGCGACAACTTCGAACTGCAGCTGCCCGACAGCGCCGAGCAACAACGCGGAGCCCGCTGCCGGACGAAACACCTGGATCGCGCCTTCTTCGCCGAGTTGGGTGAGGCCGGCCTTGAGCTGTTTCGTGCGCAGCGGGTCCGCCACTTCGACCGCACGAAACATCTCCGGTGCAAAGAATGGCAAGCCGGTGAACTGCAGGCACTCGCCCTCGGTCAGCGTGTCGCCGAGTTGCAGCACACCGTGGTTGGGGATGCCGATGATGTCTCCGGCGAACGCTTCGTCGAGCAGTTCGCGGCGCTGGCTCAGAAAGCTCACCACCGTGTTCGGCCGCAACTCCTTGCCCGAGCGCACGACCTTGAGCTTCATGCCGCGCTCGAAGTGACCGCTCGCGACTCGCACGAAGGCGATCCGGTCGCGGTGCGCCGGATCCATGTTGGCCTGAATCTTGAAGACGACCCCGCTGAACTTCGCTTCGTCGGGCGCGACTTCGCGCTGCAGCGCCATCCGTGATCCCGGTGCCGGGGCCAGGTCGACGAGCGCGTCGAGCGCCTCGCGCACACCGAAGTTGTTGATCGCCGAGCCGAAGAACATCGGCGTCTGATGGCCCAACAGGAACTGCTTTTCATCGAACAGCGGTGCGGCATCGCGCAGCAGCTCGATGTCGTGTCGCGCGTGTTCGTACTCGACGCCGAAGCGCTGCGCGTAAAGCGAATTGTCGATGCCTTCGATGATTTCGTCATTGTCGCGATTCCGGTCTTCGCCGGGCTGAAAGACACGCATGCGCTGTTCTCGCAAGTCCATCACGCCATGGAATCGCTTGCCCATGCCGACGGGCCAGGTGAAGGGCACGACTTCCATGCCGAGCTCGCGCTCGATCTCGCCCATCAGCGCGAGCGGCTCCTGCACTTCGCGGTCCATCTTGTTGACGAAGGTCAGGATCGGTGTGCTGCGCGCGCGGCAGACCTGAAGCAATCGCCGCGTCTGCGGCTCGACGCCGTTGCCGGCGTCGATCACCATCAGCGCCGCGTCCACCGCGGTGAGCACGCGATACGTGTCTTCCGAAAAGTCCTGGTGCCCAGGCGTGTCGAGCAGGTTGATCACGCAGCCGCGATATTCCATTTGCATCACCGAGCTGGCAACCGATATGCCGCGCTGCTTTTCGATTTCCATCCAGTCGCTGGTGGCATGGCGGCTCGCCTTGCGTGCCTTCACGCTGCCGGCAATCTGAATCGCGCCGGAAAACAGCAGCAGTTTTTCGGTCAGCGTCGTCTTGCCGGCGTCGGGGTGGGAAATGATGGCAAACGTGCGGCGGCGGCGCACGTTGGTTGCGATCTCGGTCGGGCTCAGCTTGGACATGGGGCGCGGCCAGAGCATTGGCTCAGCCGCTCAGGCAAAGCGTCGATTATCGGTGGCCGCTGGCATACCGGCCGATCATGCTGCACCGGGAGCGCCCATGCCTGAGCCGCCCGACATCGCCATCTACGTTGGAAAGCCTCGCGCAGCGCCTGCGCTTGGCAAAGTGGCGCAGCGTGCGGCTCAACCCTTTCCTGGTTGCGCACGACACCACCGCCAATTTGCAGCGCAATGGGATAAGGACGGCACTCGGGGGGCCGTGAAGCGCCTCGGCGCTCGGCTGCGGCCCGAAAAATGATCGCGGCCATAATCTTCCGCATGAATGCCGCGCCGCCAAACGACACCTTCCTGCGTGCCTGTTTTTGCCAACCCACGCCCTACACACCGGTGTGGCTGATGCGCCAGGCGGGGCGCTACTTGCCCGAATATCGGGCTACGCGCGCCAAGGCCGGCAGCTTCATGGGGCTGGCGACAAACGTCGACTTCGCCACCCAAGTGACGCTGCAACCGCTGGAGCGCTACGCCCTCGACGCCGCGATCCTGTTCAGCGACATCCTGACCGTTCCCGACGCAATGGGCCTGGGCCTGAGTTTTGCCGATGGTGAGGGCCCGCGATTTGCGCGCCCGGTTCGCGACGAAGGCGCCGTTGCCGCGCTCGCCGTGCCCGATATGGCGAAACTGCGCTATGTGTTTGACGCGGTCACGTCGATCCGGCGCGCGCTGAACGGCCGCGTGCCTCTGATCGGTTTTGCCGGTAGCCCATGGACGCTGGCCTGCTACATGGTCGAAGGCGCGGGTTCGGACGACTATCGCCTGGTCAAGACATTGTTGTACAGCCGCCCGGATTTGATGCACCAGATCCTGGCCGTGAACGCCGATGCTGTGGCGCTGTACCTGAACACGCAAATCGAGGCCGGCGCGCAGGCCGTGATGCTGTTCGACAGTTGGGGTGGCGTGCTCGCCGACGGTGCGTTCCAGGCCTTCAGCCTGGCTTACTTGCAGCGCGTCTTGGCGCAACTCAAAACACAGCACAACGGGCAGCGCATTGCGCGTATCGTGTTCACGAAGGGCGGCGGGCTCTGGCTTGAGGAAATCGCCGCGATCAAGCCGGACGTGATCGGCGTAGACTGGAGCGTCGATCTCTCTCGCGCGCGCCGGCAGATTGGTCAGCAGATTGCGTTGCAGGGCAATCTCGATCCGAACGTGCTGTTCGCCCCGGCGCCGAAAATCGAAGCCGAGGTCGACCGGGTTCTGCGAAGTTTCGGGGCGCCCGGCGGCCATGTTTTCAATCTGGGGCACGGGATCAGCCAGCACACCCCGCCCGAAAGCGTCGCGGTCCTGGTCGATAGCGTGCACCGGATCTCACGAGGTATGCGCGAAGCGGCTTGACCGCTCCAAAGCCTTGGCCAGGTGAGGCTTGCCAGACAAAGGTCGCGCTGTAAGTGAGCACTCAGGCCTTGACTTATCCCCACTTTCAGCGCCGCGGCGCGAGGCGCTTTGGCTCCTGCATTGCACCGTGGACGGTTCAACATGTACGCCGTAAGTCATTGATTTATATTGATTTTATGAAATGCCAGAAAAGCCTGCGCGGACCATTGAAACCCAATCGAATCAATGATTTAGGGTCGACCGGCGAGTCTTCCCCACAAAGTTATCCACACATTCTGTTGAAAATCCGAAAAGCTCCCCTGAATCATTCACTTACAGTGAATTCCTAGTCTCAAGTCGAGGTTCCCGCCGGTTTCGCGCGGCACGAACGCATGCCCGAATCGCCTTTCGTTCACCGTGTCGCGGTCGAAACCCCGCAGCACAGCGGCCTGGGCCAGCCGCTTGACTATCTCAGTGAGCGACGGCTTGCCCCGGGGTCATTGGTGCGGGTGCCACTGGGCAAGCGCGAGGTGGCAGGCGTGGTGTGGCCCGGGGCGCCCGCGCAGGCGCCGATGGCAAGCCTGCGCCCCATTGCACAACTGCTGGCATGCCTGCCACCCCTGAGCGCCAAGTGGTGTGAGTTGGTCGACTTCACCGCTGCCTACTATCAGCGCGGATGTGGCGAGGTGGCGCTGGCGGTGTTGCCGCCCGAGTTGCGAAAGCTGAGCGATCGCCAAGTCGAGTCGCGAATCGCGAAGATCCATCGGGCACAGACGGAGCACGCGCGGGACGACGCGCCGACGTTCAAGGTCTGCTCTGCACCGGTGCTCAACGCTGTGCAGGCTACGATGGTGGGGCAGATCAATGCGATGGCCGGCGAGTCGGCGCCCCGGCCGGTGCTGCTGAACGGCGTGACCGGCAGCGGCAAGACCGAGATCTATCTGCAAGCCGCCGCGCATGCATTGGCGCGGAATCGCCAGGCACTCGTGCTGGTTCCTGAAATCAACCTCACGCCGCAACTCGAAGCGCGTTTCGCCGAACGCTTTGGCGGCAGTCGCATCGTCTCGCTGCACAGCGGCTTGACACCCGCGCAGCGGCTGCGCCACTGGCTTGCTGCGCACCTGGGTCTGGCCGATCTGGTGCTGGGCACACGCCTGGCGGTGTTCGCGTCGCTGCCGCGGCTGGGCCTGATCGTCGTCGATGAAGAGCATGACCCGTCGTACAAGAGCCAGGATGGAGCACGCTATTCGGCGCGCGACTTGGCGGTGTACCGCGGTCATCTGGAATCGGTCCTGGTCGTGCTCGGGTCGGCAACGCCTTCGCTCGAAAGCTGGCGCCAGGCACAAACGGGCCGCTACCGGCGCCTGGACCTTCCCACGCGCATCGCCGGCGCTGAACTGCCGCAGGTGCGTCTGGTCGACATGAATCGCCTGCCCAAAGCGGCCGGCGATGGCTCGAACCGGGTTCTCTCGCCGCAACTCGTGGCGGCGCTGCAAGAGCGCCTCGCGCGTGGCGAACAAAGCCTGGTGTTCCTGAACCGGCGCGGCTACGCCCCGGTACTGCACTGCACCGATTGCGGCTGGAAGAGCGGCTGCCCGAATTGCAGCGCCTGGCGCGTATTTCACAAGCTCGATCGCAGCTTGCGCTGCCACCACTGCGGGCTGGCTGAGCGCGTGCCGCGCGCGTGTCCGCAATGCGGCAACCTCGACATCTCGCCCATCGGGCGCGGCACCGAGCGGCTCGAGGAGCAACTCGCGGCACTCCTGCCGCAGGCCCGAATCGCCCGCATCGACGCCGACAGCACGCGCGCGAAGGGGGCCTTGGAGGCGCGTCTGAACGCGGTGCACGCGGGCGAAGTGGACATCCTGGTGGGTACGCAAATGATCGCCAAAGGGCACGACTTTCGGCGCATCACGCTGGTGGCGGCGGTGAACCCGGACTCGGCCCTGTTCTCGGTCGACTTTCGTTCGCCGGAGCGCTTGTTTGCACTGCTGATGCAGGCAGCGGGCCGCGCCGGGCGCGACGCCGGCCACGCGGCGCGCAGCGAGATGTGGGTCCAGACCTGGCACCCGCGCCACGCGCTCTACGAAGCGCTTCGACGCCACGATTTCGAGGCCTTTGCGCAGGCGCTGTTGCAGGAACGCGAAGGCGCCGGCCTGCCGCCTTATTCGCACCTGGCAATGTTGCGCGCCGAGGCGCGCCACGCGATCGCCGCCGAAAACTTCTTGCACGCCGCAGGCAGAATTGGCGCCACGCTGCCTGGCGCCGACGCGGTGACGATCTATCCTCCGGTGCCACTCAACGTGGCGCGCGTGGCGAATGTCGAGCGGGTGCAGATGCTGGTCGAAGCCGGCTCGCGCAAGGCGCTGCAGCAACTGCTTGCGTTGTGGCTGCCGGCGCTGCACGGCTTGCGTCGGGAGCGGACCGGGGCGCAACGCATCTTGCGTTGGGCGGTGGACGTTGATCCGATGACGATCTGAGGCGCGAACAGCAGGCTCGGCGCCGCGCATCAGCGCCTCGGCGCGGCACGCCGGCGCGGCGCGGCAGCGCGCTGCGGCGGGCGCGGCACCTGGGAGGCGGGCAAGGGGCGCCCCACATCGGCGAGCAACAATGTCGCGCGAACCAGGTCTTCGACGGCCTGCGTCAGGCCCGACAACGGGGCCAGTTCGTCGATCGTTTCGAGCAACTCAGCGGCGTCCTCCAGGTCGTCGGCGTCGAGGTGCCGATACAGCATCGCGAGCGGCTCGTTCAGCGCCTGCGCCGGGCCTGTCATCAGCGCCGGATGTGCGTGCATTGCCGCAGCGAAGCCCGCGACCCACGGGAACACGGCTTGCACATCGCTGCCACCCGGCTCGGTGGCTGCGACAGTCTCGGGGTCAGTGAGTTCAAACACCCACGGATCAAACCATTCGCGGCGCGCGATCGCGCGCTCGAGTTGGGCATGGCGGCGCAACACCAACTCGTGCAAGCGCGTGGCATTGAAAGCGCGCGGCAGCGCCCGGCCGTCGATGTCGGTGACCAGCGGCAGCCACTGGCCCGGCGCCACGGCGCCGGGCTGCACCAGAACGCCGCACAAGAAGCCGTCGAGCATGCTCACGTCCAGCGGCTCCAGCGGCGCCAGCACGCTGTCGAGCAGCCGCTGCAATTCGTCGAGCTCCGCGTCGTTCAATCCGGCATGCGTCATCGGCCGATTGTGACCCGGGCCCCTTGCATCAGGCTCAGTGCTCAACGAACGCACTGGCTCGGTCCGCGGGCCTGTCGGCTGTCGGCTGGCGGGTGGCGGGTGGCTTGAGCCTGATTCACAATGCCGATTTCGCCAAGCATCGACATCCGCACCGCCGCGACGCGGTTGCAGGCGAGCAAGGAGACCAACATGGGCGCACCCGAAGCTTTCACCACCACGAGCGACGTAAACCATTGGATCGCCGGCCGGCCTTTCAAAGGTGCGTCCGGCACAGCGGCTCGCAGCCAGGCCGTGTACAACCCGGCCACAGGCCATGTGGCGCGCCACGTCTGCCTGGGCGGCGAGCGCGAAGTGGCTGCGGCCGTCGCTGCTGCCGACGAAGCATTTCCAGCGTGGGCCGACACGCCGCCGATGCGTCGCGCGCGCGTCCTCAACAAGTTTCTCGAGTTGATGAATCGGCACCGCGATACGCTTGCCGCCATCATCACGGCCGAGCACGGCAAGGTGTTCAGCGACGCCCAGGGCGAGGTCACGCGCGGCATCGACATCGTCGAGTTTGCCTGCGGCATCCCGCAGTTGCTGAAGGGCGATTTCACCGACCAGGTCAGCACCGGCATCGACAACTGGACGCTGCGCCAGCCGCTCGGCGTGGTGGCAGGCGTGACGCCGTTCAATTTCCCGTGCATGGTGCCGTGCTGGATGTTCCCGGTGGCCCTGGCTTGCGGCAACAGCTTCGTGCTGAAGCCGAGCCCGTTGGACCCGAGCGCTTCGCTCTTCATGGCCGAGCTGCTTCGCGAGGCCGGCTTGCCCGACGGCGTGTTCAATGTCGTGCAAGGCGACAAGGTCGCGGTCGACGCGCTGCTGGCGCATCCGTTGCTGAAGGCGCTGAGTTTCGTCGGCTCGACGCCGATCGCCCATGCGCTGTACCAGACCGGGGCCATGCACGGCAAGCGTGTGCAGGCGTTGGGGGGTGCGAAGAACCACATGGTTGTGATGCCCGACGCCGACCTCGAGCAAAGCGTCGACGCACTGATCGGCAGCGCCTATGGCTCGGCGGGCGAGCGTTGCATGGCGATCAGTGTCGCGGTCCTGGTGGGCGACATTGGCGACAAGATCGTGCCGCTGCTCGCCGAGCGTGCCCGCCGCCTCAAGGTCGGGAACGGCATGGCGAGCGAGGTTGAAATGGGCCCGGTGATCAGCCATGCGGCGAAGGACCGCATCGAGAGCTACATCGCCCTGGGCGCGGAAGAAGGGGCGGATCTGATCGTCGACGGCCGCGGCTTCACGATCCAGGGCTTTGAGAAGGGTTTTTTCACTGGCGGCACGCTGTTCGATCGCGTTCTGCCTTCGATGCGCATCTACAAGGAAGAGATCTTCGGCCCGGTCTTGTGCTGCGTGCGTGTGCCCGACATGGCCAAAGCGTTGCAACTGGTCAACGACCACGAATTCGGCAACGGCGTGTCGTGTTTCACCAGCGACGGCAACACCGCGCGCGAATTTTCGCGGCGGGTCCAGGTCGGAATGGTGGGCATCAATGTGCCGATTCCCGTACCTATGGCCTGGCATGGTTTCGGCGGCTGGAAGCGCAGCCTGTTCGGCGACATGCACGCCTACGGTGAAGAGGGCGTGCGCTTCTACACCAAGCAAAAAAGCGTGATGCAGCGCTGGCCTGCGAGCACGCCCAAGGGCGCCGAGTTCGCGCTGCCGGTATCGAAGTGAAGCCATGTGTCTTGTGCGCCCACAACGGCGGCGCATGCGCCGCTGGCGTGGCGCATGGTCTGGCCGCTGATCTGCCCGCTGTGCTGGTCGCTCACTTCGCGGCCGGATTGGCCGCCGCCACTTCGGCTGCCAACTCGGCACCCGTCTTGTAGTGCGGGACGCGAAAAACGAGCCGCTTGCTGCGTTGCCAAAAACTGTTGCTGCCCGCGACTTCTGCGCGCCAGTAGCGGTCGGCAAGCTCGACGTTGCGCTTCAGGTCGAGCTCGAACGCAGCCTTGCTGCCCGGGCCGCCGTTGATGAACAGGCGCCCGTCGATCATGCGCCAGGTGTCGGCGTCCCCGCCCCAAGGAATGCCATAAGCGATGCCGTTTGCGCAGAAGCCGCCATACTCGGGCTGGTACTTTTTCGGGTTCGCATCGAACAGCGCTTTGTGCTCGGCGCTTGCAAAGCGGAACGTCACGCCCTCATAGACGCTCTTGAACTGTTTTGAACCCAGGGCATGGCGGCCCTGGGTGAAATAGGCAACGACATCATGGCCTTTGAGCATGACGCGCTCGTCGTCGCCGTCGGCCACCGCGTTCACGGGCTGCAGCGCCGACGAAGGGTTTTGCGCGTGCATCGCGCTGCAGCCCGCCAGGGCTGTGATTGCGCCGATCACGATCGCGATCAGAAGGTGGCGGCCGATGGGGCGATGGATCACGGCAGGCTCCGAAAGAACGAGGGGGTGCGATGCTGGAGTTTCCCACGCTGGTCCCCTGCGCCTGAATGGGCACAATGCAGCAAGGCCAATACGCCACGAATCAGGAGGATTGAGCGATGCATTCCCACAGCGCACGACGCTGCTTGGCTGCGGCCGGTTCAGCCGTGCTGCTCGCGCTCGGCGCGGCAACAGGCGCCCAAGCTCAATCGGCCTGGCCCGACAGACCGATCACGATGGTCGTTCCGTTCCCGCCCGGGGGTGTGGCCGACACCGTGGCACGGCCCGTGGCCGAAGCTCTGGCGCGGGAGCTGAAGCAGACCGTGATCGTTGAAAACAAGGCCGGCGCCGGCGGCGCATTGGGCATCGCCCATGCCTCGCGCGCGGCGGCCGATGGCTACACGCTGCTGCTGTCGCTGTCGTCGATTTCGATCCTGCCCGAAGCCGACAAGCTGTTCGAGCGCAAGCCCGCGTTCACGACCAGCCAGTTCCTGCCGATAGCGCGTTTCACCGCCGACCCGACCGTGTTCGTCGTGCGTGTCGAAGCCCCGTGGCACACGCTGGCCGAGTTCATCGCCGATGCGAAGGCCAAGCCCAGCGCCTTCAACTACGGCAGTTCGGGCAACTACGGCACGATGCATGTGCCGATGGAAATGCTGAAGGCGAGTGCGGGATTTCGCATGACGCACATTCCCTACACCGGCGCGGGCCCGGCTCTGGCCGCATTGCTGGGCGGCCAGGTCGACGCAGTGGCGAGCGGCCCGTCGACCGTGGCGCAACACATCAGGGCCGGCAAGCTGCGCGCGCTCGCGCATTGGGGTGCGGCACCTCTGACCAGCCTGCCGGACGTGCCGAGCCTCACCCAACTCGGCCACAACACGCGTTTTGCTCAATGGTCGGGGCTGTTTGTTCCGGCGGGCACGCCGCAGGACGTTGTGCAGCGTCTGCGGGCTGCGGCGCGCAAGGTCGCGGCCGACCCGCTTGTGGTGCAGACCATCGGGCGCGCCGGCAGCCCGGTCGAGTATCTCGACGCGCCCGAGTTCCAGGCCTACTGGGACGCCGACGCGCAAGCCATGACGGCGGCAGTGCGTGGCATCGGCAGGGTCGAGTAGGGGTAGGAGCAAGCAGCATCGTGCCGAACCCGGCTTTCCCGGCGCCACCTCAGCTCGTGCCGATGACGCAGGTGCGCTGCGATGTGGGCACGCTGGTCAGTCTCGGCCCAGCCAAGTATGGTGAACGGCGCTACGTGCCACTGCTCGGCGGCACGGTGCGCGGGCCCGAACTGAACGGCAACATCGTCGAAGGTGGCGTCGATTGGCAGGTGAACCGCGCCGACGGCGCGCTCGACATCGCCGCGCACTACGTGATTCGCGCGCACGACAGCAGCCTGATCGAGGTGCAAAGCGATGGTCTGCGCCACGGGCCGCCGGAAGTGCTGGCGCGCCTGGCGCGCGGCGAGACGGTGGCGCGCCACGAGTACTTCTTCCGCACCGTGCTGCGCTTCACCACGGGAGCGCCGGCCTGGCTGCACCTGAACAAGGTGCTGGCGCTGGCCGTGGGCCAGCGCGAAGCGAGCGTGGTGTTGCTCGACGTCTACCGCATCACCTGAGCGTCGCCCGAGCGGGTGCGCCGCCGCCCTCAGGTGCCGATCAAGCCGCCGTCGGTGCGGCGAATGACCACCGTGCTCGAACGTGGCCGACCCCCCACGCGGTAGTCGGGCCAGTTCGAGAACCTGGCGGGCGTGGCCGGATCGCTGCGGTCGGTGGGTGTCTCACCCGGGTGCTGAATGTTGATGAACATGTTGCGGCCGTCGGGCGTGAGCGTGACGCCGGTGATTTCGCAGTTCACGGGCCCCGTCAGGAAACGCCGAATCTCGCCGCTCGCGCGGTCACATGCCAGCATCTGATTGTTGCCGATGCGCACGAGTTCGCCTTTATACATCTGCGTCGCGTGCATGTCGGTTTCAATCCAGAGCACGCCGCGTGCGTCGATCAACAGGCCGTCGGGGCAGGCAAAGATGTCACCCTTGATATTGCCCTTCGCCTCGGCGCGCGCATTCGCCGGATCGCCGGCCAGCACCAAGTGGTTCCACTGCATCGTCAGGCCGTCGAAGTCGTCGCGCTCCTTCCAGCGGATGATGTTGCCCATCACGTTGTTGGCGCGCGGGTTCGCAGCGTCCACGCCGGGCATGCCCGGGGCGCCGCGCGAACTGTTGTTCGTCAGGTTGCAATAGACCTCGCCGCGCTGCTGATCGATGGCAAACCACTCGGGCCGGTCCATCTTCGTCGCGCCCAGAAGGTCGCTTGCCTGGCGCGTCTTGATCAGCACTTCACCCTGGTCGGCAAAGCCGTTCGCCGCTGTCAACGGGCCGTTGCCGTGCACGAGCGGCATCCATTGCCCGCCACCGTCGGCGCTGAAGCGCGCAACAAAGAGCGTGCCGTGATCGAGCAGGTCGCGGTTCGCCTGCGCTGCGCTGATGCCGGCGCCGGCCAGACGCACCGGGTCGCGGCTGATGAACTTGTAGATGTACTCGAAGCGCGCGTCTTCGCCGGAATAGACGACGGCACGCCGGTCGCGCGTGAGTGCGACCCAGGCCCCTTCGTGCGCGGCGCGGCCGAGCGCGGTGCGCTTGACGGGCGTGGACTGCGGGTCCATCGGGTCGATCTCGACGACCCAGCCGAAACGGTTGAACTCGTTCGGGTGTTTGCGTGCGTCGAATCGTTCGTCGTGTTCCGGCCAGCGATAGAAACCGGCTTTGCGCATCCCCCAGCGCAGCTGGTGCGCGTCGAGCTTGTCGCCGCCGTCAAAATAGAACGCGAAGTTCTCTTCGCCCGACAGGTAGGTGCCCCAAGGCGTCTGGCTGCTTGCACAGTTGTTGAGCGTGCCGAGCACGGTGCGCCCCTGCGGGTCGGCCGCGGTGCGCATCAGCGCGTGGCCGGCGGCGGGGCCCGCCACGCTGAACGGCGAGTAGGCGGTGAAGCGGCGCGCATAACGCGATGGACGCACCATCTGCCAGCCCGCTTTGCCGCCTTCGCCGCGCGACTCGATCTCGATCACCGCCACGCCATGTGCTGCCTGCGCCTTGCGCACCTTCGCGGCGCTCCAGGTGTTCATGCCGTCGGGGTGCAGCAGGCCGTCGTCGGTGTACTCATGGTTCATCACGAGCAGGCCATGCCGCGAGCCGTCGAGTGGAAAAAATTCGATGCCGTCGTGGTGCATGCCCATCTGCACCTCCTGATCGGCGGCGCTGTTGCCGGCGTCCGCAAGCCACGCCGGCATGTTGCCGGCGACGCCTATGGGCTCACCCCATGCTGCGAGCGCCGTTGCGTTGTAGCCCTCGGGAACGACCAGAGTGTCGGTGCTGGCGCTGGGAACGGCCTTGAAGCCGAGCAAAGGGCCGGCAGGCAGGGCAGCGCAGCCTGGCAGTATGGACCCGAACACGCCGCTGGCGAGTCCCGCCAGGCCGCCTTGCACCCACAGGCGGCGCGCTGGGTCGCAGACCTCGTGGATGCTCGGGTTGGCCGAGAAATTGCTGAACTCCATCGTCTCGAAATCCTTGGCCATGGCGGCTCCATTGAGAGGTTCGATTTTGCGCTGCAAGTCGGATCCGACCGCGCCCGTCGGCAGGGGCTCACTTAAGCGCGTGGCGTGGGCAATGCACCTTGATGCGCAGCGCAGACGGCAAGACAAATTCAACGTTGAGCTCGCCAGCCGCGAACGAGGTCTGCATGACGCTGGTGGCTGCATCACTCACCCTCGCCCCCCAGCACCCGCAAGATTTCTTCGCCGTAGGCCTCGAGTTTCTTCACGCCCACACCGCTGATCTGTGCCAGTTCATCAAGCGTTGCCGGCCGCAGGCGCGCCATTTCCGTCAAGGTCGCGTCGTGGAAGACGACAAACGCCGGCAGGTTGTGCGCGCGCGCGACTTCGGCGCGCCAGGCCTTGAGTGCGGCGAAGCGCTGCTGGGCGTTCACGTCGAGCCCTGCCGGCACAGCGCGCAATGTCGGACGCTCCGGCTTGGCGACCTTCGCGCCACGGGTTCGGCGCGTGCCGTCCCCGCGTTTGGGCGATGCGTCGCTTTCGCGCAGCAGCAGCGTGAGGTCGCCGCGCAGCACTTTGCGTGAACTCGGCGTCAATTCGAAGGTATTGAACTCGCCCTCGGTGCGCAAATGGCCCATTGCAATCAATTGGCGGAGCACGCCACGCCAACGCGTTTCGCTCACGGCTGCGCCCACGCCGAAGGTGCTCAACCGCTGATGCCCGAATTGCGCCACCTTGTCGGTGGCCTTGCCGCGCAACACGTCGATCAGATGGCCAGCACCAAAACGCCGGCCGCGATCCTGATGGAAGCGGTAGACGCAACTCAGCGCCATGCGCGCCGCTTCCGTGGCGTCCCAGGTGGCGGGGGCTTGCAGGCAGTTGTCGCAGTTGCCGCAGGGCTCGCTGGCCTCATCGAAATAGCTCAGCAGCCGCACCCGCCGGCAGTCGTGCGATTCAGCCAGCGCGAGCAGCGCATCGAGCTTGCCGCGCTGGCGTCGCTTGAAATCCTCCGCCGCCGGGCTCTCGTCGATCATGCGGCGCTGGTTCACGACGTCGGCCAGGCCATACACCATCCAGGCGTCCGCCGCCAACCCATCGCGCCCGGCGCGGCCGGTTTCCTGATAATAGCCCTCGATGTTCTTCGGCAGGTCCAGGTGCGCGACGAAGCGCACGTCGGGTTTGTCGATTCCCATGCCGAAGGCAATCGTCGCCACCATCACGACGCCATCTTCGCGCAGGAAACGGTCCTGGTGGCGCCGGCGCACATCGGAGTCCAGGCCGGCGTGATACGGCAGCGCCGTCACGCCTTCCTGAAGCAGCCAGGCCGCCGTCTCGTCAACTTTCTTTCGACTTTGGCAGTAGACGATGCCGGCGTCGCCGTGATGTTCTTCTTGCACAAAGCGCCGCAGCTGGCGCCGCGGTTCGTCTTTCTCGACGATGCGGTAGCGAATGTTCGGCCGGTCGAAACTGCTGACGAAGATGCGCGCATCGCCCAGGGCCAGGCGCTGCACGATGTCGGCGCGCGTGATGGCGTCGGCAGTCGCGGTCAGGGCGATGCGCGGCACCTCGGGGTAGCGTTCGTGCAGCACGCTCAGGCCCAGATAATCCTCGCGAAAGTCATGACCCCACTGACTCACGCAATGCGCCTCGTCGATCGCAAACAGGCTCAGCAACTCGCGCTCCTGCAGCGAATCGAGCTGCGCCAGGAAGCGCGGCGTGGTCACGCGTTCGGGCGCGGCGTACAGCAGCACCAGGCGCCCGCTCATCATTTCGCGCTCGATGCGCTGCGCCTCTTCCATCGACAAAGTCGAGTTCAGGAACGCCGCATGCACACCAAGTTCTTCGAGCGCACCCACCTGGTCGTGCATCAACGCGATCAGCGGGCTGACGACGACGCTCACGCCGCGTTCGCGGCGGTGCCGCAGCACGGCGGGCACCTGGTAGCACAGGCTCTTGCCGCCGCCGGTGGGCATGAGCACGAGGGCGTCGCCGCCGCTGCTCACATGCTCGATGATTCGCTCCTGCTCGCCGCGGAACTTGGAGTAGCCAAAGACCTGCTGAAGAATGCCAGCGGCGGTATCGGCGGGCTGGAGGTCGGGCGCAAGCATGTCGGGTGGGCGGGTGCGCAGCATGTTACGCGACGTGCCGAGTTCACGATTCGAGCGTCCCCGGGAACCGGCTTCCGGGGAGAGAATGTGGGGCCCCGGAGTCGGACACGCCGGGCCTTGCCCAGGAGTTTCGCCGCATGACCTGCATGGCACGTCTTTTCCGCCCGGTGGCTCTGATCACTGTGAGCGTCTGCGCCGGTGCCAGCCTGGGCCAGGGCGTCATGCCGCCGCTGGCGAAACCACGCGTGGTGAACGACAACTATTTCGGCGTGAGCGTCGACGACCCCTATCGTTACTTCGAAAACAAGGCCGATCCGGAGGTGGTGAAGTGGATGAAGGCGCACAACGACCATGCGCGCAGCAGCCTCGCCAGGATTCCCGGACGCCAGGGGTTGCTCGAGAACCTCATGCGCTACGACGCGTCCGTGTCGGACCGCGTGACGCAGGTCAGGCGTTTGCCCGCTGAGATCTACTTCATGGAGCGCCGCGGTGCCGCTGACAACCAGTTCAAGCTCGTGATGCGCCAGGGTTTGACGGGCAAGGAGAAGCTGCTGATCGACCCCCAGGCGCTGGAAAACCGCACCGGCAAGCCGCACGCGATCAACTGGTTCAGCCCCTCTCCCGACGGCAGTCTGGTCGCCTTCGGCATGTCGAAGCAGGGTTCGGAAGCGGCAGTGATGAGCATTTTGAACACGCGTGGCGGGGGCACGCTCGGGGCGCCGATCGCGCGCACCGACTTCGGTGGCGTCGACTGGTCGCCCGACGGCAAGGCGATGGTGTTCAACCAGTTGCAGGCACTGCGCAAGGGCATGCCGCAGACGCAGAAATACCAGCACAGCCAGACCTATCTGCTGCGCATCGGTTCACCACCGGCGTCGGCGCGGCCGGTGTTCGGCACGGCGATCAAGGGGCTGGCGATCGGGCCTGCGGAATTGCCCTTCGTCAACCTGACCCACGATGGCCGTTGGGCAATTGGCACGGTGTCCAACGGCACGCAGCGCGAGCTGGGCCTGTTCCTCGCCCCGCAGAGCAGCGTGCTCGCCGGCAAGCCGCAGTGGAAGCGCATCGTCAGCGCGGCGGACGCGGTGACGAGCGTGGCGTATTTCGGCGATACGCTTTACATGGTGAGCCACAAGGGCGCCCCGCGTTCACACGTGATCGCGATGAATCTGGAAACACCGAACATCCAGGCTGCGAAGGAAGTGATTGCCGAGTCGCAACAGGTGGTCGTCAATGTCGCTGCCGCGGCCGATGCGCTCTATATCGAAAGCCGCGACGGCAACGTCAAGCGGCTCTACAAGCGCGCCTATGTGCCGACGGCGAACGCTGTCGAAGTGACGCTGCCGGTGCAAGGATCGTTCGAACTCGCAGGCGACGGCGTGAATGCGGCCGATCCGCGCCTGCCCGGCGTCACGATCGACCTGCAGAGCTGGACCCGGGCGCGCCAGGTGTTCAACGTTGCTGCCGACGGCAGCGCCCGCAACACGGGGCTGCAGCCGGCCGGGCCGTTTGACGCGCCGGCCGACATCGTGGCAACGGAAGTGAAGGTGAAGAGCCACGACGGCGCGCTGGTTCCGCTGTCGATCATCCACCGCAAAGGCGTTGTCCTCGACGCCAACAACCCGACCCTGCTCTACGGCTATGCGAGCTATGGGATCACGGAAGAACCGTTCTTCAGCGTCGGCAGGCTGGCGTGGCTCGACGCCGGGGGTGTGTTCGCGGTGGCGAACCCGCGAGGCAGCGGTGTCTACGGCGAAGACTGGTACAAGGCCGGCTTCCAGTCGACCAAGCCCAATACCTGGAAAGACTTCATCGCCTGCGCCGAGTACCTGATCGCGGAGAAGTTCACACAGCCGAGCAAGCTCGGCATCCTGGGCGGAAGCGCCGGCGGCATCCTGGTGGGCCGGGCGATGACGGAGAGGCCTGATTTGTTCGCCGCCGTGATCCCGGCGGTTGGCGCATTGGACAGCCTGCGATTCGAGACCACGCCCAACGGCATTCCCAATATTCCCGAGTTCGGCAGCGCCACGACGGAAGCAGGCTTCACAGCGCTGCTGGCGATGAGCACCTATGCCAACGTCAAAGATGCCACGTCGTATCCAGCGGTTCTGCTCACCCATGGCGTGAATGACCCACGCGTCGAAGTCTGGCAAAGCACGAAGACGGCGGCGCGGCTGATGGCCGCCACGACGAGCAGCAAGCCGGTGCTGCTGCGACTCGATTTCGACGCCGGCCACGGCATTGGCAACACGAAGAAGCAGCAGTTCGAAGAACGTGCCGACATGTATTCGTTCTTGCTGTGGCAGATGGGGGTGGCGGGGTTCCAGCCCTGATCGGGCTCTGACGGAGGGCGGCAAATCGATACCTCGCCCCCCTTCGGTGGGGGAGCCCGAATCACCCGATCCCCACTTCAGTGGGGATGGCGCGCGCAGGGGCCGGGACGATAATCGTTCCGACTCAACCCACACGCAGGAGCGCGGACCATGGCCTCAGTCAACAAAGTCATCATTATCGGCAACCTCGGCAAAGACCCCGAAGTGCGCTACACGCCCAACGGCAACGCCGTCTGCAACCTGCGCATTGCCACCACGCGCACCTGGAAGAACAAGGATTCGGGTGAGAAGATGGAAGAAACGGAATGGCATTCCGTGGTGTTGTATGACCGCCAGGCAGAGGTCGCCGGCGAATACCTGAAGAAGGGCCGTCCGGTCTACATCGAAGGGCGCCTCAAGACGCGCAAATGGCAAGACAAGGAAGGCGCGGACCGCTACACGACTGAAATCATCTCCGACAGCATGCAGTTGCTGGGCAGCCGCGAAGGCACTGGCGGCGGCACGACCGATGAAGCCACGCCGTCCGGCTTCGGCGATCGGCCCGCCCCCGCTTCGCGGCCGGCCACTGCCACACCGGCGGCCAAGCCCGCGCCGAAATCGGCGAGCGGCTTCGACAGCATGGACGACGATATTCCGTTCTGAATCGGTTCTGAGAGCGGGCGGCCCCCCACGCGCCACGGGCGCGTCCAGCCCCGCGAGGCGCCCTCAGGCGGTGCTGCCGCCCGCCACCAATCTGGCCATTGCCGCGGTTTGCGAGTTGGCGCTGGCTTGTGCCTGCTGCGCCAATCCGTGGGCGACGCCCTGGCGGTCGGCCGCACTGCGGTTCTGGCTGACTTTCCACTTGCCCTGCAACGCGCTGAGTTCGATCTCGATGCCGACGATTGCGCGCAGCATGCTGTTGACGTAGTCTGTCGGCGCGTCGCTCACTGCCCAAGGTACAGCGCGCGGTGCCTCATGCGTTTGCGTCAGGCGCTCGACAATGCCGCGCACCCATGCCGGGTCGTCCACCGCGCGCAGCTTGCCGCGCGCCTGTACCGTCACATAGTTCCAGGTCGGCACGACCTTGCCGGTGGCGGCCTTGCTCGGGTAGAGCGACGGCGAGATATAGGCCTGCGGCCCCTGAAACACAACCAACGCGTCGACGTCGGCGCGCGCTTCGTGCCACAGCGGATTGGCGCGCGCCAGATGGCCGCGCAGCGTGCCCAAGGGCGTGGGCCCGGCGTCGATCAGAAACGGGAACGGATTCGCTTGCAGGCCGTTTGCCGACAGCGTGATGAGCAGGCCCAGCGGCTGCGCCCGGATCAGCTCGTGCAGCACGTCGATCCGGGTTTCCTCGAAATGGCTGGGCAGGTACATTTCAACCTAGGAACCGCAGTTGGACGCGCCCGAGTGGGCCGTGATGCGGTGCGCTGGGAAGGCGCGACGACGCGGCGGGCTCATGCCCGCGAGGAGGAGCAACGCCGCCAGCGTGCCGCAGCGCGGCGCAATCGGGCGTGTAGCGCTCTCACCCAAACGGTGAGGGTGGTCGTGGGCAGAGATCTCAGTGTTCATGCGGTGTAGCCAGCGTAGGGAAGCGGTCAACTGCGGTTTCTAGGTTCAAACATTATGGTTCAGGCTGTTGCGCCCGCGGGGCTGCGCCCCAACGTCATCTTCATCGTTGCTGACGATCTGGGTTATGCCGACCTCGGCTGCTACGGCGGCCGCGCCCCGGTCTCGCCGGTGCTGGATTCGTTGGCCGCGAATGGCCTGCGCTTCACCCAGGGCTACGCCAATTCACCGGTGTGTTCGCCGACGCGCTTCGCCCTGATGACGGGGCGCTACCAGTACCGGCTGCGCGGCGCCGCCGAAGAGCCCATCAGCCACCGCACGCGCGGCAGCGCGATCCTCGGCCTGCCGCCGGCGCACCCGACGCTGCCCTCGCTGCTCAAGCGCGGCGGCTACCGCACCGCGCTCATCGGCAAGTGGCACCTCGGTTTCCCGCCGATGTTCGGGCCGCTGCGCTCGGGTTACGACGAGTTTTTCGGGCCGATGTCGGGCGGCGTCGACTATTTCAGCCACTGCGCCTCGAACGGTGGCCACGACCTATGGGACGGCGAAGACGAGCGGCATCAGGAAGGCTACCTCACCGACCTGATTTCGCGGCGTGCTGTCGACTACATCGAACGCAGTGTCGGCGCTGCGCCGTTCTTCATGAGCCTGCACTACACCGCGCCGCACTGGCCGTGGGAAACGCGTGACGATGCGATGCTCGCGCCGCAGTTGCGCGAGGGGTTGTTCCACCTGCACGGCGGCAACATCCACAGCTACCGCCGCATGATCCATCACATGGACGAAGGCATCGGCTGGGTCATGGCCAGCTTGCGTGCCAAGGGTCTGGCCGAGAACACGCTCGTGATCTTTACCAGCGACAACGGCGGCGAGCGTTTCTCCGACAACTGGCCGCTCGTGGGGGGCAAGATGGACCTCACCGAAGGTGGGATTCGCGTGCCGTGGATCGCGCATTGGCCCAAGGTCATCGCACCCGGGGCGAGCAGCGAACAACATTGTCTGACGATGGACTGGTCGGCCACGGTGCTCGCCGCGGCGGGCGTTGCGCCCGACCCGGACTGTGCGCTGGACGGCATGTCGCTGTTGCCGGTGCTGCAAGACGCCAGGCACCGCTTCGCGCGCCCCATGTTCTGGCGTATGAAACACCGCCAGCAGCGCGCCTTGCGCGTGGACGCGTGGAAGTACTTGCAAGTCGATTCCCATGAGTACCTGTTCAATCTCGACGCCGACGAGCGCGAACGCGCCAACCAGGGGAGGCGCGACCCGCACCGCCTGGCCTCGATGCGCGACACCTGGCTCGCCTGGAACGCCACCATGCCGGCAATTCCGGATGAGGCAGTGGTCAGCCTGGGCTTCTCGGTGCAAGACATGCCGCAGCGCTGACAGGTGCCGGCGCCAGCCTGAGCACGAGGCCAACCGGCACTTCGGCACTTCAGCCGTAACTCGCGCTTCGAAGAAATCGAGGCCGAGATGAGTTTATTGCTGGGCTTGTTCGGCGCGAATGGCCAGGCCTGGAAGCGCGCGCGTCGCATGCTGCTGGCCAGTTACATCCCGGCTCGCGAGGCGCGCACACCTCAGGGATGATTCGCATTGCCCAAGGCCACGCTTGCAGGCACAGTGCTAGGCTCCACCCCCTGCAAACCCTGAAGTCCTGCCCAGGAGACCCGCATGAAAATCAACCCATCCCGATTCGCCGCCGCGGCGGCCGCGCTGTTGCTGGGCTTTGGCTTCGGCCAGGTTTCGGCGCAAACCACGCTCACCATGTCGAGCTGGGTCGGGCCGACGCATCTGCTGACGCGCGACGTGCTCGGCGGCTGGGCAGCCGCGGTGGAAAAGGCAACGCAGGGGCGCGTCAAGTTGCAGATGCTGCCGAAACACCCCTCGGCGGCCCCGGGAACCTTCGACTCGGTGCGTGATGGTCTGGTCGACGTGTCTTACGTGACGGCCAGCTACACGCCGGCGCGCCATCCGTTGCCCTTGCTCGCCGAACTTCCTGGCGCGGGCGCCACGGCCGAAATCAATTCGGTGGCGTTTTCGCGCATCCACTGGAAATACCTGCACGCCGCGAACGAATACAAAGGCGTGAAGCTGCTCGGTGTGTTCACGCACGGCCCGGGCCAGATGTTCACGGTGAAGAAGCCGATCAACACCGTGGCCGACCTCGCGGGAATGAAGATCCGCAGCGGCGGTGGCATCTCGGAAGCATCGGCCAAGGCGCTGGGCGCTTCGCCGCTCGTCAAGCCGGCGCCGGAGTCGTATGAGTTGTTGTCTTCGGGTGTGGCCGACGGCACCTTCTTCCCCTCCGAGTCGATCAGGAGCTTCAACCTCGAAAAGGTGGTCAAGTACGCCACGTACTTCCCGGGCGGCTTCTACTCGTCGTCATTCGGCTTCTTCATGAACGAGGAGAAGTGGAACAAACTGTCGAAGCAGGATCAGGACGCGATTGTCTCGGTCTCGGGTGAAGCGCTGGCGCGCATGGCCGGCAAGGCCTGGGACGCCGCCGACAAGATTGGCCTGGAAGCTCTGAAGGCGGCAGGGGCCACCGTGTCCGAGGCCAGCCCCGCATTCGTCGCCGACGTGCGTGCGCGCACCGCGCCGCTGGTGCAGGAGTGGATCAACTCGGCCAATGCCAAGGGCATCGATGGCGCAAAGGTGGTCGCCGAATTCCATGACGAATTGAAGAAGGTCGCGGCCGGAAACTGAAACACGAGGCAGCGACGCAGGCTGGGCCGGTGAACGCGCTCGCAACGATGATCACGGCGAAGAACCTCACCGACAGGCTGGAAACCGCGCTCGGCGTGGCCTCGGC
>JAEMQF010000307.1 GCA_022758925.1 Burkholderiales bacterium | reverse complement strand
CGGGAGCAGGGCGCTAGCGCCCTGCAGTCACCGGAACCCTGAGCCCCGGAAATGCGCCGGCCGCCAGCGCACAGACCCAATCGTCACACAGTGCCACCGCGCGCGAAGCCCGAAAGCTGCGTGGATTCAGGCTCAGTTCGGCCCACAGCCCGTCCATCAGCGCCGACAGGCCAATCGCGGCGGGAGCGATGCGAAAGCCGCTCACGCCCGGCATGCGCTTCAAGCGGCCGAGCAGCATCTCGAGGGTCGCGCGCGTGGCGGCGTAGGTGCGCGCGTGCACGGCGCACATCTCGGGCGAGTGTGCCACCATGCTCCAGAACACCAGCCAGGTGCGAAACAGCGCTGGATCCAGTGCCTCCGGCGCAAATGAGGCGGCGAAAAAACCATGCAACCGCGCCTGCGGCCCGGTCTGCCTGCGCAGCGCACTTTGGCGGCTGGTTTCGAGCAGCAGCGTCGCCAGCGATTCATAGGCTGCCGCCAGCAGGCCGTCGATGCCGGGGAAATGGTGGTTGATGAGCCCCATCGTGACTCCGGCCTCGGCGCTGATGCGGCGCACCGAAGCGCCGTCGTGCCCGAACTTGCGCAGACACGCCAGCGTCGCCGCCACCAGCGCCTCGCGACGCGCCGCCGCTGGCTCGCGCCGGAATTTCGGTTCGGAGGGCGGGCTAAACCGGCTCACCGGCCGCTACGCGCAGGAATCGCAGCCGACTCTCGACGTCTTCCTTGTTGAGATACGCACCGGCCAGATGGCGATAGCCAACATAGGCATCGCGGGCGTGCAGCACGCGCCAGTTGTCGAACAGCAGTACTGAGCCGGGCAGCAGGCGGCGCCGCAGCTGCAGCGTCGTGTCGTTGCAATAGGCGTCGAAGCGCCCGAGGGCCCGGTAGAACGCCGCCTGCTGCGCCTCCGGCAGCGCGAACGGCGCGCGGTCGTAGTTGTTGTAACTCACCTGCACCAGCCGGCCCAGATCGTTCAGCCGGAACAGCGGCCGCCGCGCCATCAGGTGAATGCCGCGGCTGTCGTCGAGGTATTGCCCCGGAATCAGCACTTCGGTCAGGGTGCGATAGTCGGCCGGGTGCTCGCGGCGCATGAGCTCGGCGATCCTGAAACCGTCGATCAGCACATTTTCGCCGCCGCTGCACTCGGCTGCGAGACAGTGAAACATCTGATATCCGGGCGCATCGAAACTGTAGGTGCCATCGGTGTGCGGGCCAATCGCCATCGACGTATAAGCGGTATCTTTGTGCTCCATGTTGGCCGTGAAGCCCCAGTAACCACCGAAGATCGTCTCGCGGATGTAGGCGATGCGCCGGGCGATCGCCTGGGTCGCTGCCGGCGTGGCGGGCACGCCCTCGACAAAACTGAAGCCGTGGCGCGCGACCTGTTCGAGGAATTCCTTGAGCGTCGCCTCATCCTGCAGGAACGCGCTGTAAGGCACCTGCGGAGCCGCCTGGGCGATGCTGTCGCGATCCCAGGTCGTAAAACTGTGCGGCAGCACGTCCGGATCGGCGCGCAGTTCCGACAGAAAATCGGCGTCAAAGCGGCTGACATGCCCGCTGCCGTCCCACTCGAGCCGCAGCACGCGCCCATCCTGCTCGAGCGCAATGGAGCTCGCCGTGATGTCTGCGGGAATGCGAAAGGTATCCACCAGCCGCTGCCTGGTCTGCGGGTGCCGGCTCTCATCGCACTGGCAATTGTCACGCAGCCACAGCAGCGGCAGCTTCAGGCCGGGCGCACCATCACGCCAATTGAGCTCGACCTCAGAGCCCCTGATCGTGGCCGCACTTAGTGTCGCGCTCATCACTCGTCTCCTGCCAGGCAGCATCTGCGCCGCTATTGAACGAGTGCATAATAGCAGCTGCGCCGGCCCGACGCCATAGCTGGCCGGATCGCGCAGCGCGCCGATCCGGCCGGTTTGATCTGCGCACTGGGCCTGGCATTTGAAAGCGGGGCTGTGGATGTCCTATTCTGCTTCGAATGTCCTATTCTCCAGCCAGCATGAATAATCCAGCTCAACATCCCGTGGATGCGGCCGGCACGCGACTGAAGTACTGGGCCTTCCTCAGCTACAGTCACCGCGACGCCAGGTGGGCCAACTGGCTGCACCGGTCGGTCGAGTCCTACCGCCCGCCCAAGGCACTCGTGGGCACGCTCGGCGAACGCGGGCCGGTCCCCAGGCGGCTCTCGCCCCTGTTCCGCGACCGCGAAGAACTGGCGACCGCTACCGACCTCGGCACGGTCATCGCTGAGGCGCTGCGCCAGTCGGCCTGCCAGATCGTCATCTGTTCGCGCCAGTCGGCGAAGTCCAGGTGGGTGAACGAGGAAATCCTCGCCTTCAAGCGACTGGGTCGCGACGACCGCATCTTCTGCCTGATCATCGACGGTGAACCGAACGCCTCAGACAACCCGGCGACGGCTGACGAGGAATGCTTCCCGCCGGCCCTGCGCTACCAGCTCGACGCCGCGGGCAATCTCAGCAGTACGCGCACCGAACCGATCGCGGCCGACGCCCGGCCCGGCAAGGACGGCCGGAACAATGCCAAGCTCAAGCTCATCGCCGGGGTGCTCGGCGTAGGCTTCGATGCGCTGCGCCGGCGCGAGGCGCAGCGCCGCACACGCCGGCTGGCCGCTATCGCCAGCGCCATGACGATGGGCATGATCGCAACCACGGGCCTCGCGACCTATGCGCTGGTGCAACGCGGCGCGGCCCAGCGCCAGAAGGTGCGCGCGGAAGCCGAGGCGGAAACCGCCAAGCAGACCACGAAATTCCTGGTCGACCTGTTTCGCATCTCCGACCCGAGCGAGGCGCGCGGCAACACCGTCACGGCGCGCGAAATGCTCGACAAAGGCGCCACCCGCATCGACGCGGAGCTCAGCGGGCAGCCGGCCATCCAGGCGACGCTCCTCGACACCGTCGGCACCGTATACATGGGCCTCGGGCTGTACCAGCAGGCCCGGCCCCTGCTCGAACGGGCAGTCGGCACTCGGCGTCGCCTGCTCGATTCGGATCCGGTCGCGAACTCCGATTCGCTCAACCACCTCGGCGATGTGCTCACGCTGCAGGCCGAGTTCACGATCGCGGAGCGAACCTTTCGTGAGTCGATTGCGAAGTTGCGGGCGCAGCCGGCCAGCAGCGCGCAGCAGGCCGCGCTCGCCCGCAGCCTGCACGGACTGGGCATGGCGCTCTCGAACCAGGGCACACTGCCGGAAGCCGAGCAACAGCTGCGTGCCGCGCTGGCCATGCAGCGGGCGCTGTTTGGCGAAGTGAACGGGGAGGTCGCGCGCACGCTCGAGGATCTGGGCCAGGTGGTCGACCAGCGCGGCGACCTCAAGGCGGCGATACCGCTGATGCAGAGCGCGCTGGCCATTCAGCGCCAGCTGCACGGCACTGATCCGCACCCCGACCTGGCCGAGGCGATCAACAACCTAGCCTTCGTCTACGAGGAAAAAGCCGACCACGACGACGCCGAGAAGCTATTCCGGGAAGGCCTCGCCATGAACCGCCGGCTGCTCGGCGACAAGCACAAGGAGATTGCCATCGGGCTCAGCAATCTCGCCTATGTGCTGCAGGAGAAGGGTGACCTGTCCCGTGCCGAGGCGACCTTTCGGCAGACGCTGGCCATGCAGCGTGAACTGCTGGGCAACGTGCATCCCGACGTGGCCATGACGCTCAACAATCTCGCCTACGTGTATGCGGCGCTGCACGACACCAGCAACGAATTGCGCACGCAGCGCGAGTCGCTGGCGATCTACCAACAGCTGTTCCCGGGAGATCATCCCGACGTCGCGCGGGTTGCCAACCAGCTCGGGTTCTTCCTGACGGAGGCGAACCAGTACGCCGAGGCGGAGCGCCAGGTGCGCGACTCACTCGGGATGCGGCGGCGACTGCTGGGCAACGCGCACCCGGACGTCGCCAGCAGCCTGACCAGCCTGGCCATACTTCAGGTCGCGACCCACAAATATGCTGACGCCCTCGACTCGGCTTGCGAGGCGGTGAAGATCTATAGCGCCGCGCTGTCCGCGACTCACTGGCGGACTGCGATTCCGGCCAGCGCGCAAGGCGCCGCGCTGGCCGGCCTGGGTCGATACGCGGAGGCGGAAAAAATACTCCCTCCGGCCTACCAGATCCTGACGCATGACATCGGGGCGTCAAAAACCTATGTCACCCTTGCGCAGCGCTACCTCGACGATCTCCATCGCCGTGAAGCGCTGGGCGCGATCCACCCTTGAGCGCTACCCACGCAACGGCACAAATTTACATTACATAACACTTGTGCAGTTTTCTGCGCATGGTGAAAGTGCGCAGTTACTGCTAGCCTCGCCCGGCCATCGCGTCTAACTAAGACGCAAAAAAAGAACTGGCGTCGCGACTACTTGAGGGATCCCGAATGAAATCACTGATGTGCCGGATCAATTCGTTGCTGGTATGCACGAGTTTCGCTACCGGCCTTGCCGCCACCGGCGTGCAGGCCGACGAATTGCATGTTACTGCGGCGAGTGCCTCGACCAACGCGCTCTACGAGATCAGTTTCGGACCGACCCCTCCCTTGGGCGCCACGGCACTGGCCGCCACGCCGATTCCGCCGAAGGGCGGCTCCAGCGTGCGCTCGCTGATTTATGTTGCGAACGAGCAGAGCGGCAACGTTGACCTGCTGGCGGCCGACACGACTGGGGGCAAGATCGTACGCTACGCTGCTGCGGCGGGGCCGGCACTGCCGGTCTGGGCCTGGCCCGTCGCTGGGCCCCGCGGCACGGACGGCCTGTCAGTAGACTCGCAGGGCAACCTGTATGCCATCAGCTCCGACCCGGCGCGCAACGAATTGTGGGTGCTGCGTCGTAATCCGGCGCTGCCTCCGGGCGCCGGCTTCCTGCCACCTTTGCTGGTCGACAACAGCAATTTTTCCACGACGAGCAAGATGCGGCTCCTGGAAACGGTGGTTGTGCGCACGGCGATCCCGGGCGGACCCGGTACCGGTGACCTGCTGGTGCTGGTCAATGACGGCCGTGTATTGCGTTATTCCGCGGCGAGCCTCCAGAACTTCCTGGCCGGCACCCGCCCGATCGCGCCGCCTCAGACCCTGGTTATTGCCGCGCAATCCCCCACCAGCCATAAGCCGACCGGCATGGCGCTCTGGCCGACGGATGGCAGCCTGCTGGTGGCGACCATCGGCGGTTCGGTACTGCGCTACACCCTGACGACGACCGGATCAACGGTGATGCCTGCGTTCGCCACCGGCCTCGGCGTGGCGTTGGGAGAAATTGAGACTTTCGTGAGATCGAGCGTGCCCTACGTGGTGTCAACCCAGCCGCAGAGCGGCAAGATCTTCGAGTTTGGCGCACCGCCGGCGCTCGGCTGCCCGAATCTCGCGGTCGCCTGCAACACGCCGCTGGCGACGGTCACCACGGTTTCCAATCCCGTCGGCCTTGCCACGACCGATGCCAGCGCACCCACGCAGGACAGCGTCTTCACCGTCAGCAATCCCGCCGCTGGCTGCACGCTGCTCGGTGCCG
>JAEMQF010000373.1 GCA_022758925.1 Burkholderiales bacterium | reverse complement strand
GCCTTGTTGCTCGCCGCCGGCTTGGGGGTCGGCCTCGTCGTTTCACGTTTCGCCCAAGCCGCGCACCGCGACATCTCCGAACGCGAACAGCGTTTTCGCAGCCTGCTGACGATCATTGCCGATGGCTATTGGGAACTCGACGCGCAACTGCGCTTCGTTCCCGCCGATGACAGCGTGACATCGGTCCTGGGCGGCCTGCAGGCCCATCGATTGGGGCTGCGACCCTGGGAGACGCCCGACAAGATGGGCATATCGCCCGAGCACCAGCAATCAATCTTCGACGACCTGCGGGCGCACCGGTCATTTGCCGGATTGCGGATCTGCCTGCAAGATCAAGGCGAGCGCGTGCAGCACCTGGAGGTCGGCGGCGAGCCGCGTTTCGACGCCGAAGGCGCATTCCTCGGTTACTGGGGCGTTGCGCGCGACGTGACCGACGAGGTCGTGGCCAGCGATGAGCTGCAGCGTTCGCAAGCCATGCTGTCGCTGCTGTTCGAAACCAGCCCGGACTGCGTCTCGTTGTCGGAGGAAGTGACGGGTCGCTTCAAGATCGTCAACAAGAGCTACCAGCGCGTACTGGGCTATTCGGCCGCGGAGTTGCTGGGGCACACCGCGTTCGAACTGGGCGTGTGGCACGCGCCGCGCCAGCGCGAAGAACTTATCGAAGCGCTCGCTGTCGATGGCCAGGTGTCCGGGCAGCGCTGCATATTCGTCACCAAGACCGGCGAGCGCCGCACGATGCTGGTCTCGGCGACGCGCTGCCTGTTCGAGGGCCGGCAGTGCCTGATCGTCAACGCGCGCGATGTGACTGGGGAAGAGCAGGCGCGGCTGGAGTACGCCGCGATCCTGCAACGTGCTTCGATCGGCATTGCCTTTACGCGCGATCGAAAGTTTGCCAGCGTGAATCCGTGTTTCGAGCGCATGCTCGGCTGGGACACCGGCACGCTGGCAGGTCAGCCCGGCCTGGTGGTTTGGCCGAGCCAGGCCCACTATGCCGAGATCGGGCGCGTCGCCGGGCCATTGCTCGAACAGGGCCAATCCGTCGATGTGGAGCGACAACTGCGACGCAAGGACGGCAGCTTGTTCTGGGCCCGGATGCTGGCCCAGGCCCTGGACCCGCGCAACACGCGCGACGGCGGCACGATCTGGATTGCCGAAGACGTGACCGAAAGGCGTCAGGCAGAGCAGGCGCTGGCGCTGGCGCGCGACGCTGCCGAAGCCGCGAATCGCGCGAAGAGCGCATTCCTCGCCAACACCAGCCACGAGATCCGCACGCCATTGAACGGGCTCCTGGGGATGGCACGCCTGGCGACGCAGCCCAACCTTGACGAGACGCGCCGCCAGACCTACCTGTCGCATATCCTGGACAGCGCACAGAACCTGGCCGGCATCATCACCGACATTCTTGATCTGTCGAAGATCGAAGCCGGTCGAATCGACCTCGAGCAGGTGGACTTTTCGCTGCATGAGACCTTGTCGACATTGCACCAGGGCTACATGTCGCTGGCCGAGGCGAAGGGCTTGTTGCTGTCGCTCGACATCGATCCGGCGTTGCCCCGTCTCGTCACTGGCGACTCGTTGAGGCTGCGCCAGGTCCTCAGCAACTTCATCACCAACGCGCTCAAATTCACCGAAAGCGGGCAGGTGCGAATCGAGGCCAGCCACGTCGTCGGCGACCGGGTCCGTATCGCCGTTGTCGATACCGGCCCGGGAATCGCCCAGTCCGTCCAGCAACGCCTGTTCCAGCGTTTCTCGCAGGCCGACGAGTCGACGACGCGCCGTTTCGGCGGCACGGGCCTGGGCCTGTCCATCTGCCGGGAACTGGCGAGCCTGATGGGCGGGGAAGTCGGGGTCCGAAGCGAACCCGGCCAGGGCAGTACGTTCTGGGTGGAACTGCCGCTGCCCGCGTCAAGCATGGACGCTGCGCCGCAGGACAGCCAGCCTGGCGATCTCGACAAATTGCGGGGCGCGCGTGTGCTCGTGGCCGAAGACAACCCGGTCAACATGTTGATCGTCGTCGCCCAACTCGAGCAGTGGGGAGTTGAAGTGGTGCAAGCTGTCGACGGCGGCCTGGCCGTCGATGCCGTGCAGCGTGCTGCAGCAAGCGGCCGGCCGATCGACCTGGTGCTGATGGATGTGCAAATGCCGCAGGTCAGCGGCTACAGCGCGGCGCGCCGATTGCGCGAACACTTCGATCCGATCCGACTGCCGATCATCGCGTTGACTGCGGCCGCGCTATTGACGGAACGCGACGCCGCGCAGCAAGCGGGAATGTGCGATTTCCTGACCAAGCCGATCGACGCGCAACGCCTGCGCCGCACGCTGGCGCGCCATCTGGCGCGCCGGGCCACGGCCGCCTGAGGCGCTGGCGTCCCTGGCGTCCCTTATGTTCCTTGTGTCGGCGCGGCCGCTGCGCGTGATGCCGCGCCGGCCTGGGGCTTGAAAGCGGCACGCACTGCCGCATCTTGCGGCGTGGCGCGGTAGGATGCGCCGGGTCGACCCCTGAGGAGCGTTCATGTTTGCAAGATCCTGGCTCATCACCACCGCGCTGGCTGCCACGCTGGGCCTGAACGGCTGCGGCTACAACGATTTCCAGCGCCTGGACGAGCAGGTCAAGGCCGGCTGGTCAGAAGTTCTCAACCAGTACCAGCGCCGCGCCGACCTGATTCCGAACATCGTTGCCACGGTCAAGGGTGAAGCCAATTTCGAGCAGGAAACCTTGATCAAGGTGATCGAAGCGCGCGCCGCCGCGACCAGCATCAAGGCCACGCCGGAACTGATCAACGATCCGGCGGCGTTCGAGAAATTCCAGCGAGCGCAGGGCGAATTGAGCGGTGCGCTGTCGCGCCTGTTGGTGACGGTGGAGCAGTACCCGAACCTGACCGCGAATCGGGCCTTCCAGGACTTGCGCGTGCAGCTCGAAGGCACGGAAAACCGCATCACCGTTGCGCGCAACCGCTACATCAAGTCGGTGGCCGAGTACAACGTGTTGACGCGCAGCTTCCCAAGCAACCTGACGGCGATGCTGTTCAGCTATGGCGTCAAGCCCAGCTTCACGGTGCAAAACGAAGCGCAGATAGCGGCGCCGCCGGTAGTCAGTTTCGACAAGGCGGCGTCGAAGTAGGCCATGGCTGGCGCGCTGCCACCGGAGCAGGCACGCCGGCCCAGGAGCCCGACTGCTTCCTAGCGCCAACCAGCAACAGCCGAAACTGAAGATGCGCCGCTGCTCGGCCGTTTCCTGCGCCGCGCTGGCTCTTGCGCTGTTCGGCGCGGCTGTCGCGCAAGAAGCCGTGCCCGTGCCGCCGCTCAGCGCGCATGTCATCGACCAGACCTCGACACTGAGCGCCGCCCAAAGGCAGGCAATTGAAGCCAAACTCACGGCGTTCGAGACCCGCCGCGGCACGCAATTCGTGGTGCTGCTGGTGCCCACGACCCAGCCCGAAGACATCGCCGCGTATGCACAGCGCGTTGGCGACACCTGGAAACTCGGCCGGCGCGACGTCGGTGACGGGCTGCTGATCGTGGTCGCAAAGGACGACCGGCGTGTCAACATCCAGACCGCGAAGGCGCTGGAAGGCGCGGTGCCGGACTTGGCGGCACGCAGAATCATCGACGCCGCGATTCGCCCGGCCTTTCGCGCCAACGACTACGCAGGCGGGCTGAATGCCGCCGTCGACGCCTTGATCGCGCGCATTGAGGCCGAGGCCCTGCCCGCGCCGAAATCCGGGCCACGAGGCTCTGCCGACCCATTGGCACGCCTGCTGGGCGACTGGGACCTGTCCGAACTTCTGATCTTCGCTTTCGTGGCGCTGCCCATCGTCGCCGGCGTGAGTCGGCGATTCTTCGGCCGCGGCGTGGGTTCACTGGTCAGTGCTGTGGCCACGGGAACGGTGGCCTGGCTCGCCAGCAAGATCCTGTTTGTCGCGATCGTGGGCGCCCTCATCGGCTTCGGGTTCGGCTTGTTCGCGGGCGGATCGCGCTTGCTTCGCAGCGGCAATCACTTGGGAAGCTGGGGCGGTGGTTGCGGCGGCGGCGGTGGTGGTTTCGGCTCGGGCGGCGGCGGTTTTTCGTCGGGGGGTGGCGGCGATTTCGGCGGTGGCGGTGCGTCAGGGGGTTGGTGACTCAAGTTGAACCTGCAATGAACAAGCTGTTGCGTTTTCTCAAACACCGCTGGCTCGACGAGCGCGACGCGCAACGTTTGCTCGGCGCTGACGGTTTACGCCGGCTCCAGGCGCGAGTGCAGGCGAGCGAAAAGAAGCACAGCGGCGAAATCCGCCTGTGCATTGAAGCCGGCCTGCCGCTGAGCTATCTGTGGCGAGGCGCCAGCGCACGCGAGCGCGCGGTGGCGATGTTCGGCAAGCTGCGCGTATGGGACACCGAAGCCAACAATGGCGTGCTGATTTATCTGCTGCTGGCCGAACGGCGCATCGAAATCGTCGCCGATCGTGGCCTGAACCGGCGCGTCGACGCAGCGCGCTGGCACGCGATCATGGAAACGATGCGGGGCGCTTTTCGTGAAGGCCACTTCGAAGCTGGCTTGAACGACGCGATCGCCGCTGTCGACTCCTTGCTGCTGCAGCACTTTGCGCTCGACGCGGCGCAGGCCAATCCGAACGAATTGCCCGACGCGCCGTACCTGCGCTGATCAGTGCCCAGCGCAAACCGCGCGCCGGCCGCGCGACATTTTCGCGTCGCGCACGCCGGCGCAACTCAGGCGGCGAATGCCGCCTGAGCCAATTGCTTTACCTCACCTTGCCCGCCTTCCACGCACTGAGCAGCGTGTCATAGGCGATCGTCTCGCCCTTGGGTTTCTCGTTCGCCAGCTTCTTCCACGGCGCGCCCTTGTCGCTCAGGTACTTGTTCGGGTCGCCTTTCGGGTTTAGCTTGGGCGGGCAGTTGGCCATGCCGGCGCGCTCGAGGCGCTCCATCACCTGGTCCATCTCATCCGCCAGCGTGTCCATCGCCTGCTGCGGCGTCTTCTCGCCGGTCACGGCCACCGCCACGTTCTTCCACCAGAGTTGCGCCAGCTTCGGATAGTCGGGCACGTTGGTGCCGGTGGGCGTCCACGCCACGCGCGCCGGGCTGCGGTAGAACTCGATCAGGCCACCGAGCTTCGGCGCCAGGTCGGTCATCGCCTGCGACTGGATGTCGCTTTCGCGGATCGGCGTCAGGCCGACGATCATCTTCTTCAGGCTTGTCGTTTTCGAGGTGATGAACTGCGCGTAGAGCCAGGCGGCAGCAACCTTGTTGGCGTCATGGTCCTTGAAGAAGGTCCACGAGCCGACGTCCTGGTAGCCGTTTTGCATGCCCTGCTTCCAGTACGGGCCGTTCGGGCCGGGGGCCATGCGCCACTTCGGCGTGCCGTCGGCATTCACGACCGGCAATCCCGGCTTGATCATGTCGGCGGTGAACGCGGTGTACCAGAAGATCTGCTGCGCGATCTGGCCTTGGGCGGGCACGGGTCCGGCTTCGCCGAACGTCATGCCGATGGCTTCTTTCGGCGAGTACTTCTTCATCCAGTCGACATACTTCGTCAGCGCGTAAACGGCGGCAGGCGAGTTGGTGGCGCCACCGCGCGAAACCGAAGCCCCCACCGGCGTGCACTTGTCGTCGCCGACGCGGATGCCCCACTCGTCTACCGGCATGCCGTTCGGAATGCCGATGTCGGCGGCACCCGCCATCGACAGCCAGGCGTCGGTGAAGCGCCAGCCGAGCGACGGGTCTTTCTTGCCGTAGTCCATGTGGCCGTAGATCGGCTTGCCGTCGATCATCTTCACGTCATTGGTGAAGAACGCGGCGATGTCTTCGTACGCGCTCCAGTTCAGCGGCACGCCGAGTTCGTAGCCGTATTTCTTCTTGAACTTCTCTTTCAGCTCAGGCATCGCGAACAGGTCGGCGCGGAACCAGTACAGGTTCGCAAACTGCTGGTCGGGCAATTGGTAGAGCTTCTTGTCGGGCGCGGTGGTGAAGCTCGTGCCGATGAAGTCTTTCAGGTCCAGGCCGGGGTTGGTGAACTCCTTGCCCGCGCCTTCCATGTAGTCCGACAGCGCGAGGATCTTGCCGTAGCGGTAATGGGTGCCGATCAGATCCGAGTCGCTGATCCAGCCGTCATAGATCGACTTGCCCGACTGCATCGAGGTCTGCAGCTTCTCGACCACGTCGCCTTCCTGGATGATGTCGTGCTTGACGGTGATGCCGGTGATTTCACCGAACGCCTTCGCCAGCGTCTTGCTCTCGTACTCGTGCGTGGTGATGGTCTCCGACACGACGGAGATCTCGGTCACACCCTTGGCCTTGAGCTTGGCGGCGGCATCGATGAACCACTTCATCTCCGCGGCCTGCTGTTCCTTGCTCAGCGTCGACGGCTGGAATTCGCTGTCGATCCACTTCTTCGCGGCGGCTTCGCCACCGGTGGCGGCCGGCGCCGCAGCGGGGGTGGGTGTCGCCGCGGGGGCGGCGGTCTTGGCTTCTTCCTTCTTGCCGCAGGCGGTGATCGCGAGCACGATCGCGCTCACGGCCGAAATTGCAATTAGCGAACGCTTCATTCATGTTCTCCTTCTCTGTTGAAAATCGACTTGCACGGTTTCATCTTGGTCTCCTCAGACACTTCCCGTTCACTACTTTGGACAGACCGGCTGGGAAGATAACCCGACTGTCATTTCACACCTTGAGCATCAACCCTTGCGCATGACCAGCCCGAGCAAAAGCATCGACAACACGAAACTGATCCAGATTGACGGTTCGTAGTCCATGCCGAACCACCCCTTCATGCGGCCGCTCAACGCGACGAACGCGAGATTCAGGTAGGCCGCCGACAGCAAACCGATGAACAACCGATCGCCGCGCGTGGTGGCGAGCGGCAGCAAGCCCTTGCGCATGACGGTGGGCGACTTCAGCTCCCAGACCGTCATGCCGATCAGCATCAGAACGATACAGACAAAGAACACCGCGACGGGCAGCGTCCATGCCATCCAGTTGAACATCAGACCCTCCCCATGGCGAATCCCTTGGCGATGTAGTGGCGCACGAACCAGATCACGATCGCCCCCGGAATGATGGTGAGCACGCCTGCCGCAGCGAGCACGCCCCAATCCATGCCGGAGGCCGACACGGTGCGCGTCATGACGGCGACGATGGGCTTTGCATTCACGCTCGTCAAGGTGCGCGCCATCAGCAGTTCGACCCACGAAAACATGAAGCAGAAGAATGCCGCCACGCCCACTCCCGCCTTGATGAGCGGAATGAAGATGGTGAGAAAGAAGCGCGGGAAAGTGTAGCCGTCGATGTACGCCGTCTCGTCGATCTCGCGCGGGATGCCGCTCATGAAGCCTTCGAGTATCCACACCGCCAGCGGCACGTTGAACAGCAGGTGCGCGAGCGCGACCGCGATGTGCGTGTCCATCATGCCCAGCGTCGTGTAGAGCTGGAAGAACGGCAGCAGAAAGACCGCCGGCGGCGTCATGCGGTTCGTCAGCAGCCAGAAGAAGACGTGCTTGTCGCCCAGAAAGCTGTAGCGCGAGAATGCGTAGGCCGCGGGCAGCGCAACTGCCAGCGAGATCACGCTATTGATCGCGACATAGATCAGCGAGTTGATGTAGCCCGAGTACCACGACACGTCAGTGAAGATGGTGCGGTAATGCGCCAGCGTGAATTCGCGCGGCCACAGGCTGAAGCCGGCGAGGATCTCGACATTCGTCTTGAACGACATGTTGATCATCCAGTACACCGGCAGAACCGCGAACACGAGGTAGAGCACGAGCAGAACCGAGCGTTTCTGGAGGCGCCGGCTATTCATGACCAGGCCCCTTGTCCGCAGTGCCGACGCGTTGCATCCAGTTGTAGAGGATGAAGCACAGCAGCAAGATGATGAGGAAATAGATCAGTGAAAACGCCGCCGCCGGCCCGAGGTCGAACTGGCCGACCGCCTTTTGCGTCAGGTACTGGCTCAGAAACGTCGTCGAATTGCCAGGCCCGCCGCCGGTGAGCACGAAGGGCTCGGTGTAGATCATGAAGCTGTCCATGAAACGCAGCAGCACGGCGATCATCAGCACGCCGCGCAGCTTCGGCAATTGGATGTAGCGGAAGACAGCAAACTTCGACGCGCCGTCGATGCTCGCGGCCTGGTAGTAGGCATCGGGAATCGCGCGCAGCCCGGCGAAACACAGCAGCGCGACGAGTGGCGTCCAATGCCACACGTCCATCAGCAGCACCGTGAACCAGGCGTCGCCGCTGTGCCCGGTGTAGTTGTAGTCGAAGCCAAGGGCAGTGAGCGTCGCGCCCATCAGGCCGATGTCTGTGCGGCCGAAGATCTGCCAGATGGTGCCGACGACATTCCACGGGATCAGCAACGAAATCGCGAGCAGCACCAGCACCAGCGACGAGCGCGCGCCTTTCGCCGGCATGCCCAGCGCGAGCGCGATTCCCAGCGGAATTTCGACCAGCAGCACCGACAGCGAAAAAACCATCTGGCGCCACAGGGCGCCTTGCAGGTCGTCGTCGCGCATCACCGACTTGAACCACTCGGTGCCGACAAAGACGCGGCGCTCGGGCGAGATGATGTCTTGCACCGAGTAGTTCACCACCGTCATCAGCGGCAGGACGGCGGAGAACGCCACGCACAGCACCACGGGCAGGATCAGCAGCCAGGCCTTCTGGTTCACGGGTTTCATCGGGGCGTCGCCTCTTCGATCAGGTGCTCGTCCGCGTAATAACAGGTGTGGGCGCCGATCAATCCGAGCCAGACCGCCTCGCCCACGCGTGGCACGGTTTGTGCGCCACCGCCGAGCCGCAAGCGCACCAGGCTTTGTGTGGAGCCCGCGCCGACCCGGGCGCTCACCAGCCAGTAGGTGCCGATGTCCTGGACCTGCTGCACCGTCGCCGGCACCGCACCCGCCACGTCGGGGCCGGCAAGCGCCACATACTCGGGCCGAATGCCCAGCGTGAAGGCTTCGATTTCGCGCGACACGCCCGGCGGCGCGGCGAAGCGGCAGCCCGCCACTTCGAAGCCCGCCGCATTGCGCCGCGCCGGCAGAAAGTTCATTCCGGGCGAGCCGATGAAGTGGCCGACAAAGGTGTGGCTCGGGCGCTCGAACAACTCCGACGCGCTGCCGATCTGGACCGCACGGCCGCGCGTCATCACGACAACCTGATCGGCAAACGTCAGGGCCTCGATCTGGTCGTGCGTGACGTAGATCAGCGTCAGCTTCAACTCGTGGTGAATCTGCTTCAGCTTGCGGCGCAATTGCCACTTCAGGTGCGGATCGATCACTGTCAAGGGCTCGTCGAAGAGCACCGCGCAAACGTCTTCGCGCACCAGGCCCCGGCCGAGCGAGATCTTCTGTTTGGCGTCGGCCGCCAGCCCCGCCGCGCGGGCATCGAGCTGAGCACTCAGCTCCAGCATCTCGGCGACCTTGGCGACGCGTTGTTTGATCTTGTCCGCGGCGACCCCGCGGTTGCGCAGCGGAAATGCGAGGTTCTCGGCGACCGTCATCGTGTCGTAGATCACCGGGAACTGGAACACCTGGGCAATGTTGCGCTGCTGCGGCGATTGCGCAGTGACGTCGACGCCGTCGAAACGCACCCGGCCGGTCGACGGCGTGACAAGGCCCGACACGATGTTGAGCAGGGTCGTCTTGCCGCAGCCGGAAGGGCCCAGCAGCGCATAGGCACCGCCGTCATCGAACGTCATCTTCAGCGGCAGCAGCGCGTAGTCGTCATCGCCCTTCGGCTTCGGCCGGTAGGCGTGCGCGAGGTCCAGATCGATGCGCGCCATGTCAGTGCTTCCTGGCCAAGTCCGGCCCCGGGGCAACGAGCAATTCACCCTCGTCATCGAAGACGTAGGCATGCGCCGGATTCAGGTACAGCACGATCGGCTGGCCCAGGTTCAATGTGTGCACGCCACTGAGCTGGGCGACGACTTCGCCGAGCGCGGTCGACGCATGGACGAAGGTGTCGGAGCCCGAAATCTCGGCGAGTTCCACCTTGCCCGGCAGTGCGACGTCGCCGTCGCGCGCGTGCACCCGCAGCGCGCTCGCACGCACGCCGGTGGTCAGGGTGGCGCTCGCACGCGAGGGCAAGACCAGCGCCAGATGCAGACCCGAGGTCAGCATCACGCCCCCGCTCGCCGCGCTGCCGGCCAGCAGGTTCATCGGCGGGTCACTGAAGGCGCGTGCGACGCGGATCGATCGCGGCCGGTGGAACACCTCCGGCGTCGGCCCGTACTGCAGCAGCTCGCCGGCATCGAGCACGGCGGTGTGGCCGCCGAGCAGCAGGGCTTCGGTCGGTTCCGTCGTCGCATAGACCACGGTCGATTCGCCGCTCGCGAACAAAGCCGCGAGTTCGTCACGCAGTTCTTCGCGAAGTTTGTAGTCCAGGTTCACCAGCGGCTCGTCGAGCAGCATCAGAGGCGCGCGTTTGGCGAGTGCGCGCGCCAGCGCCACGCGCTGCTGCTGGCCGCCCGACAACTCGGCCGGCAGGCGGTTCAGGAACGGCTCGATGTGCAATTTGGCGGCGAGCTCGCGCACCCGCGTGGCGATCTCCTTTTCGCCGCGCAGCTTCAGTGGTGAGGCGATGTTGTCGGCCACGCTCATCGACGGATAGTTGATGAACTGCTGATAAACCATAGCCACGTTGCGCTCCCGCACCGGCATGCCCGTCACGTCTTGCCCGTCGGCGAGCACGCGGCCCTTCGAAGGTTTGTCCAGCCCCGCCATCACCCGCATCAGCGTCGTCTTGCCGGCCTGCGTGGCGCCGAGCAGGATCGTCACGGCGCGCGGCACGAGCTTCAGGTTCAGCGGGTACAGGTGCGTTTCTACGCCCTGCCGTTGTTCGATGTGCTCAAGGCTCAACTGCATGCGGATTCCTTGGGCGCGCCTGCTGCTGCGCTGGGCGCCGCTTCGCGCCAATGGCGCGCACACCAGGTCGCCACCGCCTCGCGCTGTGCCGGTGCCAGATGCAGGCCGAGCTTGCTGCGTCGCCACAGTACGTCGTCGGCGCAGCGCGCCCACTCGAAGCGATGCAGGAATTCGAGTTCAGCCTCGAACAGGCCGGGTGCCACTTCGGCGCCCAGTTGGCCCGTGCCCAGCAGCGCGTCGACACGTGAACCGTAGGCGCGTGCCAGACGCAGGCACAGCGCCGGGGGCAGGTGCGGGTGGCGCAACCCGAGCGCCTGCTGAAAGCGCGTGAAATCAGTATCGGGTCGAACGGCAGGGCCGATCCATGCCGAGAGGTCGCCGCCGGGCAGCCGGGCGTTTTCGGTCCAGGCGCCGCGCGGCGCGGCCAGCGGCGCTCGCAGCATGTCGGCCGCCTCTTCGGCAAGTTTGCGGAATGTCGTGAGCTTGCCGCCCCAGACGGTCAGCAGCGGGGCTGGGCGCGTGCTGCTGCCGTCCACGCTGCGCACGGCGCCACCCGGCCAATCGAGTTCGAGCAGGTAGTCGCGCGTCACGGCCGAGGGGTCACCCGATTCGTCGTCGAGCAGCGGCCGCACTCCCGAATAGCTCCAGACCACGTCGGTCGGAACCACGGCGCGTTCGAAGTAGCGGCTCGCCTGCTCGCACAGGTATTGGGTTTCGGCAGCGTCGATGCGTGGCTGCCCGACGTCACCGAAATGTTCCACGTCGGTGGTTCCGATGAGCGTGAAGCGGTCCTCGTAGGGAATGGCGAAGATGATGCGCTTGTCGGGGTTCTGGAAGATGTAGGCATGGTCGTGCTCGAACAACTGGCGCACGACGACGTGGCTGCCTTTCACCAGACGCAGCGACTTGCGCTGCGGCGCATGCACCTGCTCGGCCAGGAACTGCGCCGCCCAAGGGCCGGTGGCGTTGACCAGGACGCGCGCGTTGACGTGCAGCACTTCACCGCGCGAACTGCGCAGCATCACCCGCCAACGCCCGGCCTCGCGCGTGGCTTCGGCGCAGGCCCAACGCGTCAACACCGTCGCGCCGCGCGCCGCGGCGTCGACCGCGTTCAGGATCACCAGACGCGCATCGTCGACCCAGCCGTCGGAATAGACGAAACCGCGGGTGAATTGTGGCTTGAGCGGTTTGCCGGCCGGGTGCGCGCGCAGATCGATGCTGCCCGAGCCTGGCAGCACTTCGCGGCGCGCCAGATGGTCGTAGAGGAACAGGCCGGCGCGGATCATCCACGCCGGGCGCATGCCGGGGTTGTGCGGCATCACGAAACGCAGCGGGCGGATGATGTGCGGCGCGTTCCGCAGCAGCACCTCGCGTTCCGCCAGTGACTTGCGCACCAGCGCGAATTCGTAGTGTTCGAGGTAGCGCAGGCCGCCGTGGATGAGCTTGGTCGACGACGACGAAGTGTGCGAGCCCAGGTCGTCCTTTTCGCAGAGCCAGACGCGCAGGCCGCGGCCGGCGAGGTCGCGCGCGATACCGGCGCCATTGATGCCGCCGCCGACGACCAACACGTCGCATTCGTGCCGCGTGCCGTCGGCGATGCCCGGCGGGGCGGGGTCAGGGGCGATGTCCAAGGAAAGTCTCCGGGGTCGTCGCGCGACACACTGCCGCGTCGGCGTCGGTCCCTGTTACTGGTTCGAATGCTTGCGAATATATTCGTTTAACGTTCGCTTCTACTCCTCGTTAACCCGCATTCGCTTTCGTATTGGTTCGTTTTAGATTCTTGGCATGACGCCCAACCCCCGCCAGAGCGATCTCCTGCGCCAGGTGAGCAGCGCAGGTTCAATGTCGGTCGAAGCTTTGGCCGAGCGCTTCGGCGTCACGCTGCAAACCGTGCGCCGCGACGTCACGCTGCTGGCCGAAGCCGGCTTGCTGACGCGCTTCCACGGCGGCGTGCGCGTGCCGAGCTCGACCGTCGAGAACATCGCCTACCGCCAACGCCAGCAACTCAATCTGCAGGCGAAACAGGGCATCGCACGTGCCGTCGCGGCGGCCGTGCCGAATGGTTGCTCGCTCATCATCAACATCGGCACGACCACGGAATGCATTGCGCGCGAGCTGCTGCGCCACAAGGGCCTGCGCGTGGTCACGAACAACCTGAACGTGGCGGCGATCCTGTCCGACAACCCCGACTGCGAGGTGATGGTCGCCGGCGGCACGGTGCGCACCCGCGACCGCGGCATCGTCGGCGAAGTGACGGTGGATTTCATGCGCCAGTTCAAGGTCGACATCGGCTTGATCGGCATCTCGGGGGGCGAAGCCGACAGCACTTTGCGCGACTTCGACGTGCACGAAGTCGAGGTCTCGCGCGCCATCATCGAACACTCGCGCGAAGTCTGGCTTGCCGCCGACCGCAGCAAGTTCAACCGGCCGGCGATGGTGGAGCTGGCGCACCTGAACCGTTTGGACCGCTTGTTCACCGATGCGGCGCCGCCCGAGCCCTTCCCGGCGCTGTTGGCCGATGCCGGGGTGCGCTGCGACGTCTCGGGCTGACTGGCTGCGTGTGTCTGAGCTCGCCGCGTCGTCGCGCCTTGCCAGCGTACCGCATCACGGCGCACTCGGGCGCGTCCAACCGCGGTTTCCAGGCTGAGTCAAACTTCGCCTGACGCGCATTCATCGCTGAAGGCACAAACGCGTCCAGCGCAGCAGGAGCCCGCACCATGCCCAGCCACATCCTGGCCCTCGACCAAGGCACCTCCAGTTCACGCAGCATCGTGTTCGACGCGATGGGCCGCATTGTCGCCATGGCGCAGCGCGAGTTTCGTCAGATCTATCCGCGGCCCGGCTGGGTGGAGCATGACCCGATCGAGATCTGGCAGACCCAGCTCGCCACCGCGCAGGAGGCGCTGGCCAGGGCCGGGCTGCACGCGCGCGACATGGCCTCGATCGGCATCACGAACCAGCGCGAAACGACCGTGGTCTGGAACCGCATCACCGGGGTGCCGGTGTACAACGCCATCGTCTGGCAAGACCGGCGTGCCGAACCCACCTGCGCGGCGCTGCGCGCGCGGGGCCTCGAAGCAATGTTTCGCGACAAGACCGGCCTCGTCCTCGACGCCTATTTTTCCGGCACCAAGCTGAAGTGGATTCTCGACAACGTGAGCGGCGCACGCGCCGCTGCCGCGCGCGCCGAACTCGCGTTCGGCACGATCGACACCTGGCTGATGTGGCAGTTGACGGGCGGCGCCGACGCGGCAACACGCGCAGCCGCCGTTCACGCCACCGACGTCAGCAACGCATCGCGCACCTTGCTGCTGAATGTGCGCACGAACCGCTGGGACGACGAGTTGCTGCGCGCGCTCGACATCCCGCGCGAATTGCTTCCCGCAGTGCACCCGTCAAGCCATGTCTATGGTCAGACCCGGGCTGACTTGCTGGGTGCCGCTGTGCCCATCGGCGGCGTCGCCGGTGACCAGCAAAGTGCGCTCTTCGGCCAGGCCTGCTTCAAAGCCGGCCTGGCGAAAAATACCTACGGCACCGGATGCTTCATGCTGATGCACACCGGGTCGACGTTTCAGACCAGCGCCAACGGCCTGATCACGACGAGCGCGGCGCAGGCCACGACGACCCCTGAATTCGCCCTCGAAGGCAGCGTCTTCATCGGCGGCGCCGTCGTGCAATGG
>JAEMQF010000107.1 GCA_022758925.1 Burkholderiales bacterium | reverse complement strand
TTTTCGCGCTCGACGTTGGTTTCGGTCTGGTCCCAGATCGGCGCATCGGTGTCGAGCGTGCGCTGCTGCGTCGTGGTCACGCTGTCACTGCGCCGGTCGTTCTGGAACAGGGTGAGCGAGAAGTTGTAGGGCAGGCCTTCGAATGTGTCGTTGCGGGTCCAGGTCAGGCTTGGTTGCAACGCGTCGTTTTCGAATCCGGCGCTGATGCGCAAATCATTGAGCCTCTTGCTGAAGCCTTCGCGCGTGATGATGTTGATCGTTCCGGCAATAGCGCGTGCGCCGGTTTCGGCGGTCGGGGCGCGCTGGATTTGAATGCGTTCGATCTGCTCCGGGCTCAGCGAATCGATCGAAAAGCCTGGCGCGACACGTTCGCCGTCGAGCAGGATCTGGGTGTAGCCGCTGCCCAGGCCGCGCAGGCGGATGTTCCCGCCACGCCCGGGGCGGCCCTGCAGCGTCACGCCAGGCAGGCGTTTCAGCAGATCGCCCACGGTGCTGTCGCCGAAGCGTTCGATTTCGTCACGGCCGATCGTGATCGTCGCGGCGGTGGACTGGCGGCGCAGCTGCGTGTCGTCCGCGGTCCTGCCACGCACTTCGACCGGGTCGAGCTGAGTCGGCCGCTTCGCGCCCGGATCCTGTGGCGCGGAGGCGGCGGGGGCTGGCGCTTCAGCCACGTCGGCGGTGGGCGTGACCTGCGCCAAGACCGGGCACTGCGGCAGCACGGCGAGCAACAGGGCCAAGGCCATCGAAGTGCGCAGACGACGTGCTGGAGAAGCGCAGATGGGCATGTTGCTGGAGATTGTCGGGCCGACATGCGCGGCGAAGCGCTGCCACATTGAGCAAGGGCGCGTCCACCCCACAAGGCTCCGTAGAATCGCCAGGGTCGTCGCGCCGCTCGCGATTCCCGACCCCGTACCCATGCCGCCCAGCGCCGAAGCAAACAAAGCCAGCAATTTCCTGCGCCAGATCATCGAACGCGACCTGGCCCAAGGCACCTATTCAGGCCGGCATTTCGCGGGCACACCCGGCGATGCGACGCACCATGCGAGCGGGCCGCGCGATCCGGCGCGAATCCGCACGCGCTTTCCGCCCGAGCCCAACGGCTACCTGCACATCGGCCACGCGAAGAGCATTTGCGTGAACTTTGGCTTGGCGCGCGAATATGGCGGCGTGTGCCACATGCGCTTTGACGACACCAATCCCGAGAAGGAGGAGCAAGAGTTCGTCGATGCCATCCTCGACGCGGTGCGCTGGTTGGGTTTCGATTGGCACGCGAATGGCATCAGCCACCTGTACCACGCGAGCGACTATTTCGACTTCATGTATCGCGCCGCCGAGTACCTGGTGCAGACCGGCCACGCCTATGTCGACGAACAGACCCCGGAGCAGATGCGGCTGACGCGCGGCGATTTCGCGCGTGCCGGCGTCGGCAGCCCGTTTCGAAGCCGCAGCGCCGACGAAAACTTGACCCGGTTGCGGGCGATGCGCGCCGGCGGCTTGCCCGACGGCGCTGCCGTGTTGCGTGCCAAGATCGACATGGCGCACCCCAACATCAACCTGCGCGATCCCACGCTCTACCGCATCAAGCGCGCCACGCACCACAACACGGGTGACACCTGGTGCATCTACCCGATGTACTCGTATGCGCATCCGATCGAAGACGCGCTGGAGGGCATCACGCACAGCATTTGCACGCTGGAGTTCGAAGACCAGCGCCCGTTTTACGACTGGGTGCTGGAGCGCATCGTCCCCGTGCTGCGCGCGCCGCAGTTCGCACATGCGAAACAGCTGATCGAAGACATCGAAGGCGAAGGCGTCGAGGCGCGCAAGGAGTTCGCGCTGTGCTGCCACAACCATGCGGCGAAGTTGTTCGCAAGCCAGGCCGAAGGCGAAATGCGTGAGATGTTCGGCCGCTGGGAACACCAGCCCGACGCTGTGTTGCACGACCTTGCGCAATTCTTCGCCCTGCTGAAGACGCACGCCGAGCAGTTCGCACCGTTGTTGCAACATGCCCTCGCAGCGCGTGAACCGAACCCGTTCAAGTTGCCGCACCAGCATGAATTTGCGCGGCTCAACATGACGCATGTGATCACGAGCAAGCGCAAGCTCAAGGCGCTCGTTGACGAGAAGCTCGTCTGCGGCTGGGACGACCCGCGCCTGCCCACGCTCGTGGGCCTGCGCCGGCGCGGCTACACGCCCGAGGCGATTCGCGAGTTGTGCGAGCGCGCCGGCACCAGCAAATCCGGCGGCTGGACCGACTATGCAAGCCTGGACATCGCCCTGCGTGAAGACCTCGATCCGAAGGCGCCGCGCGCGATGGCGGTGCTCGACCCGCTCGAACTGGTGCTTTCAAACTGGGACGCGATGATGGGCTCGACCGGCAGCGACACTTGCCACGCCCCCGTGCACCCGGCTGCGCCCGCGGCAGCCCAGCGCAGCTTTGGCATCGGCCCCCGGCTCTGGATTGAAGCCGACGATTTTCGAGAGTTGCCCGAGAAGGGCTATTTCCGCCTGTTCCCCGGCAACAGGGTCCGGCTCAAGTACGGCCATGTCGTGCAGTGCACCGGCTGCACCAGAGACTCCTCGGGCAAAGTGATTCAGGTGCAAGCCGAGTTGGTGCCTGACACGAAAAGCGGAACGCCCGGCGCGAGCGCCGTGAAGGTGAAGGGCGTCATCACCTGGGTCGCCGCGCACGACGCCCTGCCTGCCGAGGTGCGCCTCTACGATCGCCTGTTCACTGCCGAACAGCCCGACGCCGGCGGGCGCGACGCCCTGGCGACTCTGAACCCGGCGTCCAAGCGCATCGTGCAGGCCTGGCTCGAGCCGACGCTGCGCACGGCGCAGCGCGAAGAGCGCTACCAGTTCGAGCGCCACGGCTACTTCGTGGCGGACCGCCACGATCATTCACCGCAGCGACCGGTGTTCAACAAGATCACAGGCCTGAGAGACGGTTGGGCCGCGTGAAACGGGCGCCGCAGGTGCGGCGCTGGCTGCGGCGGCGCGATGCCCTATTCGACGCGAACTCCGCGCAAGCGCTCAAGCTTGGCGGCGTAGCGCTCGCTGAGCAGTTGGGTCGGGCTGTATTCCCTGGCCAGAGCCATATGCCGCGCTGCCGCATCGGACTGCCCCAGGCCGAACAAGGCCACCGCGCGCCAGAAATGGAATTCGTGCTGGTAGGCGTCGCGCTCGATTTCGCGCGCGAACCAGTCACTGGCGCGCTGCAAGTCGCCGGCCTGGAGGGCCGCACGGCCGAGGTCGTAGAAATGAAACGGTGGGTAAGCCTCGACCTCAGCGAGCAAGCCCGCGATGCGCGCGGCGTCCGGCGCGCGGCCCTGCGCCAGCAGCACCCGGTGCAGATTCGACAACGCGTGCGCATTGCGCGGTTCATGCTCCAGCACATGCTCCAAAGCACGCTGCGCTTCGGGCAAGTTGCCATGGCGCAGGTAGGCCACGGCCAGCGTGTTCACGCTGCGCAGGTAGTCGGGTGCTTGCGACATCGCTTCGCGCGCCCACCAATAGGCGTCATCGAGCCGGCCACGTGCCAGCGATTCGGCGGCGCGGTTGTTCATGTACATCGCGATCACGGTCGCCTCCGAGATATCGCGCGTGCGGTGGCCGCGCACGTCTTCGGGCGGCAGGAAGTCGATCGTCAGCAGATGGCTCGCGTCGAAACCGACCCGATGGTCGGCGGGGCGCTTGGCCAGGCTCATGTTGACATGGCTGCTCGCAAAGTAGAGATCCCCGTCGCGGCTCCAGGTCGGCTCGACCAGCACGTTCTGGTAACGCACCGGCAGGCCCAGATGTTTCGCAAACGCCGCCGTCATGATGACGAGCGACAAACAATTCCCCGCGCGCGCATCGAAGGCCTGCGCCGCATTGCGCGTCAAGGCTGAGTCGTACTCGAGTCTGAGCAGGCCCTTCTTGTACAAGGCGTCGACCAAGCCCTGCTGCGCGCCGCGCATTCGCAGCAAGGGCGCCATGTCTTGGGAGGCATATTTGCGCATCGCGTCGCTCAGTGCGAAGACGTCGTCTGCGTCGATGCGGTGCGAAGGCGGCGCGAACAGGTCATCGGCCAGCAGGTGGTTGGGGCGCTGCGCTGGCGCAACGACGGCGCAGCCCGCCAGCGTCAGGCACATGGCCAATCCGAGTAAGAGCTTCATGCTTTTCCTCCTCGCTGCATGCCGGCTCGGGCGCGGCACCGGATAACGCGGCCCGCCGCCGCGCCGATGCAGCGAATCGTATGCCTAAATCCTCGCGCGTGCGTTTCAACGGCTGGTTCGCGCGGCCGGGAAGCGGCGCGTGGTTCCCCGGATCGAACACAATTCAACCCATGCAGAGCAGGCTGGCACGACTCACACTTCGCGATCCCGGCGCCATCGTGGCGCTGCTGCTGTGGGGCGCGGTGTCTTGCGTTGCACACGCACAGGTTGCAACCCGCCCGGTTCCAGGGGGTGTGATTTCCCTGGACCTCGGGTCGGGGGCGCAGCGCCCGCGCGTCATGTATGGCAAGGTGCCGGCGCTGGTGGTCGGCGATTCGAGCGGCTGGCGCGCAGTGGTCGGCCTGGCGCTGAGCACGCAACCGGGGCCGGCGTCGGTGCAGGTAATCGACGCGCCGCAGAGCAAGTCCAGGCGCATCACATTCCAGGTCCGGCACGCGAAGTACGCAGAGCAGCACCTCAAGGTCGCCCCGGGTCAAGTGAACCTGTCCAAGCAAGACCTGGCGCGCCATGAGCGCGAGCGCGATCACCAGTTGCAAACCATTGCCACGTTCAGCGACACGGTCCCGCAGAGCCTGCAACTGCTTGCGCCAGTGGCCGGGCCGCGCTCGAGTTCTTTCGGTCTGCGCCGGGTCTTCAACGGGCAGGCACGCAATCCGCACAGCGGCATGGACATCGCCGCGCCGGTGGGGGCGCCGGTGGTCGCGCCGGCGCCGGGTCAGGTGATCGACGTTGGCGACTACTTTTTCAATGGCAAGACCGTGTGGCTCGACCATGGTTCGGGGCTGCTGACGATGGTGTGCCACCTGAACGCAGTGCACGTCAAGGTGGGCGACCGGCTGAGTGCGGGCACATCGCTCGGCGAGGTCGGCGCCACGGGGCGCGTGACCGGCCCGCATTTGCACTGGTCGGTGAGTCTGAACCAGGCGATGGTGGACCCGGCGCTGTTTCTTCCGGCCGAGGTGGAAAGCCCTGAGCCGGCGACTGAGGTGCAACGAAAATAGGCGTTGCACGCAGCGCCTGTTTGTCATTGACGACGGTATCGCCCAGAACGCCGCGCAGCTCGTCTGCACCGAGGTGCGTGTTCACGGCTGTACCACGCGTCGCCTCCGCGGCAATTCTCAGGGCTGGTGCGCCTTCGTCCTCGCGATGGGTCGTGACCCATTGCCATCGAGCGCAGTCGATCCACGGTCATCAATGCGGCTTGCGTGGGCCTCGAAAGGAATCAGGGCGGTAGACGTTGCCGTCGCGTTCAACGTCGGTGCCGGCACTGGCTCGGCGGATCGCGATCCGCGCGGCGAGTGAAGCGCGGCGCCGGTCGGAACGCCAGCGCCAGGCGCGCTGTGCGAGCTGGCCGAGCCTGGTCAAGGTGAGCAGCGCACGTGCGTCGAAGACTCGGCGCCGCCTTGCACCCATCATCAAGCGCAACAACATCAACACGCACACCGTCAGCAGCACGGCGGCCGAGAACTTTTCCATCTTCAACGTCCTTCCATTGGCCAAAGCTTGACAGTTCGGCGACCCTTCGACCGATAACACTCTACCTGCTGGCTGGAAAAGCGTCGACATGGTCACGCGCAGAGCCAGCACTGCCCACAAACGCGGAATGGTTCGCGCGGCTTTCAGGCAAGGAATACGCAACGCGCAAACATCGGAGCAAGCAGCGTGCACGATTCGACCTCTACCGACTGCAACCCCACCGCCTACGAACTGCACTTCAAGTCGCTCTTCGACGAAGCCCCCGCGTATTCATTTCCTTGCGACGTTTCCGGACACGTGGACATGGATTCCCTGAGCGATCGCGCACGCAACAACTATCTGTACGCTCGCGTCTTGGTCGGACGAGAGTTGTCACGTCCTGCGGTTCAGCGTGCAGCGAGCCAATGAAGGCACCGTTCGCACACTCGCGGCGTGGCTGACGCGGCCACCCCTTTCACTTGCCGGTGCGGATCCGCGCCCACGCGTTCGCGCGCTTGAAACCGGCCACGGCACCGAGGGCGAGGGCGCCGGCGAGCACCCCCAACAGTGCGTCCAGCAACGCCGGCAGTGCCAAGGCAAGGAAGGTTTGAGCCGGGTTCTCCGCCGCGCCGGCCACAGGCAGGAGGGCAAGCAGCGCATGATGCAATGCCGGCAAGCCATGCATCAGGATGCCTCCGCCGACCAGAAACATCGCCGCGGTTCCGGCGATCGACAAAAGTTTCATCAGCAGCGGCGCTGCCCAAAGGATGGCAAGGCCCAGGCGTTGACGCATGCGCCCCGCCGCAGCGCCGGATGCGCCACGGCTCAAGTACAGGCCGAGGTCGTCGAGCTTGACGATTGCCGCGACGAAACCGTAGACCCCAATCGTCATCAGCGCCGCGACCGCGCTGAGCACGCCCATCTGCGTCAGGAACGATGCCTGCGCCACAGCGCCGAGTGTGATCGCGACGATTTCAGCTGACAGCACCAGATCGGTCCGGATCGCTCCTTTGATTTTCAGTGCCTCGAATCCGACCAGGTCCACTTTCGGATCGCTCAGCGCCTTGAGCAGTTCGCGATGGTCATTGGCGTCCTGCGCCGCAGGCTGCAGCCACCGATGCGCCAGTTTCTCAAAGCCCTCGAAGCACAAAAACACACCGCCCAGCATCAGCAGCGGCGTGACGGCCCAGGGCGCGACTGCGCTGAGCACCAGCGCCGCAGGGACCAGGATCACCTTGTTCAGCGCACTGCCCTTGGCCACGGCCCAGACCACGGGCAATTCGCGATCCGGGCTGACCCCCGCCACCTGCTGGGCGTTGAGGGCCAGATCGTCGCCCAGCACGCCAGCGGTCTTCTTCGCCGCCACTTTGGTCAGAATCGCCACGTCGTCGAGCACGGTGGCGATGTCGTCGATCAACGCAAACAGACTCGAGATGGCCATGGTGAAAGACGTGGGCAGCGGTGATTCGCAAGTAAAGCCGTGCGGCATGCGCTACTGCGCCACCTGGCCCCAGATGCGTTCTAGTCGTTTCACGCTGACGGGCTGCGCCGTGCGCAGCTCCTGCGCGAACAAGCCGACACGCAGCTCCTCGATCAGCCAACGGAAGTCGTCGAGCCGCGGATCGGGCTTGCCCTTGCGCTGTGCGACCAAGCGCAAGTAGGCGGTCTCAAGCGGCAGCACTTCGGCCATCAGGCGGGCATCACGCGCCGGGTCGCCTCGCAACTTGTCCAGCCGCAGCACCACCGCTTTCAAATAACGCGGCAAATGGCCGAGTTGTGCCCAAGGTGTGTTCGCCACAAAGCGTTTGTCGACCAGGCGCGCGAGTTGCATCGCAATGTCGTCGGCCACCGCCTTCGCAGGCCGCGCATCGCGCAGCTTGCGTGCGGCGCTGGCCTGCTCCGTCAGGACTGCGCCGCAGGCACGCGCCACTTCACCGGCAATCAGGTTCAGCCGTGAGCGCCCTTGCTCCAACCGGCGGCTGAACTCCTGGCTCTGAGTCGGCCAAGGTTCGGCGAGGAACGCGCGGTCCACTGCCGCTTCGATGATTTGCTCGCGAAGCTCGTCGCTGCTGCCCAACGCCATGTAGGCGGCCGCCATGGGCTGAAAGTCGGGGATGTTCTTGCCGAGATATTTCAGTGCGTCGTTCAATTGCAGCATGATGAGCCGGCGCAAGCCCGCGCGGTGCAGCGCCGAGGCAACTTGTGGCTCATCGAAGACCTCGACTTCGACATGCGTTCGTTTGTCGATCAAGGCCGGAAAGCCGATCAAGACCTGGCCTCCACGGCGAATCTCCATCAGTTCCGGCAAAGTGCCAAAGCTCCAGTCAGCGTAGCGCTCAGGCGGGGTTGCGACGGGCTGCGCAGCGGCAGGGTCTGCTTCAATCGCCTGCGCCGTAGCACCAGCCCGTGCATGCGCTTGTGGCTGCGCCGCCGCAGGCGACGCGGGTGACTTCAGCGCTGCCAGGGCCTGAAACGCAGAGCGCGCCTGCCCGCCCAGGTCGGCCTTCAGTGCCGCCAGGTTGCGACCCATGCCGAGCTGTCGGCCATGTTCGTCGCAAACGCGAAAGTTCATCATCAGGTGCGGTGCCAATTGCTCGAGTTTGAAATCCCCGCGCCGGACCTCGAGCTGAGTGCGCACGCAAACCTCGGCGAGCAGCGCATCGAGCAAGCCGCCGTGGGCGAAGTGCACCTTCGCTATGAACTCATCCACCGTTGCGGCGAGGGGCATCAAGCGCGAGCGCGGCCGTTGCGGCAAGGTCTTGAGCAGGGCCAACGCCTTGTCGGCCAGCATGCCGGGCACGAGCCACTCGCAACGTTCTTCATTCACCTGATTCAGGCAATAGATCGGCAGCGTGACCGTCAATCCGTCCTTCGCGTCGCCGGGATCGTGCAGGTAGGCGGCGGCACAATCGATGCCCCCCAGGCGCAGCGTGCGCGGGTAGGCTGCACTCGTGATGCCGGCGGCCTCATGCCGCATCAGCTCGTCGCGCGTAAGCTGCAGAAGAGCTGGATTCGCCTTTGACTCCTGCCGATACCAGCGTTCGAGCGTTGCGCCGCTGCACACGTCGGGCGGCAGATGCCGGTCGTAGAAGGCATGAATGAGTTCGTCGTCGACCAACACGTCCTGGCGCCGCGCCTTGTGTTCGAGTTCCTGCACCTGTGCGATCAACTTTCGGTTCGCGGCGACGAACGGCAATCGTGTCTCCCACTCGCCTGCCACCAACGCCTCGCGGATGAAGATCTCGCGCGCTGCCGCCGGGTCGACACTGCCGAAGTTCACACGCCGGTTGTTGTAGACAACGATGCCGTACAACGTGGCGCGTTCGAGTGCAATTACTTCGGCCGCCTTCTTTTCCCAATGCGGCTCGAGCAGTTGCTTTTTCAGGACATGGGCGGCGATGCCCGGCAGCCACTGCGGCTCGATGCCAGCGATGCCTCGCCCGTACAGGCGTGTCGTCTCGACCAATTCGGCGGCAACGATCCACTTGCCCGGCTTCTTGGACAGGTTCGCGCCGGGATGACGGTAGAAGCGAATGCCGCGCGCGCCAAGGTACCACTCGTCGTCGTCACTCTTGCAGCCGATGTTGCCGAGCAAGCCGGCGAGCATTGCCAGGTGCAATTGTTCGTAGGTTGCCGGTGTTTGGTTCAGGCGCCAGCCATGTTCGGCGACGACGGTGTGCAGCTGCGAATACAAGTCGCGCCATTCGCGCACGCGCCGCGGCGAGACGAAGTGCTCGCGCAGCAATTGCTCTTGTTTGCGCGCCGACAACTTCGGGATTGCTGCATTCGCGGCGCTCGCACCCTTCGAATCCATGGCATGGTCGGGGCCTTGCGTGGCGCCACGGTTGGGCGCTGCCGCGTGCCCGCTGCGGCTCGCCTCAAGCCAGTTCCACAGCTTCAGATCGCCGAGGAATTCGCTGCGTTCGTCGTCGAACTTCTTGTGTGCGTTGTCGGCCGCTTGCTGTTGTTCGAGCGGACGGTCGCGCACGTCTTGCACGCTGAAGGCGCTGGCCAGAACCAGCACTTCCGTCAGAGCGTTTCGATCGCGTGCTTCGATGATCATGCGCCCCACGCGCGGGTCAAGGGGCAGCTTGGTCAACTCCCAGCCGACCGGCGTGAGTTGATTCGCCTCGTCGGTCGCGCCAAGTTCGGCCAGCAGTTGGTAGCCGTCGGCGATGGCGCGCCGTGGCGGCGCTTCCAGGAAGGGAAAATCCTCCACGTCCCCGAGCTTGAGCGCCTTCATGCGCAGAATCACGCCCGCCAGCGACGAGCGCAGAATCTCCGGGTCGGTGAAGGCAGGCCGTGCCGCGAACTCGGCTTCGTCGTACAGGCGAATGCAGATCCCGGCACTGACGCGTCCGCAGCGTCCTGCGCGCTGGTTCGCCGCAGCCTGGCTGATGGGTTCGACCAGGAGTTGTTCGACCTTGCTGCGAAAGCTGTAGCGCTTGACTCGCGCCATGCCTGCGTCGACGACGTAGCGGATGCCCGGCACTGTGAGCGAGGTTTCGGCAACATTGGTCGCCAGCACGATGCGTGGCGCAGCGTGCGGCTCGAACACACGGTCTTGCTCGGCCTGGCTCAGGCGCGCGAACAAGGGCACGACGTCCACCCCCGGAGGGTGATGGTTGCGCAGGTGTTCGGCGGCATCGCGGATCTCGCGTTCACCGGGCAAGAACACCAAGACGTCGCCCGGCGCAGTGCGCCAGAGTTCGTCCACGGCGTCGGTGATCGCGTCGTTCAGGTCGTAGCCGCGGCTCTCTTCGAACGGCCGCCAGCGTTGTTCGACAGGAAACATCCGGCCCGACACCTGAATCACCGGGGCTGGCCCGTCTGCGGTGGCGAAGTGGCGCGCGAAGCGTTCGGCGTCGATCGTTGCCGAGGTAACGATGACCTTCAGGTCGGGCCGCTGCGGCAGGATGCGACGCAGGTAGCCGAGCAGGAAATCGATGTTCAGGCTGCGCTCATGCGCTTCGTCGATGATCAGCGTGTCGTAGCGCCGCAGCAAGGGGTCACCTTGCGTTTCTGCGAGCAAGATGCCGTCGGTCATCAGTTTGATCGACGCGCCGCTCTGGATCCGGTCCTGGAATCGGACCTTGAATCCCACCACTTCGCCGAGCGTGGTGCCCAGTTCCTGGGCGATGCGCCTGGCCACACTTGACGCGGCGATGCGACGCGGCTGCGTGTGGCCGATCAGGCCTTTGCCGCCGGCGCCGATACCGCGGCCCAGACTGAGCGCGATCTTGGGCAGTTGCGTCGTCTTGCCCGATCCGGTCTCGCCGCAGACGATGAGTACCTGATGGACAGCGATCGCCTGCGCGATTTCGGCGCGCCGCTCCGAGACCGGCAGCGATTGCGGGAAGGTGATGCGCGCGAGGGTGTCAGGCGCGCCGTGAGGCGCGGCATTGGCGGCGGGGCGCGGCGGGCGTATCGATGCTGAGCTTGGTGCAGTCACAAGGCGCAAATTATCGAGGACTCGGTCGATCTCGCCGGGCCAGGCACGCGAACACGCGCGCGGCGGTGAGCTTGCGCGCGGTCCCGCTGGGGCAGAATCGAGGCCGCAGCCAAAGTTTGTCGATGAATCTTGTCTTTCCCCACACCTTCGTTCCGTGGTTTCGCACGGTTGCGCCGCATATCCACGCCTACCGCGGCAAGACTTTCGTCGTTGCCGTTGCCGGCGAGATGGTGGCCGCGGGCAAGCTCAACCTGTTCGCCCAAGATCTGGCGATTCTGTGGGCGATGGGCATCAAGCTCGCGCTGGTGCACGGCTTTCGCCCACAGGTGAACGAGCAGTTGAAGAGCAAGGGCCACGAGTCGCGTTTTCACCAGGGCCGGCGCATCACCGACGCGGTGGCGTTGGACTGTGCGCAAGAGGCCGCGGGTCAATTGCGTTTTGAGATCGAGGCTGCCTTTTCGCAGGGCCTGCCGAATACACCGATGGCGAATGCCACTGTGCGCGTCGTTTCGGGCAACTTTTTGACGGCGCAGCCGGTGGGCATCGTCGATGGCGTGAACTTCTTGCACAGCGGCGTGGTGCGCAGGGTCGACGCGGCGGCGATTCGGCGCGCCATGGACACGGGCGCGATGGTGCTGTTGTCACCCTTTGGTTTCTCGCCCACGGGCGAGGCATTCAACCTTTCGATGGAAGATGTGGCGACGAGCGCGGCGATCGCGCTGCGTGCCGACAAACTGCTGTTCGTCACTGAAGTCGCAGGCATCCGCGAGGCGCAGGACGACCCGAACAGCCGCATCGATACCGAGCTCGCGTTGGCAGACGCCGAGCGACTGCTCGCCAACCTGCCTGCGCCCTTGCAGCCAACCGATACGGCGTTTTACCTGCAGCATTGCGTCAAGGCCTGTCGCGGCGGCGTTGAGCGCTCGCACATCCTTCCCTTCGCGGTGGACGGCTCGATCCTGATGGAGGTGTTCACGCACGACGGCATCGGCACCATGGTCGTGGACGAGAAATTGGAGAGCCTGCGCCAGGCCAGCGCCGACGACATCGGCGGAATCCTGCAGTTGATCGAACCGTTCGAGCGCGACGGCACGTTGGTCAAACGCGACCGCACTGAAATCGAACGCGACATCGGGCACTACACCGTGATCGAACACGACGGCGTCATCTTCGGTTGCGCCGCGCTCTACCCTTATCCCGAAGCAGGCACTGCGGAAATGGCGGCGCTGACGGTGTCGCCCGATGTTCAAGGGCAGGGTGACGGTGAACGCATTCTCAAACGCGTCGAACAACGTGCCAAGGCGATGGGCTTGGAGTCGATTTTCGTCCTCAGCACCCGCACCATGCATTGGTTCATCAAGCGCGGCTTCGCCCAGGTCGACCCCGACTGGTTGCCTGAAGCACGCAAGCGCAAGTACAACTGGGATCGGCGCTCCCAGGTGCTGATGAAGAAGTTGGACTAATTTCCGGTTCAGTCACTGCGATGGCCGGTCCTGGCCAGGCGCCCAGTTTTTGCAACTCAACCTCGTGAGGAGAACGGCCATGGCCCGCGTCATTCAATGTGTACATCTGAAGAAGGAAGCGCAAGGCCTGGAATATGCGCCTTATCCGGGGGAACTCGGCAAGCGCATCTACGGCCAGGTCAGCAAGGAAGCCTGGCAACTTTGGTTGCGCCACCAGACGATGCTGGTGAACGAGAACCGGCTCAATTTGGCGGACCAGCGTGCTCGTCAATACCTGGCTCGACAGATGGAGTTGTTCCTGTTCGGCGAGGGCGCGGACAAGCCGGCCGGCTATGTACCGCCGGGTGCTTGACGCCTATCGTCAAGTCTTGTTACGAATGATTCTCATTTGCCGCTAAACTGTCTGGAATCCTATCAACTGTCCCGGGGGTTCCTATGCGACGCTGGATCGCTTCACTCACGCTTTGCTTCACCGCCGCAACGGGCACCTCGGTCAGCGCCCAGGAGCTCAACCTGTATTCGGCCCGCCACTACCAGACCGACGAAGCGCTGTATAGCGAGTTCACGCGGACCACCGGAATTCGAATCAATCGCGTCGATTCGGACGACGCAAGCATCCTGGCCCGGTTGCGCAGCGAGGGAAGTTCGAGCCCGGCCGATGTCGTCTTGTTGGTCGATGCCGCGCGGCTTTGGCGCGCGGAAGTCGACGGCTTGTTCCAACCAGTCCGGTCGAACCTGCTGGATGCGCGTATCCCGGCACATCTGCGAGGAAAAGACGCCGGCCAAGGCGCGCAATGGTTTGGCCTTTCAACGCGCGCTCGTGTCATTGTGTACAACAAGAAAACAGTTCAAGCCGCTGACGTTGACACCTACGAGAAACTCGCTGAGCCTCGAAACAAGGGCAAGCTCTGCACACGCTCAGGTTCCCACCCGTACAACCTTTCTTTGTTTGGCGCAGTATTGGAGCACCTCGGGCCCGCAGCGACGGAAGCCTGGCTCAAGGGTTTGGTAACGAACATGGCTCGCGCCCCGAAAGGCGGTGACACGGATCAGATCAAGGCGGTGGCCAGCGGCGAGTGCCAGATCGCGCTCAGCAATACCTACTATCTCGCCCGGCTGATGCGCTCCGACAAGGCCGACGACCGCAGTCTCATGGAAAACATCGCAGTCAGCTTCCCGAATCAAATGTCATGGGGCACCCATGTGAATATCGCTGGTGCCGCAGTGGCGAAGTTCGCCCCGCACCAAGTCGCAGCCGTGAAGTTCCTCGAATATTTGGCTGGCGATGCGGCGCAGGCCTATTTCGCAGATGGCAACAACGAATGGCCGATCGTCAATATCAAGACTTCCAATGCCGCGCTTGCATCATTCGGTATTTTCAAGATTGACCCAGCCCCGGTCTCGATCGTCGGCATGAATCAGGTCAAGATCCAGCAGATGCTGGATCGCGTCGGCTACAAATGATTCTTCGGCTGGCTGCGCAGTATCATGTGGCGTGTCATTCGGGTTTGAATAGAATTGGTCGAACTCGCAAACGCTTCGCCCCAACAGCATCACCAGAGGAAACGCGCCATGCCATCGCTCAAGGAACTTCTTGCTCAAAAGGAAGCACTCGATAGAGAAATCGAGAACACGAAGAAGCTGGCCCGTTCCGAAGCAATCGCAAAGGTCAGGGACTTGATGGTCGAATTCGGCCTGACATCGAAGGACCTGGGAACCAAGACGCGAATGAAGCGCAGCGCTCGACCGGGAGCAAAGGTCCCCGTGAAGTACCGCAACGCCGCGACCGGGGACGCGTGGAGCGGTCGCGGGCTGCGACCAAACTGGCTGAAGGCAGCCCTGGCCGCAGGGCGAAAGATCGACGACTTCGCCGTTTGACCGAACGCTAACCGAGGCGAAGGCCGAAACAAACCGCGTATCGCGGCTCACAAGGAAACGCCGGGCCGCCCCAAGTTTCCTTGACCCCCACGGGGGGCGGTCGCTGCAAGGCGGCGGCCTGGGGGTGCTCAAAGGCAGCGACCGCAGCCATTGGCAAACTGTCCGAACCCCACGGTCGCGGGGAACGTCCGGCCATGGGCCGTCGCGTGGCGCTGATTCCTCGTACAGTCGAAACCGTTGCCCCCAACCCTGGTTTCGTCCGTGGCTGATGTTCGCTCGACCCATTCATCGGCGCTTTCGGACGTATCAATCACGTCGCAGCGCCCGATGCACCTGCTAGCTGGCGCTGCCCTCGCGGCAAGAGGGTGGTTGCGTCGTTTCGCCGGTCGTCAGCGCGGCTGGCATCTGGCCTTGGCTGCCTCGGGGCTGGGACACGCGCACTGGGCCCCGCGCGCAGCGACGATTGAGTTGTCGGCACGCTGGCACCAGATGCTCGGATCCGACAGGCAAACGTTCGACGGCAGCATCGAATCGTTCTGGACCCTGCTTCATCCGCAAGACGCCCTGGGCGCACGACAAGCGTTCGAGTCGGTGGCCGGCGCACGGCAGATGTCGAACCGCTGCGAATGCAGGATGCTCCACAGATCTGGCCACTGGGTTCCAATTGAACTGATCGCAACCGTCTTGGCACGCAGCCTTTTGGGCGCAGTGCGTGACGTGCTTTTCACGGCTCGGGACCTGAGTGAAGTGCAATCGGCGCTCGAACAACAAAC
>JAEMQF010000208.1 GCA_022758925.1 Burkholderiales bacterium | reverse complement strand
GCAAGCGCAAAGCCGAGTGCCATCGACACCAGGATCTTGAAAGGCGAGCCCCTGCCCATGCCGACGAAGCTGCAAAACGTCAGCAGATAGACGGCGAAGTATTCCGGCGCGCCGAACTTGAGCGCGAACCTGGCGACCAGCGGCGCGAGAAAGGTGATCATGATCACCGCCACCAGCGCGCCGACGAACGACGAAGTGAACGCCGCCGTCAAGGCCTGGCCGGCCTGGCCGCGCTGGGCGAGCGGGTAGCCGTCGAACGTGGTCGCCACCGACCAGGGCTCGCCGGGGATGTTGAACAGGATCGACGTGATCGCACCGCCGAACAAAGCGCCCCAATAAATGCACGACAGCATCACGATGGCCGAAGTCGGCGACATCGTGAACGTCAGCGGCAACAGGATCGCGACCCCGTTTGCGCCGCCCAGCCCGGGCAAAACGCCGATCAGCACGCCCAGGATGATGCCGACGAACATGAGTCCGATGTTCAGCGGCGTCAAGACGACGGCGAAACCATGCAGCAGTAAGTTCAGTTCTTGCACAGCGGCGCCCGGTGATCAATAACCGAGGAAGTGAAGCGGGTCGAGTGAGCCCTTGTACAGCGGGACCTTGAACCAGACCTCGAACATCACGAAGAATGCGGCGCTGACGATGACACCGAGCAGCACGCTCTTCGCCGGCGGGTACTTGCCGAGCACGACCATGAAGATCGCGATGTAGATCGCGGAGGCGACGTAAAGGCCGAGGAAGCCGATGACCAGCACATAGACGGTGGCGGGCAGCAGCACCGACAAGACGCGCCTGAGTTGTTCCTGATCGACGAAGGTGGCGCTGTCGCGCGAGGCCTTGCGCAACGACTGGACCAGGATGCCCACCGCTGAAATGCAGACGATGAGCCCGATGTAGAACGGAAAGTAGCCCGCGCCGGGGCCGTCGCTGGTCCAGCGTGCGCCCAGGCGCCACGCTTCGAACACGACAACGGCGCCGATCAGCAACAGCAATGCCGCGACCACCGTATCCACGCTGTGGTTGTTCGCGACGCTCGGGCTGCCGGCCTCGCCGGGTGGAACTGGGTCTGACATGAAATGCTCCAGAGGTCGGCGCCGCGTCACGCTTTTCGGCGCCGAGCGGTTGCGAAACGCCGCAAGCGCCGGCCCTTCGTGTGTTGCAAAGGCGAGGCTGACTGCGACGCCGAGTGCCTGTACTTCACTTGGCGAGGAAGCCGGCTTCCGTCATGAGTTGAAGGTGCAGCTTCTCGGCGCCTTCAAGCCATTTGCGGTAATCGTCGCCGCTGATCGAGGTGTTGTTGAAGGCACCCTTTTCGATGAAGTCTTTCCAGTCCGGCGTGTCGCGCACCTTCTTCATCAGATCGACGTAGAAAGCCAACTGATCGGGAGTGACGCCAGGGGCCATGAAGATGCCGCGCAACATCACGTAGTCAGTGGGTACCCCCGCCTCTTTGCAGGTGTGGATGTCGTACCACGACATGGTCTCGGTCACTTTCGCCTTGTAGGGCATGCGCTCGTCGTCGAACACGCACAGCGGCCGCAGCGAACCGGCACGCCATTGAGCAACCGCCTCGATCGGGTTGTTCACGGTCGAGTCGATGTGTTTGCCCACGAGTTGCACGGCAACTTCACCGCCGCCCTTGTACGGGATGTAGATGAACTTGGTGCCGGTGGCTTTCTCCAGGCCGACCGTCAGGATCTGGTCTTCCTGCTTCGAGCCCGTGCCGCCCATCTTGAACTTGTTCGGCCCCGCCGCCTTCACCGCGGCGATGTACTCGCTGGCGGTCTTGTACGGCGTCTCGGCGTTGACCCACAGCACGAACTGGTCCAGCGCCAGCATCGACACCGGTGTCATGTCTTTCCAGTTGAACGGCAGACCGGTGGCCATCGGCGTGGTGAACAGGTTCGACAGCGTGATGATGATCTTGTGCGGATCACCTTTGGCGTCTTTGATCGCCAGAAAACCTTCGGCGCCGGCGCCGGCGGATTTGTTGACGACGATCATCGACTCCTTCATCAGCTTGTGCTTGACGACGATGCCCTGGATCAGGCGCGCCATCTGGTCGGCGCCGCCGCCCGTGCCCGCAGGCACGACGAACTCGACCGGCTTGCTCGGCTCCCAGGCCGCGGCCGGCATGGCCCCAGCCAATCCGACGCTGGCAAACACCGCGCCGACAACGCGGGGCAGCCTGCTGCGTTGCGCGAAGTGTGCAAGTTTCATGATCGAGTCTCCTGAGAATGGGTCGTGAACCAGGTGGCAACCTGCTTGCCGCGGCGGCCGCGTTATGGTTCGGGCTCGCGCATATTCAAGCGTTTGCAGCCTAAAACCATTGACCGCAGTCAACTTTCAGGGAATACCCGAGAGGCCACGGGCGCCGATTGCCACCCTGTTGCGACGCGCCGAGCAACACCTCGCGACGGGTTTACCCCGCTTGCCGGCCACAGCGCGCGATGCGAGATTCTCGATTGATGCGTAGCCTTGAGTAGGCGCGAAAAAGGAGATGACCGATGCGCTCGTCCAGTTTCATTCGATTCACGAAGGTCTTGCTGCTCGGCTTGGGTTTAAGTGCGAGCCTGACCGCGTTCGCCCAGTACCCGAACCGCCCAGTGACGCTCGTCGTGCCTTGGGGCGCGGGCGGCGGCACCGACGCGGTGGCGCGCTTCATCGGCAGCCTGATGGAAAAAGACCTCGGCCAGCCGGTGAACGTCGTGAACCGCACGGGCGGCTCGGGCGTGGTGGGCCATTCGGCAATCGCGAGCGCGGCGCCCGACGGCTACACGATCGGCATGATCACGGTCGAGATCACGATGATGCACCACCAGAAGCTCACCGAGCTCGACCCGACGAGCTATACCCCGATCGCGCTCGTCAACCTCGACCCGGCGGGCTTTCAGGTGCGCGCCGACTCGCCCTACAAAACGATGTCCGATGTGTTCGCCGCGGTGAAGGCGAATCCGGGCAAGTTCAAGGCCTCGGGCACCGGCCAGGGCGGCATCTGGCACCTGGCGCTTGCGGGCATGCTCAGCGACGCCAAGATCGACCCGGCCTCCGTGCCCTGGGTGCCGTCCAACGGCGCTGCGCCGGGACTGCAGGACCTGGCCGCCGGCGGTGTCGAGTTTGTTCCCTGCTCGCTGCCCGAAGCGCGCTCCCTCATCGAGGCCGGCAAGGTGCGCTCGCTGGCCGTGATGGACGAGCGCCGCGCCGCGCTGTTCCCGAACGTGCCCACGCTGAAAGAAGCCACCGGGTCGGGCTGGGCCACCGGCGCGTGGCGTGGCATTGCCGGGCCCAAAGGGCTGCCGAAGGAGATTCATGCCAGGCTCGAAGCCTCGGTGAAAAAAGCCTATGACAGCAGCGAGTACAAGGACTTCATGGCGATGCGCGGCTTCGGCACGTTGTGGGGCAATTCGGAAGAATTCGCGCGCTTCATGGCGAAGGGCGATACCGACATGAAAGCCGTGATGACGGCGGTGGGCATCGCCAAGTAGGCGGCGCTTGCGCGCACATCGAGCAGCGCCTTACCGATAGCGCCGGCGTGCCTCGCAGCGACCGAAACGTGGGCATCGGCATCGCCGCTCTGGCACTCGCCGTGCTGTGGTCGGCGCGTTCCTTTCCGAATGTACCGGGGCAAAAACTCGGTGCCGCATTCCTGCCGATGCTGATCGGCGCGGGGCTGCTGCTGTGCGGCGTTGCGCTGATGTTGCGCAGGTCGGGGCCGGCTGCAGCCGGCGCGCCGGCGGCGCAGGCCGGCGACGAGCATTTCGGCAGCTCGGCGTTGACGATCGGCGCGGTGATCGTCTACATCCTCGGCTCCGACGCCATCGGCTTCCTGCTGCTCGCGCCGCTGTGCCTGCTCGCGACCTTTCTCGCACAGCGCGTGCGCATCGTCCCGGCCTTGTGGTGGAGCCTCGGCGGCGCCGTGCTGGTTCATGTGGCGTTCTACAAATTGCTGCGCGTGCCTTTGCCCTGGGGCGTTCTGACGCCGTTCTACTGACACCGATGGACGCCCTTTACCTGGCCTTCGGGCTCGTCTTCGACCCCTACGTCATGCTCGTGATCTTGCTGTCGGCGCTGTTCGGCCTGTTCGTCGGCGCGATCCCGGGCCTGACGGCGACGATGGCCACCGCGCTGCTCGTGCCGGTCACGTTTTTCATGCCGCCGGTGCCGGCAGTGGCGGCGATCGTGACCGCGACCGCGATGGCGATCTTTTCCGGCGACATTCCCAGCGCCTTGCTGCGCATGCCCGGCACCCCCGCCTCGGCCGCCTACACCGACGAGGCCTACCTGCTCACGAAAAGCGGCCAGGCCGAACTCGCGCTCGGCGCCGGGCTCGTGTTTTCGGTGCTGGGCGGAATCTTCGGCGTGCTGGTGCTGATCGTCGCCGCTCCGGCGCTGGCCGAAGTGGCGCTCAAGTTCAGCTCGTTCGAATACTTCTGGCTCGTGATGCTGGGATTCACCTGCGCGATCTTCATCGCCGGCACCGATGCGCTGAAAGGCCTGGTGTCGCTGCTGCTGGGCCTGCTCATTTCCGTCGTCGGCCTGGACAACCCGGCCGGTGCACCGCGCTACACCTTCGGCAACGCCGAGTTGACCGGGGGCATCTCGCTGATTCCGCTCATGATCGGCATGTTCGCGGTCTCGGAAGTGCTGCGCTATTCAGTGCAGGTGGTCAAACCCGTGATGGCCACCGAGGCGCGCTTCGGCAATGTGTTTGCCGGCATGTGGGGGCTGCTCAAGAAGTATCCCGTGCAGCTGCTGCGCGGCTCGGCGCTGGGCACGCTCGTCGGCGCCTTGCCCGGCGCCGGCGCCGACATCGCGGCCTGGATGTCGTACGCGATGTCCAAGCGCTTCTCGAAGGAACCCGAGAAGTTCGGCACCGGCCATGTGGAAGGCATCGTCGAAGCGGGCGCGGCCAACAATTCGGCGCTGGGCGGGGCCTGGATCCCGGCACTCGTGTTCGGCATTCCCGGCGACTCGATCACGGCCATCGCCATCGGCGTGCTGTATCTCAAAGGCATGAACCCGGGGCCGACGCTCTTCGTCAACAACCCGCAAAACATCTACGCCGTCTTCATCGTCTTCATCCTCGCGCAACTGTTGATGCTGCCGCTGGGCTGGGCGGCGATCCGCGTCGCGCGCCAGATCCTGCGCATTCCCGCCAGCGTATTGATGCCGCTGATCCTGCTGTTTTGCATCGTCGGCAGTTTTGCGATCAACAACAGCCTGTTCGGTGTGATCGTGATGCTTGCCGCGGGCGTGGTCGGGTTTTTCATGGAGCGCTGGGGCTTCCCGGTCGCACCGACGATCCTGGGCGTCGTGCTCGGGACGATGCTGGAAGAGCATTTCTTCTCCAGCCTGGTGAAGGCCGACGGCAACTTCCTGGTGTTCTTCGAACGGCCGATTGCGGGTGCGCTCGGCGCGGTGACCCTGCTGGTCTGGTTCTGGCCGGTGCTGCGCCGGCTGATGCTGCGTGCCGCGGTCAAGCCCGCGATGCGCTGAGCGGAATCACTCCACCGCCTTCACCATGTCCTCGACCACCTTCTTCGCGTCACCGAACACCAT
>JAEMQF010000356.1 GCA_022758925.1 Burkholderiales bacterium | reverse complement strand
GCGCCGTGAGCACATGGCGCAGGCCGGGAACGCGCGCCTGCAACAAGCGCGCGACCACCATCGCTTCGGCAACCGTCACGAGCACGCAGACCTGCGCGTTGGCCAGGATGCCGGTGTGGCGCAACACATGATCTTCGAGCTGCGACGCGCGCGCCGGCGGATAGCTCGGCACCGGAATCGCGCCCGCAAGCAGGATGCCGAAGTAGGTGCCGAAGTATTCGGGCGATGTCGGCAGCATGATCGCCACGCACTGGCGCGGTCGCACGCCGGCGCGCTGCAAGCCCGCCGCGATCGCCGCTGCAGACTGCGCCAGCCCGCGGTAGCTGATCACCTGTTCGGTGTCGCCATCCAGGCAGATCACCTGGGTCTGGTCGGGGTGCTTCTCGAGATGCCAGTTGAGGACGTCGATCAAGGTGCTTGCGGCCGATGGGACAACGTCAGCCGGTGGCGTGGAGGCGGTTGGCGCAAGCGCAGCCGGCGGCGCGAATGCGGTGCGTTGGCCGAGGCCGGGCGCGGCGAGGGGCCGATCGGCCGGCGGCGCCGATGCAAGGGCACGCGACACCGCATCGAGCAGATCGCCGACGCTTTCGCTGCGCTGCAGCGTGTCTTCCGGCAGGGCTACGCCGAACTCGCGCTCGGTGCGCAGCAGCAACTCCATTCGCGCCAGGCTGTCCAGGCCGAGGTCGCGGTCGAGCACGCTTTGCAGCGTCACCGAAGGCATGCCCGGCGCGCCGGCATGCAGGTCGCGCAAGGTGGCCTCGACGATGGCCAGCAATGCAGGCGCGGCAACGTCTACGCCACCGGCTTGCGCGAGCGTTTGCGAATTCGATGTCTCAAGCATTCTTCACCCCGCTTGGCGATTGAGTTGGAGCAGCAATCATGACCGACTCCGGCCGCAAGCTGCGCGAATCGGCGCAGCGCGCAATCGCGTGCCTGATCCTGCTCAATCCCTGGCGAGAATACTCCCGGACTCATACCCCATTTGGAAAAGACCCGTCTCATCGCGTCGTTCGCGGCCTCTCTACGAGCGTTGCCGAGGTCACGCGACTTGTGGAACGGGCGAAGCGATTCGATGAGAGCACAAGAGTGCGACGGCGCGGGCCGGCGATCGGGTCATGGCGCAAACATGGCCTGCAACGTCTGCAGCGTCGCGGCAAGTGTGGCCTGGCGCAGGGCACCCAGCCGCTTGACCAACCGCACGCGGTCGAGCGTTCGGATCTGGTCGAGGTGGGCCAGCCAGATGTCACCGGTTTTCATCACCAGACCAGTTCGTCGTCGCCCTCGTTGGCGGCCTCCGGCCAGACCAGCGCGTCGCCGCCCTGCTTGGCCAGACGTCGCGCGTCGTCGGCCCAGCCTTCACGCGGGTTGCGACGGAAGGCGCGAATCTCGATCACACCGTCGCGCACCTGCAGGTCAGCCGTTCTTTCCAGGCCCAGCTGGGTCAGGATGGGCTTGGGGATCAGCACGCCCTGCGAGTTCCCCATCTTGCGGATTGCCACTTCCATGATCTGCTCCTTGCGGCATGCTGTAAGCACAACGCTAGCACGGTGTGAAGCGATCGGTCGCCCTTGAACCGCGTCTTCTCGGCGCTGCAATTTCGCATCGTCCTGGGCGGACTCGGAGCGAAGGAAGTCCCGCGCGGCTACTTGACCCACCTCGGCGTGTGGCTCAACTTCGTGCTGGCCTTCGTTGCGCTGGCATTGGCGGTTCACGTCGTCACCGGCGCGGGCTGATAGGGCAACGTTGGCCGCGCAGCCATCGTGTCGAGTGCCTTCGCGCTTCGCACTGAACGAAGCGGCAGTCCACAGGTGCGCGATGATGGATGTTCATTTCCTCTACACCCGATCCCGATGAGCACGACACCCCCAGCGCCGTTCGCCGATCCCGCAGCAACCTGGAACCGCCGTTTTGCCGACAACGGCTTCCTCTTCGGCTCCGAGCCCAACGCCTGGTTGCGCGAGCATGCATCGGTCTGGTCGCCAGGCGACCGCGTGCTGTGTGTTGCCGATGGCGAGGGCCGCAACAGCGTCTGGTTGGCGGCGCAAGGACTGAGCGTCGATGCCTTCGACATCGCCGAGGTCGGCGTTGTCAAGGCCCGCCGGTTCGCGGCCGAGCGCGGTGTCACGGTGAATTTTGCCGTGGCGGATTGCGATGCCTACCCGTGGCCCGAAGCCGTCTACGACGGTGTGGCCGCCATCTTCGTGCAGTTCGCCGACCCGGCGATGCGCGGCAGGCTGTTCGCCCATATCGTGCGCAGCCTCAAGCCCGGCGGCACCTTGGTGCTGCAGGGCTACACGCCCAAGCAACTCGACTACCGCACGGGCGGGCCGCCGCTGGCGTCGCACCTGTACACCGAGAGCCTGTTGCGCGAGGCCTTCGCCGGCCTCGACCTCGTGGCGCTGCGTGAGTACGAGGCCGACCTTGCCGAGGGCAGCGGTCATTGCGGCCACTCGGCATTGATCGGTCTGATCGCTCGCCGCCGCTGACGCCGGGACATCGGCCGGTGCGCGCGTGACACATCGGCGCGATGCTGGAGTCATCGCCGCAATGACAGCCTACAGATCGCACTCCAACACTTTGATTTCATCATGCGATGTCACTTTGACACTGTGAGTTGCCATCATGACCAACCTCAGCATCCGCGGACTCGATGACAAGGCGCTCGCCGCACTCGAGCGGCGAGCTGCCAAGGAAGATGCCAGCGTCAACACGCTTGTGTTGCGGCTCATCGAACAAGGGCTGGGCCTGCGGCGCGCCAAGCCGGCCCTGACCCGGCACGACGACCTCGACGCCCTGGCTGGCAGTTGGCGCAAGCAGGAGGCCCGAGATTTCGAACGCGCGACAGCACCCTTCGTGAAGGTCGACGCACAGCTTTGGGAGTAGACGCATTGTGCTGGGCGAATGGTCGGTGGCTTTGCGGCCGGCAAGCGTGAGTCGAAGAATCGCGCAGAACTGGCACGCTTCCTGGATTCGCCGCGTGTCGAGGTTGTGCCTGTCACGGCGCAGACAGCCGACAGCTGTGCGCTGGTCTACTCCGGCCTGCGACGCAAGGGCGTTCCGATACCGACCAATGACTTGTGGATCGCCGCCAGCGCGCTGGAGCATGGCGCCGCGCTGCTGACGCGCGACGCGCACTTCGCGCGGATCGATGGCCTGCGCTGTGGGCAGAAGCTGGAGGACTTCCTGCCTTGATGCATGGGCGAAGGCGCAGGCGCGGCAAAAAACTAGCGCGCTGGTTCTTGCCTCAGGCGGGTGGTGCGACGCCGACAGGTGCGGGTGTGTTCGGGGGCGGCAAACTCGGCGCAGGCGTGTTCGGCGGCGGATAGTTCGGCACCGGATAGGTCGGCACCGGATAGCTCGGCGCCGGCGTGTTCGCCGAAGGCACCAGGGGCACTGGGCGCACCGCCGAAGCTGGCCGTCGCGCTGCCACTTGCCCTGGCACCTGGTGCCCCAGCAGGTACATGCACTGCATGAAGGCGATGTTGTAGCGATGCTGCAGGCTGTATGACGAGGCTTGCGACTGGCCCGCGCCGATGGTACTGCCGACCAAAAGCCCGGTGCCCGCACCCCAGGCGGCCGAAGAACCGTTGCTGTAGTAGCCGGAACCCATCATCGCACCCGCCGCAGCGCCGATGGCAGTGCCGACGACTGCATTCGCTGCCGCCTGGTTGTTGGCCGCGTCGGTCTGCGGCGCGACGTAGGCCTGCGCCTGTTGTTGGCAAGCGGCATTGTCGGCCTGGAACTGTGCCCCGCCCTTCTGCGCGCCCGGCAACACCAACACCGTGGGCCCGCTGGGCGTGACAGCGCACCCCGCCAGCACCACCAAGCCGACCAGACAAGCCATCTGTGACCCGGCGCGCGGGTTCAGGCACCTCAGCTTCATGGCGCCACCCGCGGTGCCGTGGGTTGCTGACCCGGCGCCTGCGGCACCACCTTCAGCCACGCTTGGCTGCAGTCCTTGACGTACGGGAAATAACCTGCCGGCTGGGTGCAGTAGTACCAGTAGCTGACTTCAGGCGCGACCTGCGCAGCGACAGCGGCGGCCGGTTCTTGCTGGATGAAGGACTGCGGCTGCGTTGTGTCATAGACAATCATCGGGACTGCGCCGTAGCCATACGCATGGTCCACGCCCCACGCGTAGGGCCATGCGCCCCACCCGTAGGGCCAGCCACCCCAATAACCAGGTCCGCCATAGTAGATGCCGACACGCGGGCCCCAATAACCGCCGTGCCAACCGCCGTAGCCAGGGTAGCCGCCATGGCCCGGCCGGGCACCGACGTAACTACCGCCCCACCCGGGGCGGCCTGCGCCGTAGCCCGGCCCTGTTGCGCCTCCTGACGGGGCGAAAGCCGCGCCGCCGCTGTGCGGCGCGGCCAGCAACGGCGAAGGCAAACTCAGCAACGCGGTGGACACGAGGGCAATGATGAGCTTGATCATGGCAATTTCCCTCCAGACATAGCAGCTTCGACCGGCGAATCCCGGCTGGGTTCCAATCCATCTCGCTGAGCCTGGCCGTGGCCTTGCCGATGCGATTCTCGAGGCGCCGGTGCTCGAGCCAAATGCCGCACCACAACGGCGCGTCGAGTGCCGTGCCTGGCCGACCCACGCGCAGCGAAAAGGCGTCTGATTTTCCTCTCCCGCTACTTCTTGCCGATGCCGTGCGCCCGGTCGAGGCCGTCTCGCAGAATGCGCGCCCAGCTCGACGCGATGTCCCGGGCCTGCCCCGTGTTCTCCACTTTGCCGGAGATCTGCATCATGCCGGAGCTGCGCCCTTCACGCCGGTCGACGATGCGCGCGAGCGGCTCGCCTGACTCGGAATCGAAGAGTTCCGCGAACATCGACATCTCGCCGGCCGACACCGTGTACGTGCGCGAGCGCCCGGCAGACTTGGTGTCCGGCGCGTTCACGTAGAGGTTGAGGATATTGATCCTGACGCGCAGAACGTCTGCGCCCGCCGCCTGCACCACCTTGTAGCTGCTCTTGCTCTCCAGCGCCTTTACGAACTCCTCATGGACCAGCGTCGCAACACCGGTCCTGATGTTTTCGCGGTCTTCGGCAGTGAGCTTGAATTGGCTGCCGGTCTTGGTGGGATCCCAGTCCTTGCGAAAGGCGACCTCGACCGGGTCGATCTGCACCCGGTTGTAGCCCGCAAGCGTAGCGCCGGGCTTCGCATAGGCGACATCGATGCCCTTGATGCTGATTTTCTCCAGCCCGTCGTGGCTCATCGTCGCTTCGAAATCGGACTTGGCGTCCGCGAGGACGGCCGCCGGCACGAGCGCCGACGCCAGCACGGCCACAAGACCCGAACGCCGGGAGATGTTGTTCATGTCCAGCTGCCCCTACTTCTGCATCACGTATCGCCGAACCAGCGTCATCGGCGCAGTATATGGCCGCCCGCCCGGCCTCAGCACCCTCGGCTTCTTGACATCATCCTGGCGTACGCCCAATCCACCCTCGCCTGCCCCTCCTGAATCGCGCCTCGCGCCGGGATCACGGTGGCCCGCTCAGGCACGTTTGGTCAGCAACTCCTGCAGGCCTTGCAGGGTGTCGTGAATCTGCTTGCGCTGCGCCGACGCGCCGGCACCGGTTGCGCCCGCCAACTCCTGTTCCACGAAACACACCGCCATGCGCGCATAGGTGCTGTCCAGCGCCTTGCGCACCGCGTTGAGCTGCGCGGCGATCGTCATGCAATCGTTGCCCTCTTCGATCAGGCGCTGCACGCCACGCAACTGGCCTTCGGCGCGGCGCAGTCGGTTCAGCAGGTCGGCGCGCGCGGCGGGTTCAGTGAGTGCGGTCATGGGTTCACGGGGGTGGGGGTGGGTGTGGCTGCGAATGCCTGGCCCACGCTCCCGGGCGGAAGAGCGGGGGCGACGGGCGACGCAGGTGCCATCGGCGGCGCGGGTTTCTCGAAGCGGCGCCGGAACGCCGCATAGTACAGAACCGGAATCACGATCAGCGTCAGCAGCGTCGAGACGAAGATGCCGAAGATGAGCGAGATTGCGAGCCCGCCGAAGATCGCGTCGTCGAGGATGAAAAAGGCCCCGGTCATCGCCGCCAGGCCGGTCAGCACGATCGGCTGCGCGCGCACCGCTGCCGCCTGCACCACCGCCTGCTTGAACGGCACGCCCTGGCGCAGCTGGAGTTCGATGAAGTCGACAAGCAGGATCGAATTGCGCACGATGATGCCGGCCAGCGCGATCATGCCGATCATCGACGGCGCGCTGAACTTGGCAGCGATCAGCGCGTGCCCAGGCATCACGCCGATGATGGTGAGAGGGATCGGCGCCATGATGATGAGCGGCGTCAGGTAGCTCTTGAACTGCGCCACCACCAGCAGGTAGATCAGGACCAGCCCGACGCCGTAGGCCGCGCCCATGTCGCGAAACGTCTCCTGCGTGACCTGCAGCTCGCCGGTCCAACGCACCGCATATTGGCGGTACGGGTCGCCGGGTGGCCCGAACAGATACTCCGCGATGACGCCGGTGCCGGGCAGCGCCGCCTCTTGCAGCTTGCGGCGGATTTCGATCACGCGGTAAGGCGGCGAATCGAGTTTGCCCGACAGGTCACCGACGACATAGCTCACGCCCATCAGGTCTTTCGTGTACAGCGCGACGTCGGCCGCGCCGTACTCGACCCGCACCAGCTCGGACAGCGGCACCAGACGTCCGTCGGCGGCGGCCAGCGGCAGCGCGAGCAGCGCGTCGAGCCCGACCTGGGCCTCGCGCGGAAGTTGCAGGCGCACCGGCACCGGGTACTTGCTCTGGCCGTCGTGCAGCCACGCGGCGTCTTGCCCGGACAGCGCCGCGGCAACAGTCTGCGCCACCGCTGCCACCGGAATCCCGAGCGCCTGCGCGCGCTGGCGCTGCACGCGCAGGAAGGCGCGCGGCGCCTGGGACTGCACGCTGCTGTCCACGCCCACCGTCTCGGGCGTGCGCCGGAACAGGTCGGCGATGCGCAGCGCGAGTTGCTGGCGCCCGGCTTCGTCGGGGCCGTAGACCTCGGCCACCACCGGCGCCATCACCGGCGGCCCCGGCGGGACCTCGATCACCTTGACCCGCGCCCCATGCGCACGGCCGATGCGTTCGATTTCCGGCAGCAGGCGCTGCGCGATCGCATGGCTGCGCTCATGGCGGTGCGCCTTGTCGACCAGGTTCACCTGCAAGTCCCCGAGTTCGGCGTCGGCGCGCAGGTAGTACTGGCGCACCAGGCCGTTGAAGGTGATCGGGCTCGCCGTGCCGGCATACCCCTGCACGTGTCGCACTTCGGGCTGGCGCGCCACGAACGCGGCGATGTCGTGCAGCGCCGCGGTCGTGTCTTCGAGCGCGCTGCCGGCCGGCATGTCGAGCACGACCTGGAACTCGCTCTTGTTGTCGAACGGCAGCATCTTCAGCACGACCGCCTGCAGCGGCACCAGGCCGATCGAGAGCACCAGCAGCACGCCCACGCCCGCCAGCAGCAGCCAGCGTTTGCGCGCGCTGCCCAGCAGCGGGCCGAGCACGCTGTTGAACAGCCGCTGCACGCGCGAAGGCGCGGCGTTCAGCGCCGAACCCGCCGCGCCATGCGCGGTGTGAGGCTTCATCAGCTTGAGCGCGAGCCACGGCGTGACGCTGAAGGCGATCAGCAGCGACAGCAGCATGCCCAGGCTCGCGTTGATCGGGATCGGCTGCATGTAAGGGCCCATCAGGCCGCTGACAAAGGCCATCGGCAGCAGCGCCGCGATCACGGTCAGCGTCGCCAGGATCGTCGGGCCGCCGACCTCGTCGACCGCGGCCGGGATGATCTGCGACAGCGGCCGCGTCGGGAACAGTTGCTGATGCCGATGGATATTCTCGACGACGACGATCGCATCGTCGACCAGGATGCCGATCGAAAAGATGAGCGCGAACAGCGAGACGCGATTCAGCGTGAAGCCCCAGGCCCACGACGCGAACAGCGTGACGGTGAGCGTGAGGATCACCGCCGCGCCGACGATGATGGCCTCGCGCCGGCCGAGCGCCAACCCCACCAGCACGATCACCGAGGCCGTGGCAAAGCCCAGCTTCTGGATCAGCTTCGCGGCCTTCTCGCCCGCCGTTTCGCCGTAGTCGCGCGTCACCGTCAGCTGCAGTCCAGGCGGCACCACCGTATTGCGCAGCGCGTCGATCCGCTCGCGCACCGCCTTCGCCACCTGCACCGCATTCGCGCCGGCCTTCTTCGTGATCGAAATCGTCAACGCCGGATGCACGCTGCCCACATCGGCGCTGGGCGCAACGCCCGAGGCCGCCGGGCTCCCGCCGTGAGCCGCCCCCGGCGTGTGCCAGACATGGTGCTGTGGCTGGGCCGTGCCGTCCTCGACGCGCGCCACTTCGCGCAGGTAGACCGGTTTGCCCTCGTGCACACCGACGACGAGGTTGGACACGTCTTCGGCGTCGCGCAGGTACTGGCCGGTCTCGATCGCCAGCATGCGCGGTGCATCGCCGCTCGCCGCATCGCCGACCACGCGGCCGGAGGGCATCGCCAGGTTCGCGGCGACGAGCGTCGCCGCCAGGCGCTGGACGTCGATGCCGCGTTCGCGCAGCCGCGCCGGATCGAGCACGACCTGCAGCACACGGCCCGGTGCACCGATCGTCTTCACTTCGCGCGCACCGGGCACGCGCATCAGCTCGGTCTCCATCGTGTGCGCCACCGGCTCGAGCTCGGCCGCCGAGGCGGTGTCGGTGCTCCACAGCGTGACCGCGACCACCGGAACATCGTCGATGCCCTTGGGCAGCACCACCGGGGCCAGCGTGCCCAGGTCGCGCGGCAACCAGTTCTGGTTCGCGTTGAGCACGTCGTACAGGCGCACCAGCGCTTCGGTGCGCGGCACGCCGACCTTGAACTGCACCGTCACGATCGCCATTCCCGGCCGCGCCACCGAATAGGTGTGTTCGATACCGGCGACCTGCGCGAGCACCTGTTCGGCCGGCCCCGCCACCATGTTCTGCACATCGGCGGAGGAAGCACCGGGGAAACCGATCATGACGTTGGCCATCGTCACGTTGATCTGCGGTTCCTCCTCGCGCGGCGTGACAATCACAGCGAAAGCGCCGAGCAGCAGCGCCACCAGCGCGATGAGTGGCGTCAGCGGATTGTTCTGGAACGCCGCGGCAAGGCGGCCGGCGATTCCCGGCACCGGTGCGTTCATGGGTGCACCCTGCGGCCTTCGGCCGGCCTGACCCGCAGAGGGGTCAGGCCTTCGCCAGGCACAGACCGTCCACTGGGACGGTCTGTGTCCGGGCTCAGTCCCGCCAAGCGGGAGCATGAACGCTTGGGGCGGCCCGGCGCGTTCATCGCGGGTCCCCGGGGCCCGTGGCCGGACGCGCGCCCTGCAATCCGGCGCGAACCGCATCGACGGCGATGACCTGGCCCTCTTGCACTCCGGCCAACAGCTCGACCCGGTCGCCGAGCATCGCACCGGTGCGCACCGGGCGCAGCGCGAACTGCCCGTGGTCGAGAACGTAGACCGCGGTCAGCTCGCCGCGCCGCAAGATGGCGCTGACCGGCGCGCTGAGTGCAGTTCTGGGTTCGCTCGCTGCTGTCAATTGCGGCGGCGCCGCCGGCACGCTAAAACGCACGCGCACGCTCTGCCCGGGCCGGGCCTTCGCACTGTCGGCGAGCGACAAGGGCAGGCGCCATTCGACCGTCTGCGACACCGGGTCGGTGCTGGGGAGCACCTGGCGATCGGCCGGCTTCACCAGGCGGCCGTCGGGCAGCTCGACGCTCAATTCGCGCGCGGCCTGGGCGAACGCGGCGCGCGACACCGGTACCTGCACCACCGCGCGCAGCGTGCCGGGTTCGTAGAGCGTGATCAGGGCTCGGCCGGCGACGGCGAGATCACCGACCTCGACATGCGTGGCCAGCACGACGCCCGCGAACGGCGCCGTCACTTCGGCGTAGCCGCTGACCAGCGTCGCCTGGTGCCGCTCGGCTGCGGCTTGCGCCAGACCTGCCTGGGCACCGGCGAGCTGGGTCAGAGCCAGATCCAGCGCGGCCTGGCTGATGAAATTCTGGGTCCGCAATTCGCGCGTGCGATCGACGTTCTGCTGCGCTGCGGTCAATGCCGCCTGCGCCTGCGCGACAGCTGCATCGGCACGCGCCACGCCGGCCTGCGGCTCACGCGGGTCCAGGCGCAGCAGCGGCTGGCCGGCGCGAAACGTATCGCCGGCCTTGACGAGCAGGGCCACGACATTGCCGCCGACCTGCGCCGCGAGCGTGCTTTGTTTGACGGGCTGCAGCGTGCCGTCCAGGCTCATCGCCGCAGCCGCGCTGCCGCGCACCACAGTGGTGACGGGCACGAGCAGCGCCGGCTCGGCGCCAAGGCCCGGCATCGGCCAAAGGCTGGCGCAGCAAACCAGTGCGGTCGCAAGTGATTGACGTTTGAACATGGCAACAAGTCGTGGGATGGGTACAGCGCCGGAGCGCGAATCAGGATTCAACGCCTTGACTCTATACCTCACAGGGTATACAGTCAAGGCGTCTTGAACGCACAACTTTCAAGGTCCCGTCCCTCCAAGGAGCTTCGAATGAACCCCGCGCCAGCTACCGCTTCCCTTGAGGAAACGCACGGCCGCCCGAAGTTTCCTCAACCCCCACGGGGGGCTGAGCCCGCACCGAGTGAGCGCCTGCGCGCTCACGAGTGGCTGGCGAAGGCCATCGGGCTTGCAAGCCCGGTGGCGGACGACGTATGTCG
>JAEMQF010000361.1 GCA_022758925.1 Burkholderiales bacterium | reverse complement strand
CGGTCGCGACGAGCAAGAGGCGATCGTGCCCGACTGCATAGATGTCGCGGACTTTGCCGCGACCCAGAAGCGGCAGTGAAGTGAGCTTGCTTTGCAGCATGTGGTCGTAGTGCGTCGCTGCTTTGCAGGGGGCTTTCATGCCGGCCCCGGCTGGGCAATGTGCGCCGTCGATTGTAGGGAGGTGTCCGGCAACTCCGGCACGCGCTCAGATTCACGACCCGAGAAACAAAAAACCCGGCCGAAGCCGGGTTGCAGACTAGCAAGATCGTGTCCCGATCAGGGCTTGGCGCCCGTGGGGAACGGCCATGCCGCCTGTGGGCTGAGCGAAGTCTTCGTCGGAAGTGCCGCAGCCGGGGCAGGAGCCGCAGCCGCCTTCTTCGCAGCCGGCTTTTTCGCTGCTTTCTTCGCGGCAGGTTTTTTCGCCGCTTTCTTGGCCGCAGGTTTTTTCGCCGACTTCTTCGCCGCCGCCTTTTTCGCAGGGGCCTTCTTCTTCGCAGCCTTCTTAGCGGGCGCCTTCTTCTTCGCAGCCTTCTTAGCGGGCGCCTTCTTCTTCGCCGCCGCCTTCTTCGCTGGCGCCTTTTTCGCCGCCGACTTCTTGGCCGGGGACTTCTTCGCTGCGGCCTTTTTCGCCGCCGGCTTCTTTGCCGCTTTCTTGGCCGTAGCCTTCTTTGCAGTTGCCATTACGTTTCTCCTTGATCAAGTTGACAAAGAACCACTTGGCAGCAACGAGTTCTCGCTGCCCGGTGGCTATTCACCGCCCGAGGCCTGCCCAGGAGGGGCGACCCAGTACGCTGAATCCGGTTGCGAATCGCTGCAGTGCTTCTGCGTCACTGCGGGGCAATCCACGAATCTTGATCTCTCACATTCACCTTGCGGTGCGGGAGTGTTCGGCCGCTTCGCCTTAACTCCACTCAATCCCAAGACAGCGCGCCGCCCGATTGGTATTCGATGACGCGCGTCTCGAAGAAATTGCGCTCCTTCTTCAGGTCGATCATTTCACTCATCCACGGAAAAGGGTTCTCTTCGTGCGGGAACAACTCTTCCAATCCGATCTGCGTCGCACGCCGGTTCGCAATGTAGCGCAGGTAACCCTTGAACATGGAAGCATTCATGCCCAATACGCCACGCGGCATCGTGTCTTCGGCGTATCGATACTCCAGTTCGACGGCACGCTTGAACAACTGTTTGATCTCGGTCTTGAACTGAGCAGTCCATAGCTGCGGGTTCTCGAGCTTGATCTGATTGATCAAGTCGATGCCGAAATTGCAGTGCATCGATTCATCGCGCAGGATGTATTGGTATTGTTCGGCGGCGCCCGTCATCTTGTTCTGGCGACCGAGCGCAAGAATCTGCGTGAACCCAACGTAGAAGAACAAACCCTCCATCAGGCACGCGAAAACAATCAGCGACTTGAGCAACGCGCGGTCGGTCTCCGGCGTGCCGGTATGGAAATGCGGGTCCATGATTTGCCCGATGAAGGGCAGCAGGAATTCGTCCTTGTCGCGGATTGATTCGATCTCGTGATAGGCGTTGAAAATTTCACTCTGATCCAGCCCCAGCGACTCGACGATGTATTGGTAAGCGTGGGTATGGATCGCCTCTTCAAAGGCCTGCCGCAGCATGAATTGCCGGCACTCGGGCGCCGTGATGTGCCGGTAGCTGCCCAGGACGATGTTGTTCGCCGCCAAGGAGTCGGCGGTCACGAAGAACCCCAGGTTGCGCTTGATGATCCGGCGTTCGTCGTCGGTCAGGCCGTTCGGGTTCTTCCAGGTCTCGATGTCGCGCGACATGTTGACCTCTTGCGGCATCCAGTGGTTCGCGCAGCTCGCAAGGTACTTCTCCCACGCCCACTTGTACTTGAACGGTACGAGCTGGTTCACGTCCGTCAGGCCGTTGATGACGCGCTTGTCGGAGGCGTTGACTCTTCGGGTCGATTCGAGCACAGGCGCCTTGGCGACCGGCGCTGGGGCGACGGGTGGCGGGGAGAACTTCCCCGGTGCCGAGTCAAAGGCGAAAGCAGGAGACAGCTTTCTTGCGCGCTCAACCGACAGTTGGCCCAGTGTCATTGCCGCATCTTGAAGTGTCGAGGGTCTCAGGTCGTCTTCCCAAACCAACATGTTGATGTCCCGTGGAGGTGGATTATGAAAGCGATTGGCCAACTCGCCAAACAATCGCTCACTCTTCGATCGCGGTTGTGTTGCCAGATTGCATCGGCGCTGCTTCGCGGTGCTCAGCCTGAGGTGATGGCCGATTCGCAGATCGCACGCCGCGTTCGGTTCAAGGTGTTCACTGGCAAACCTCGCAAGTCGGGTCGTCCATCGCACAGAATTGGACTTCGACTTCCGAGTCGTCCGTCTCGTCCAGCATCGACGTGCCCGCGGCGGCTGACTCTTGCGTCGAATGTGTCGCCTGGCTCGACACCGAATTCATCTGCCCCGCCTTGACCGTTGCCTTCTCGGCCTGGGTTGCGCCCACGGTGCGCAGGTAATAGGTCGTCTTCAAACCGCGCAACCACGCCAGCTTGTAGGTCTCGTCGAGTTTCTTGCCCGACGCACCGGCCATGTAGATGTTGAGCGACTGCGCCTGGTCGATCCATTTTTGGCGGCGCCCGGCGGCTTCGACAAGCCAGTGAGGTTCGATCTCGAAGGCGGTTGCGTACAGCACTTTGAGAGACTCTGGCACGCGGTCGATGCGGCGCAGCGAGCCATCGAAGTGTTTGAGATCCATCACCATCACGTCGTCCCACAGCCCAATCTTCTTCAGGTCGCGCACGAGGTATTCGTTGACAACGGTGAATTCGCCCGACAGGTTCGACTTGACCGACAGGTTTCCAAACGAGGGCTCGATCGAAGCACTGACGCCGATGATGTTGGAAATCGTCGCCGTCGGTGCGATCGCCACACAGTTGGAATTGCGCATGCCGTACTCGGCGATACGCTGGCGCAGCGCGTCCCAATCCAGGCTCGTCGACCGATCCACTTCGACGAAACCGCCGCGCTGCTCGGCCAGCAGATCGAGTGAGTCGATCGGCAGCACGCCGCGATCCCACAAAGAGCCGCGATAGCTTGAGTAGCGGCCGCGCTCCATGGCCAGTTCCGTCGAGGCCCAGTAGGCGCAATAACAAACTGCCTCCATCGATTCATCGGCGAAGTTCACGGCCCGATCCGAGCCGTACGCAATGCCCAACTCGTAGAGCGCGTCTTGAAAGCCCATGACTCCCAAGCCCACCGGGCGATGCCGCAAGTTGGAGTCGCGCGCCTTCTTCACGGCGTAGTAGTTGATGTCGATCACGTTGTCGAGCATGCGCATGGCGGTGGCGACGGTCGCCTTCAACTTGCCCTGATCGATCTTGCCGTCGCGCAGGTGGTGGACCAGGTTCACCGAGCCGAGATTGCACACGGCGATCTCGAACTCGTTGGTGTTCAACGTGATCTCGGTGCACAGGTTGCTGGAGTGCACGACCCCGACATGCTGCTGCGGCGAGCGCACGTTGCACGCGTCCTTGAACGTGATCCAGGGGTGGCCGGTTTCAAACAGCATCGTCAGCATCTTGCGCCACAGATCGCGCGCGCGCATCGTCTTGAAGAGCTTGATTTCGCCGCGCGCCGCTTTCGCTTCGTAGGCGGTGTAGGCCTGCTCGAATTCGCGGCCGCACTTGTCGTGCAGGTCCGGACAGGTGCTGGGCGAGAACAGTGTCCAGTCGCCGCCCTGCGCGACACGCTTCATGAACAGGTCGGGAATCCAGTTCGCGGTGTTCATGTCGTGCGTGCGCCGCCGGTCGTCGCCGGTGTTCTTGCGCAGTTCCAGGAATTCCTCGATGTCGAGGTGCCAGGTCTCCAGGTAGGCGCACACGGCACCCTTGCGCTTCCCGCCCTGATTCACCGCAACGGCGGTGTCGTTGACCACCTTCAGAAACGGCACGACGCCCTGGCTCTTGCCGTTTGTCCCCTTGATGTGGCTGCCCAACGCGCGAACATTGGTCCAGTCGTTGCCCAAGCCGCCCGCGAATTTGGACAACAGTGCGTTCTCTTTCAGCGCCTCATAGATACCGTCCAGATCGTCGGCAACCGTGGTCAGATAGCAGCTCGACAGTTGCGATCGGCGCGTCCCGGCATTGAACAGCGTGGGTGTGCTGCTCATGAAATCGAACCGCGACAGCACTTCGTAGAACTCGATGGCGCGTGCTTCGCGATCGATCTCGCCCACGGCCAGGCCCATCGCGACCCGCATGAAAAAAGCCTGCGGCAACTCGATTCGCGCCTCGTCAATGTGAATGAAGTAGCGGTCGTAAAGCGTTTGCAGACCGAGGTAGTCAAATTGAAGGTCCCGTTCGGCATTCAACGCCGCACCGAGCCGCTCCAGATCGAACTGCGACAGCGCCTCGTCCAGCCGCTCAGCCTTCACGCCCTTGCGAATGAACGATGGAAAGTAGCTTGCGTACCGGGTCACCATGTCGCCCGGCAAGACCTCTTCGCCCAGGACTTCGCGCCGAATCCTATGCAGCAGCAATCTTGCCGTGGCACGCGAGTAGCCCGGATCTTTTTCGATCAAGGTGCGTGCCGCCAGAATCGCCGCCTTGTGAACCTCGTCGATCGGCACGCCGTCGTACAGGTTGCGCTTGGTCTCCGCCATGATGGGCGCGGGCGAAACGTCTTCGCCAAGGCCGGCGCACGCCGACTCGAACAAAGCTTGCAGGTGTGCCAAGTCCAGCGGACGACGCACGCCGTTGTCGGTCACGCTCAACGCAGGTTCCGTCGCCGCACGCTTGTCCTTCTTGGTGCGTTCCTGGGCGCGACGCTCCCGATAGAGCACGTAGGCACGCGCCACTTCATGATGGCCGCTGCGCATCAAGCCCAACTCCACCTGATCCTGCACGTCTTCAATATGAAACGTTCCGCCACCGGGGCGTGACCGCATTAAACCGCGCACGACACTTCCGGTCAGGACATCCACCGTTTCGCGCACGCTTGCCGATGCCGCACCTTGCGTCCCGTGAACCGCCAGAAACGCTTTCATCAATGCAACCGCGATCTTGTCCGGCTCAAACGACACCACTGAACCGTTGCGTCGAATGATCTGGTAGCCCTGGTACGGCGCGGTCTCCGCACTTGCCGCGACCGGCGCGCGTGTGGCGGAAGGTTTGCCCGGAGTGCGAGTCGTGACAGCTTGCATTGAATTCCCTTCTAGGTATTGGCCGGTTGCTCTTTGAATCCATCTCGGTTTTTTTCTCTTCACCCAGCGCCGAAGCGTGAAAGTCATCGCTGCGGTCGGCGACTCATTTGGTGTCCAGGAAAAGCACAAGAACCTGTCGCACCGGCCTGCGTTGTGCGCGGCTCGGTGAAGACGCGAAGCCTATCACGCCAAACACTATATCTGGGGTCTCGTGTGCCAACAAGCGCTAGCGATAGCGTGTTCGAGCATTGATCCACGCATCGAAGCCCCGAACCGGGTCTGCCGATCGCGAGCTTCGTTTCAGGGGGCAAGGCACGCAAACATGCGCCGCGGCCAGCGCAGTGAGCGTGCAAGACGATGCCATTCGAACCCCGGTCCGGGGTCGCACTTGCGTCCGGCCGCAACGTGCTCGTGCCCGGCGACAGCGCCCAGAGGATAGCGCCTCGACACAGCCCGCAACACGCGTGCCAGCGAATAATATTGGGCCGGTTCGAAGGGCCCGCCTTCGACGCCTTCGAGTTCGATGCCGATCGAGTAGTCATTGCAGTTGGTCCGCCCACGCCAGGATGAGACGCCTGCGTGCCAGGCGCGCAGATCACATGAAACGAACTGCAATGTCTGGCCATCGCGGCGAATCAGGAAGTGCGCAGAAACTTCCAGTCCTCGAAGCGTCGCAAAGTAGGGATGAGCGTCCCAATCAAGGCGGTTCGCGAAGAGCCTCTCGATCGCGTCGCCGCCGTACTCACCTGGGGGCAGGCTGATCGAGTGGATGACCGCCAGGCTGATCTCAACGCCCGCAGGGCGCGGTCCGAAGTTCGGCGATTCGCGGCGTGCGGCCTTGTGCCACCAGCCGCTTTCCCATGCGGCGCTCACTCGCTGCCCGAGTCAGCGCCCACGTTCACCCCCAGGCGCGCCATGCGATAGCGCATCTGGCGCAACGACAATCCAAGACTGGCGCCTGCTGCAGTCCGATTGAACCGATGGCGCTCCAGCGCTCGCTCCAGGATATCGCGCTCCACCGCGTCGAGAAGCTCGACAAGATTGTCGGGCAGCGGCGCGTCTGCATTGGCGGCAGTGAGGGCGTGCAACGGCGGCGGGGATGCTGCCGCTGGAGCCACCTTGGCGAAGAGTTGAGGCTGGGCGGGTTCCGGGTTCGACGGCGCGATCGCCGGCAGGCCAATATCTTCCGCGCCGATCCGGTTGCTCGCCGAAAGTGCCACCGCGCGGTGCAGCAGGTTCTCGAGCTCGCGCACGTTTCCCGGGAAGGCGTAGCTCGCGAGACGCTCGAGTGCCTCAGGGGTGAGTTGCGGCACGGTCGGCGCGCCCGCGTCACGCGCGATTCGCTCCAGCACATGCGCAGCAATGTCGGCCAAATCGGCGATTCGTTCGCGCAGAGGGGGTACACGGATCGGGATCACGTTGAGTCGGTAATAGAGGTCTTGCCGAAATTGCCCCTGGTGCACCTCGGCGCCGAGATCCTTGTGCGTCGCACTGAGCAAACGAACGTTGACAGGCAACTCGCTTACCGCGCCCACCGGGCGGACTTGGCGTTCCTGAATCGCCCGCAACAGCTTCGATTGCATCGACAACGGCAGGTCGCCGATCTCGTCCAGGAAAAGCGTGCCACCGTTGGCGGCTTGGAAAAATCCTTCCCGGTCTTCGGCAGCCCCTGTGAAGGCGCCCTTTCGATAGCCGAAGAATTCGGCCTCGAGCAACTGTTCCGGAATCGCACTGCAGTTCACGGCGATGAACGGCTGCGAGCTGCGCACACTCACTTCATGAATCGATCGCGCGACGAGTTCCTTGCCGGTGCCGGACTCACCGCTGATCAGCACCGGCGCCATGCTGCGCGCAACCTTGTCGATCAGGCCTCGCACCTGTTCCATGGCTGCAGACCGCCCGGCCATGCGTGCCAACCAGCGCCCCGCCGGCACGGCCGGCGGGGCCGATGCGATCGAGGTGGGCGACGAACTCCCCGACTCGTGCTGCACCGACCTCGCGCGTTCCGAAGGCAGTTTCGAAAGATTTGTCGGCGCGATCGTTATGCCCGTGCGCCCAAGCGCGGATCCGATCACCGCCCGAAATTGGCGCAGGTCGACCGGTTTCGTCAAGTAGTCGTAGGCTCCCGCGCGCAGCGCTTCAACCGCGTTTTCCGCCGAGCCATAGGCCGTGATCACAATCGCCTTCTCGCCCCGATCACCTTGCACCAGCCAGCGCAGGATATCCAGGCCCGTGCCATCGGGCAGCCGCATGTCGGTGATCACGGCACTGTAGGTACGGCCATTCAGGGCCTCCAATGCCTGCTCGACGCTGCCCGCAGCCTCGACGTCATACCCTTCCCGCAACAGCGTCAACTCATACAGCGTGCGCAAGTCGGGCTCATCATCGACCACAAGCAGACTCAAAGGCGGCAACGACTTCATGATGTGACCATTGGCGTCGCAGCCTGCGTCAGCAACGCGCTGCGTCGCATTGCGACGAAGAACTCATTGCGCAGCCCCGCCGAAGTCTGGCGCAGGCGATAGTCGATGCTTGCGCCGTAGCGCTCGCACAATTCACGGCAAATGTACAAACCCAGACCCGTGCCGCGGCTTCGCGTCGAGAAAAAGGGTTCGAACAGGTAACGCTCGACATCCGGGGGTATGCGCGGGCCATCGCTGGAAATGCACAGGTACGCGCGGGTGTCGTCGCGCGAATCGAGACGGACCTCGATCGCCCCGACCGCGCCGCTGGCGTGTCGCTTCGCATTGTCCAGCAGATTGACGAGCACGCGTCGCAGGTGCTCGGAGTCGAACACGACCCAGAGGGGCTCTTGCGGAAGCAACAAGGTCAAGATGCCGGACTCGCGAAGCTTCAGGCCCGCCGCGCCTGCCCATTCCGCGCAGGCAGCTGCAATCTGTGCCACCGCATCCAGAGGCGGCAAGTCGTCCGCCATGCCGGGTGACGCGGCCATCACGTCGTCGACGATACGTTTCAGGCGGTCGACGTTGTCACTGACCATCTTCGTCAGTTGGCGCTGCGTCGGTTCGGCAGCGTCTTCAGCCAGCAGCGCATTTGCTTGCGCGATCGCCGCCAATGGATTTCGAATCTCGTGCGCAATGCCCGCGGAGACCCGGCCCATGGCGGCGAGCCGCTCCTGGCGGCTGCGTGCCTGCATGTTGCGCACGTCTTCGAGAAACAAGACGCAAAACTCCTCCCCCATCTTCGGCTCGGCTTTGCGCGTGAAGCGAACCCGAACGCGCAGTACCCGTGTCGAGCCGGGCTCGAAAACGAGGGCAACGTCGCGTCCGGCTTCGGGCCATGCGCCATCGACAAAAGCTCGCTCGACCGACTTCACGAGACCCTCCCACGCCTCGATGCCGCGCATCTGAAACGGTGCCGCCCTGCACATGCCGGCGGGTGCCAGCAGGTGCCGCGCTGCCGGATTTGCGGCGCGGACACGCCCGCCGCGGTCGACAACGAGCACGCCGTCCTGCATTTCTTCGATCACGAGTCGATTCAACTCGGCCTGTTGGCGCGCCATCTCCAGGCTGCCGCGCGAGGTCAACTCTTCCTGGGCAAGCCGGCTCGCAAGTTCGCTGGAAAGTATGGCGAGGATGAAGAACCCACTGCCCGCCAGTCCCGCCTGTGCCATTGCCAGCGACAGGTCGCTGCCCGGCCGCACCGAAAGCGCCGCGGTGAGCAAGAGCATAAGCGTCACGCCCGCTGCGGTGGCCAATGCCATCGTGCGTGGTGTCAAGACACCTGCCATCAGCACCGGCATCACCAGCAGCGCGACGTAGTTCAGGCTTGAACCCGGCCCCAGGATGTGCAGCGTTGTAAAGCCGAGCAAATCACTGCCGATGGTCAGCAGCCAGTGCGCACTCGCAGGCCGCGACATTGCCTGTGGGTTGGGCGCGGGCCACATCCGGGGGAGCAACCACATGCTGATCGACAAGGCCGCGTACGCCAGGCTGACCACTGCCACAGACAGGCCCGGGTGCGCACCGAACAAACTCACCAGGATCAGTGCGGCCAGCAACATGACGCCGAGCACCGCGCGCGCGCCGATGAAGACTCGGTGCAGACGCTCGTATCCCGATTGGCGCGCAGCATCGGTACGCACCGCCCGGCGCGCCAGCCCCTGCGAATCCGCCTGCATATCGCTGTCACCGAATCCGGACCCGCCGGGCGCGGAGTCGCGCTGCGCCGCCGTGTCTTCGAAGGGTGCGGCGTCGTCGTCGGATGCGAAAGCGCCGAACCAGGATTCGTCTGCCGAGGCTGAACGCCGCTGCAGGCGGCGTTCGCCGCCCCGACGCTCCGTGTCACCCGGAATGTTGTTCATGGACTCGGGTGCGACCTCTCGAAGCTGTCGCGATGTTCCGCGCCGCAGAACACGCCGCCGCGGCCCGGCAGGGCCTCGTCGCGGGGCATCAGCACACCACAATGAGAACACGCCAGCATCGCCTGCGCTTGCGGGGGTTTGGCAGGAGCGCCGGGGTCGGGTGGTCGTACCCTGCGTCGGCTCGCGGCGCGCAGCAGCCAGACCAAGGCCAGAACCGAGAAGATGAGAAGTGCGAATTTCATGCGTCAGCCGGCTCAACTCGCGGACGATCGATGCAGCAGAACTTCGAGCACAAAACGCGACCCGACGTAGGCCAGCAGGAGCAAACCCGCGCCAGCGTATAACCAGCGCGTCGCGAGCGGTCCGCGCCAGCCGAACACGCGGCGCCCGGCGAGCAGTGCTGCGAAAACCACCCACCCCAGCATCGAAAAGACCGTCTTGTGATCCCAGCGCCAAGGGCTGGCGACCCACATGCCCAGCAACAACGCCGCCGACAGGACGCAAAAGCCCGCGGCGACGAAGCGAAACGTGAGCCGCTCCAGACTCAGCAGGGGCACACCGCTGAGTGTCGCTGAAACTGCACTGCCCTTGCCGCGCAGCTGCCGTTCGGCACTGCCCAACATTGCGGCATGCAAGACCGCCGCGCCGAACAGGCCATAAGACGCGATCCCCAGGATCCAGTGCAAGGGTGCCCAGCGCGACGTGGGAACCGATCGAATTTCGGCCGGGAACGCCCAGGCGAGCGCGACGACGGCCATGCCGAGCAGGGCCAGAGTGCGTCGCACGCCGCGCATGGGCACGAACCGGCTCTCGATGCCGTAGACCACGACGACGAGCCACAAGGTCGCCGAAAGCGCTGTTGCGAAGCCGAATCGTGCCCCGCTGCTCGAGCTGAACACGCCCGCGGAGTCGGCGATGATGGCCGCCCCTTGGGCGAGCCATCCGACCAGCATCGCGATGCGTTGGGAATTCCCGGCCCGGTCGTGCCGTAACGCGGCACATGTGGCGTATCCGAACAGCGCGACACCGCTGCATACGGCGAGTGCGAGCGCCGTCGCATTCACACTCGTAGGGCCAGGCCCGAACGATAGAATCATTTGCACAGTGTACTTTCGCGTCCGCGACAGGTGCGCTCACGGGTTCGTGCCCGGGGCGGGCGCGTGCCTCGCAAGACCCAACCCAACCAGCGTCACCCGACGCGCAGTCCAATCCATGGCCTCGACACTGACCGAACGGCTGAGCCAACTCGTCAAGACCGTGCGCGGCCAGGCCCGTATCACGGAAAGCAACGTGCAGGACATGCTGCGCGAGGTTCGCGTGGCCCTGCTCGAAGCCGACGTCGCCTTGCCCGTCGTGCGCGAATTCACAGCGCGCGTGAAGGAGCGCGCGCTCGGCGCCGAAGTCGTGGGGTCATTGACACCGGGGCAGGCCCTGGTGGGCATCGTCAACCGCGAACTCGCGCTGACGATGGGTGAAGGTGTGGCCGACCTGAATCTGTTGACCCAGCCGCCAGCGGTCATCTTGATGGCTGGGCTGCAAGGCGTCGGCAAGACGACGACGACGGCCAAACTGGCGCGCCATCTGATGGAGCACCGCAAGAAGAAGGTGCTCACGGTATCGACCGACGTTTATCGCCCGGCCGCGATCGAGCAATTGGCCACTGTGACGGCACAGGCCGGCGCAACCTGGTTTGCCTCGACCCCGGGCGAGAAGCCGGTGGCGATCGCGCTGGCCGCTCTCGACCACGCCCGGCGCCACTATTTCGATGTGTTGCTGGTCGACACCGCCGGGCGTCTGGGCGTCGACGCTGCGCTGATGGTGGAGATCGGCGAACTGCATGCGGCGCTCAAGCCGGTGGAGACGTTGTTCGTCGTCGATGCGATGCAAGGCCAGGACGCCGTCAACACCGCGAAGGCTTTCGCGCAGCACGTGCCGCTGACGGGAATCGTCTTGACGAAGATGGACGGCGATGCGCGCGGCGGCGCGGCGCTTTCAGTGCGCCATGTGACCGGTGTGCCGATCAAATTCGCCGGCACGAGCGAAAGGATCGACGGCCTGGAAGTCTTTGATGCGCAGCGCCACGCGGGCCGCGTGCTCGGCATGGGTGACATCGTCGCGCTCATCGAGGAGGTGCACAAAGGCGTCGACCTGGCGGCGGCGAAGAAGCTCGCCGACAAGGTGCGTGGCGGCGCTTCGTTCGACATGAGCGACTTCTTGGCACAGATTTCACAGATGAAGAAGATGGGCGGGCTGTCAGGCTTGGTCGACAAACTGCCGACGCAGTTGACGGGCAAGGCCGGGGGCCTGGGTCAGGCCGAGATGGACCGGGCTGAGCGCGATGTGCGGCGCATGGAGGGCATCATCTGCGCGATGACGCGGCTCGAGCGGCGCAAACCCGAGCTCATCAAGGCGTCTCGCAAACGCCGCATCGCGACCGGCGCGGGCGTCCAGGTTCAGGATGTGAATCGCATGCTGAAGCAATTCGAACAGATGCAGGAAATGATGAAGAAAATGAAAGGCGCGGGAATGATGAAGATGATGAAACGCATGGGCGCGATGAAGGGATTCGGTGGCTGAGCGGGCGTCGTTGGCGAGCATCCGAAGTTGCGACCTCGACCAGGGAAGAAATGGAAGTTCTTGAGCGGGAGATAGAACACCGCGCGAAGCTTGAGCACAGCAGTCGGGATTCGCCTCCTGGTTTGGGTTGACGCAGCATTGCCGTCGCCGAATGCTGCGCACGACGCCAGTCTTCCGATGGCCGAGCCGCTCAACGCCTGTGCGCGGATTTCCGCGCCGCAATCCGGCTCGATGCCGCTGGTTGCCCAGCTGCCCTCAGCAAACGCACCCCTGGACGCCGATACCAAGCCACCGCAGACTTGATATGGCGACCTGGACTCGCGCCTGACACCGCTCACTCCTGCGTGCGACGCCAACGACCGCACGCGCTGAGCCGTGCTCGGGCGTGCCGACTGTGCTTCAGCCCAACAGGGCCTGTGCGAATTCACGGGCGCTGAATGACTGCAGGTCGTCCAGCTTCTCGCCGACACCAACGAAATAGACCGCCAAAGCGGGCCCGGTGCGCTGCGCGCGCGCCTGCGACCAGCGCGCGACGGCGGCCAGGACACCGCCTTTCGCGGTACCGTCGAGTTTGGTGATGATCAGGCCAGTGAGCTGCAAAGCAGCGTCAAATGCCTGAACTTGTGCGAGTGCGTTCTGGCCCGTATTGCCGTCGACGACCAGGATCACTTCGTGGGGGGCGCCAAGTTGCGCCTTGCCGATGACGCGGTGAATCTTCTTCAACTCATCCATCAAGTGTGCCTGCGTCGTCAAGCGCCCTGCAGTGTCGGCGATGACGACATCGCAGCCACGCGCCTTGCCGGCCAAAGTGGCATCGAAAGTCACCGCGGCCGGGTCGCCGCCCGCCTGGCTCACGATTTCGACTTGGTTGCGCTGTGCCCAGACCTGCAACTGCTCGCGCGCCGCGGCCCGAAACGTGTCTGCCGCGGCCAACAGCACTTTCAGATTTGCGTCGGCCAGGCGATGCGTGAGTTTGCCGATGCTCGTGGTCTTGCCTGCGCCGTTGACGCCTACGACCATGATCACCGCGGGCTTGACTGCGGGCAGGACCAGCGGGCGCTCGAGGGTCCCGAGCAAATCGGCCAACGCGTCGATGAGCAAGGCCTTGACCTGCTCAGGTCGATCGGCGCCACCGGCTTTGACGCGGCGTTTCAGATCCGCCAACAGGTACGCGCTCGCCTGCACGCCGGCATCAGCCATCAGCAGGGCCGATTCCAGTTCTTCGAACAGGCTGTCGTCAACGCTCGCGCCATTGAACACCTGCGACAGCGCGCTGCCGGTCTTGCGCAAGCCGCTTCGTAACTGTTCGAACCACGACGGCTTCGGCTCGTTCAGGCCACTCGCGACCTGCGGCGCGCTGCGCTGTGCAAGCGCTTCATCGGTCTGCGAAGCGCTTTTCTTGAAGATGCTGAACATTGCGGGTCGAAGATGTGGAGACGTCGCTGGGGGTCGCGTGCGGCGACTCGGCGGGATCGGGTTTGCAGGCCCCGCGCCGACCGCACGCCGAAGGGTCGCGCCGCTATACTGCGCGGCTCAGGCGCTTTAGCTCAGTCGGTTAGAGCGACGGAATCATAATCCGCAGGTCCGGGGTTCGAATCCCTGAAGCGCCACCATGACCAAAATCCTTCGCCATCTTTTCGCCACGTTGCTGGCGATTGCGCTGATCGCACCGAGCGCGGCGCAGCTGCAGCGCCAGTTCCCGCAGGCTGCACTTCGTGGGCAGGTCTCATTCCGTCAGCCCCCGCATCTCGCCCTCAACGACGAACCGAAGCGGCTTGCCCCGGGCGCAAGGATTCGCGCCGCGAACAACATGATCGTGCTGTCGAGTTCGCTGCTTGGCAGCACGCTGGCGGTGCACTACACGCTCGATCCCGACGGGCAACTCAGAGATGTGTGGATCTTGCGCGCCGACGAACTCGCGAATGTGCCCTGGCCGAGCAATGCGCTTGAAGCGGCGAGCTGGGTTTTCGATCCGGCTGCGCAGCGATGGGCGCGCCCATGAATCGCTCGTGTGTGAGCAAGAAGGTCTACGTCAAGACCTTCGGTTGCCAGATGAACGAGTACGACTCCGACAAGATGGTCGACGTGCTGCGCGCCGCCCAGGGCTACGAGCAGACCGTCGATATAGGCGCCGCCGACCTGATCCTGTTCAACACCTGTTCGGTGCGCGAAAAGGCCCAGGAAAAAGTCTTCAGCGATCTGGGCCGCATCAAACACCTCAAGGCAAAGGGCGTGATGATCGGCGTCGGCGGCTGCGTGGCCAGCCAGGAGGGGGCGGCGATCATCGCGCGAGCGCCTTACGTTGACGTGGTGTTCGGGCCGCAAACGCTGCACCGCCTGCCCGAGCTGCTGGCCCAGCGCGTGCTGCAAGACCGGCCGCAGGTCGACATCAGCTTCCCCGAAATCGAGAAGTTCGATCACCTGCCGCCGGCGCGCGTCGATGGGGTCAGTGCCTTCGTCTCGATCATGGAGGGTTGCTCGAAGTATTGCAGCTACTGCGTCGTACCGTATACGCGTGGCGAGGAAGTGTCGCGGCCCTTCGACGATGTGCTTGGCGAAGTCGCGGGGCTCGCGCAGCAAGGCGTCAAGGAGGTAACTTTGCTCGGCCAGAACGTGAACGCGTATCGCGGCACGATGGGCGCAAGCAACGAGATCGCAGACCTTGCGCTGTTGATCGAATATCTCGCCGAGACGCCCGGCTTGGTGCGCATCCGCTACACGACGAGTCATCCGAACGAATTCACGCAGCGCCTGATTGACGTCTACGCAAGGGTTCCGCAACTTGTGAGCCAGGTGCACCTTCCGGTGCAACACGGCAGTGATCGGATCCTCATGGCAATGAAGCGCGGCTATACGACGCTGCAGTACAAGAATGCGATCCGCAGACTGCGCCAGGTGCGGCCGGGGATCGGTGTTTCCAGCGACTTCATCGTGGGCTTTCCGGGTGAAACCGAGCAGGACTTCGGGCTCACGCTGAGGCTCATCGATGAAGTGGGGTTCGACGGCAGCTTCAGTTTCGTTTTCAGCCCGCGCCCTGGGACCCCTGCGGCGGCGCTGCCAGATGCCACGCCACAAGCCGTCAAGCTCGAAAGGTTGAGGCGCCTGCAGGCGCTTGTCGACACGCAGGAGCAGGCAATCAGCGCGGCGCGGGTCGGTACAGTACAGAAGATTCTGGTCGAAGGGCGTTCGCGCAAAGACGCGTCAGAGCTGATGGGGCGCACGTCGTGCAATCGCACCGTCAATTTCAAAGGTCCACCGCAGCTGCTGGGCGAACTCGTCGATGTCACGATCACAGAGGCGCGGGCGCATTCATTGCGCGGGCAACTCTGCGACGGGCAGTTGCTTGGCACTGGCCGCGCCATGGATCCAAACACGAGTCACGACAAGAACTGGCAGGCGGGGATTGCGACCTGAACCGGCGTCGCGCGGCGCGCGAAGCACGCCACGCTGACAGCGCTGCACACCAGCATCGCCGCATATGCCGTCATCATGCCGTCATGCCGCAGCAGCACGACACTGCAGAGGTAACCCAGGGCCGATGCAGCGCACGACGCAGCGCCGAGACGAGGAGCCGTGGTTGCGCGAAATTCGCGGGGCCGGATCCGTTTCGCGATAAGCGCAGTCAAGCCACCGACCGCCAGTGCCGGGATGGCAAAACTCATCAGATGCCAAAAACCGAGCAAGGGAGTCACTTCGATGCTCTCGGTACCACAAGCGCCCCTCGACCGCGGGGAATTTGATATCCGTCAAACCGCCTGTCGCCATTCGGCGCGCTTTTTCGGCCACGCCGGCCGGTTCGAATTTTATAATCAGCCATGAGTGTCATTGCCCTGGGCCTGAACCACACGACCGCCGCACTTGACGTGCGCGGGCGCTTCGCTTTCGGGCCCGATCAATTGGCTCATGCGCTGCGTGGATTTCGCCAAAGGCTGAGCCGGGTCAACGAGGTGGCGATCGTTTCCACGTGCAACCGTTGCGAGTTGTACATGGGCGCCGAATCGAGCGCGGTTGGGCCGGCCGTCGATTGGTTGGCAGGTCTGGGTGGCGTGAGCAGCAAGACGTTTCGCGATCACGCCTACCTGCATGAGGGCAACGCGGCGGCTCGGCACGCGTTTCGCGTTGCCAGTGGGCTGGACTCGATGGTATTGGGGGAGCCACAAATCCTCGGCCAGTTGAAGCACGCCGTGCGCGAGGCCGAAGCCGCGGGCACGCTCGGGCGCACGTTGAATCAGATGTTCCAACGCTCCTTTGCCGTGGCCAAGGAAGTGCGGACTTCGACAGAAATCGGCGCCCATTCGATCAGCATGGCGGCTGCGGCTGTGCGTCTGGCCGGCCAACTCTTCGAAGACCTGGGCCAGACCAAAGTGCTTTTCGTGGGCGCCGGCGAAATGATCGAATTGGTCGCAACGCATTTCGCCGCCCGCGGGCCACGCTCGATGACCGTGGCCAATCGCACTTTGGAACGCGGCGCCCGGCTTGCGGCGCGCTTGGGTGCACAGGCGATGCGTCTTGCCGACCTGCCGGCGACGCTCGGCGAGTTCGATATCGTCATTTCATGCACGGCGAGCTCGTTGCCCATCATCGGACTGGGGGCAGTTGAACGCGCGCTGAAGGTCAGAAAGCACCGACCGATGTTCATGGTTGATCTGGCGGTGCCGCGCGACGTGGAAGCAGAGGTCGCCGGTCTGCCGGATGTCTATCTGTACAGCGTTGACGACTTGTCCACACTGGTGCGCAGCGCCGGCGAGAAGCGACAGGCGGCCGTGGCCCAGGCCGAGGCGATCGTTGAACACGGCGTGCAGAGTTTTGCGCACTGGCTCGATCAGCGTGGGTCGGTGCCGTTGATTCAAGCGCTGCACAGCCAAACCGACGAGTGGCGCGCGGCCGAAATCACACGTGCCCGAAAACTTCTGGCGAAGGGCGAAAGCGTCGACTCCGTGCTCGAATCGCTTTCGCGTGGCCTCAGCCAAAAGATGTTGCACGGGGCGCTTGCCGAACTGCACGCGGCGCCCACCGAACAGCGCGCGCAACTGGCGCAAACGGTGTCGCGGCTGTTCTTGCGCAGGGTGCCGCGCGATCCCGTCAACGGCGCGTGATAGCCTGAAGATCGGCGCAGCCGGTGCCGACGCGGGCCCGCTTCGCGCCGTGCGGCGTGCAGGCCGGCAACTGCAAAACGTTGAAAGCGCATGAAAGACTCCCTTCGCCAGCAGTTCGAACGCCTGAGGCTGCGGCTGCGCGAGCTCGAGGCGACGCTCGCCGACCCCGCGGTCGCGGCCGACAAGTTGCGCTACCGGGAGTTGAGCAAAGAGCACTCTGAGGCATCGACGCTGACTCAGTTGTATGCACGCTTCGAGGCACGCGAGCGCGACCTCGAAGCGGCCAAGGCAATGCTGAACGATCCGGACATGGCTGAATTGGCCGGAGAAGAAATCGGGAGTGCAAACGAGGAGATCGCGCGCCTGAGTCACGAACTGCTATTGGCGCTGCTCCCGCACGATGCCGACGACTCACGCAATGCGTTTGTCGAAATTCGCGCAGGAACCGGCGGCGACGAGTCTGCGCTGTTTGCCGCAGACCTGACCCGGATGTACCTGCGCCACTGCGAGCGACAGGGTTGGCGCACCGAGGTCATGTCGGAATCGGCCAGCGATCTGGGCGGCTACAAGGAGTTCGTGTTTCGTGTCGAGGGCGATGGTGCCTACGGCAAGCTCAGGCTCGAATCGGGCGGCCACCGGGTGCAGCGCGTGCCTGCCACGGAAACGCAAGGCAGAACCCACACCAGCGCCTGCACCGTTGCAGTACTGCCCGAACCCGATGCCGCCGACGAAGTCCAACTCAATCCGGCAGACCTGCGCATCGACACTTTTCGAGCGAGTGGGGCTGGCGGTCAGCACGTCAACAAGACCGACAGCGCGATTCGCATCACCCACTTGCCCACCGGTCTGGTCGCCGAATGCCAGGACGACCGCTCGCAGCACCGCAACAAGGCCAAGGCAATGGCGGTGTTGGCTGCACGGCTGCGTGACAAGGAACGGACCGAGCGCCTCGCCAAGGAGGCGGCTGCGCGCAAGGGTCTGATCGGCAGCGGCGACCGCAGCGACCGAATCAGGACCTACAACTACGCGCAGGGGCGGGTCACCGACCACCGCATCAATCTGACCCTGTATCGACTCCAGGCGATCCTCGATGGTGATCTCGATGACATCGTCGCTGCCTTGCAGGCCGCCCGCGCCGCGGAACAATTGGCCGCATGGGAAGCGGCGATCGCATGATGCTGGCCGATCTGGACGATGCAATGGCCTGCCGCGAAGCGGGTCTATTTGCTGCGCGTGCGCGCTGATGTTCGCGAGCACAGTGGCGCAGGCGCTCGCGCTGGCACAAGCCAGTGGCCTGGACGCCCTGGATGCGCAGGTGCTCTTGTCCAGGTGCCTGGGCCAAGGGCGCGTCTGGTTGTTCGCGCACGACGCCGCGCCACTCGATGCCGGGCAGAGCGAACGTTTCGCTGCCTTCGTCGCGCGCCGCGCCGCCGGCGAACCCCTGGCCTACTTGACTGGCGAGAAAGAATTCTGCGGGCTGTCGCTGCACGTCGCACCCGCCGTGCTCATTCCTCGCCCGGAGACCGAGCACCTCGTTGAATGGGGCCTGGAGATTCTCTGCACGAAGTTTGTCCAGGTTGAGCGACCGCAAGTGCTCGACCTGGGGACCGGCAGTGGTGCGATAGCCCTTGCGCTCAAGGCCGCCCTGTCGCAGGCCGAGGTTTCGGCTTCGGATGTCAGCGCCGAGGCGCTGCGCGTCGCAAGAGGCAACGCCCGGCGCCTGGCACTCAAGATTGAATTCCTTTTCGGCGATTGGTGGGCTGCAACCGAAAGTCGAGCGTTCCATCTCGTGCTGTGCAATCCCCCATACATCGCAGACGCCGACCTACACCTGGCAGCGCTGGCGCACGAACCGGCCTTGGCGCTGACGCCGGGACCCAGCGGCATGGAAGCGCTGCGAGGGGTGATTCACGGTGCCGCGACGCACCTGCAGGCCTCGGGCTGGCTGCTGCTGGAACACGGCTTTGATCAGGCATTGCCAGTGAGCGACCTGAT
>JAEMQF010000363.1 GCA_022758925.1 Burkholderiales bacterium | reverse complement strand
CGCCCTCGACGCCGAGCAGGCTGGCAATCCGTCCGCTCTTTTGAATCTGCTCGATATCGGCGGCGCTACCGGCCATCGCCGCCGAAATGACCGAAAAGGACTATGCCGTGACGGTGTACGCGGGTTATCGGGGCGGCGGCAGCTTCACCGATGCCGATACGCAACAAAGCCTGACAATCGACGCCAGCGGCGCCGTTTCGTTTGCGCTGGACCTGCCGCTCGACGCTTCCCGGCAGTACCAGATCTTCGTCAGCCATCAACGGACCCACCTGTCGCTGGACAGCACATCATTCGCAGGCGGCAATCGGCTGGCGATGGACATTACCTCCCTGCACATCGGTGGCACCAACTTCTACGATGGCGCAGTGGGCCGGGGACCGTACTTCGTAGGCGGCCTCGGTGCGACCCTGTTCAATCCGGCGTCGGGTTACAGCAGCGAGCTCTACCCGTCAATCAACATCGGTTTTGGTTATCAGTGGCCGCTGGGCGACAAGCTTGCGGCGCGGGTCGAGGCGCGCGGTTACGCCACGCTCGTAAACAGCAGCGGCGGCGTATTCTGCTCAGGCGGGTGCGTTATCTCCATCAAGGGCGACACCGTCACGCAGGGCGAAGTGATGCTGGGCCTGTCCAGTCGCTTTTGACCGTCGCCGCGACGAAACCAATTGGTGGGTGGCTATAGGGCAGGCTTGGTATGTTGCATAAATGACGCACTATAACATGCCTGACCCGAGTTCCCCCGAGTTCCCGCGATGTCCCGATTTCCAGTGTGGAGGTGGAATTCAGCGACCCGATTTCCCGTGCTTCAAGTGATCGAACGAGGGGAAACGACAGCTGGACGATTACTCAAGCCCCATTGCCGCGCCTACTTTTCTTGGAGAAGCTTGAGGTACTCGGCCAGCCTTTTGATGCGACTGGCAGCGGTTGGCCCGGTGTCATGCAGACGCAAGCTGTTGCCCCACACGGGCATCTCGCGAGGCCCGTGCGCCTTGATTTGCTGCCTTCCGTCGATGACTTGAACTACCCGGTTGAAGGGAAATACGCCGTTGTTGTTATTGGCCAGCACCGTCAGATCGGGCACGCGGCTCTTCAACTTATCATTCAATGGTCCCTCGCCCTTTCCCGTGAGACCATGGCAGAAGGCGCAGGCCACCTCGTAGTCGCGTTTGGCATCGTCGAGTCCCGTTGCGGCAAGCGCAACGGCGGGCAAGCCGATCATCACTGCCCCGACTATCACAATAATGTCGAATTTCATTGAAGCCTTCACTCCGCCTCCCTCAGTCATCTCGAATGACAATCCGGATTCGATCCTGGTGCTTTCTCGATAAACGCCAAGTCGGGTGGAACCAAGCGCCGACGCTTTGACGACGGTAAAAAGTATAGCCGATGAAAGGGTCGTGCCCGGAAGAGAAGCAGCGACGCGGGGCTTGAGATGTTGTCGTTCAATAACGCAGTAATTTGACTCACTTTCCCCGACCCGCTTTCCTGCTGCAAGCGCTACGAGCAGGAAGACCTGAAAGTCTGAAGGGCTCATAATCGAGCGCGGCGCCGGCAGATCGCGGCCTGTCCCTTTTTAAACCAGTCGCAATTATCGGAGGCGTGCAATGCCCAAAACTATTTTGATGATGTTTTTGGTTGTTGTGAGCGGTAGCGCGGCCGCAGAGTGGGCTCAGGTAGGCGCAAATGAGATCAGTACCTTCTACGCCGACCCCGCCGGCATTCGCAACGCAGACAACCCAGTGAAAATGTGGGATCTGCTCGACTTCAAGGCGGCCCAATCACGCCCCTACGGCGCGCCGTATTTGTCGCAGAAGACGCTGCAGGAATACGACTGCAAGGAACAGCGGACGCGAAAAATAGATCTGCTTCGTTACTCCGAAAATATGGGCGAGGGCGAAGTCGCTTCTACAGACTCCGATCCCGGCAAATGGGAGCCAGTCCCGCCGGGCACCGTGAGCAGAGCTCTGTGGGAATTCGTCTGTGGCAAGCGCTAGGAGCCTGTCGGACTTAGGATGATTCGGCTGCAACGGCGGCAGAGCGGTGCATATGCCTGCCGTGATCGCCATGTTGGCGTAAGTCTTGGGTGAGGCGAAGTAGAGTGGCGAAAGAAGCAACAGATCACCCGGGATCAGGTAGAACGGCATTCTCAAGCGCGTCGAAACGCCGAGGCGCACGGGGATGGCGGCCCCAAGCGAGCCACTCTGGCTGGCCGCGGCGCACAGTGTTGCAAACAGGCCGGCTTGCTCTGTGCGCAACGTCTTTGCTGCTGGGGGCCGCCATTGCTGCACCGGCAGCCGCGCAACTGGTCGCACCGGCCGCCGATGCCTCACCCTGGTCGGCACCCGAGCCGTGGCGGACCGACCGCTTCTATTTTCAGACGAGCATCGCGACCGAGCACTTCAACCCGAGCCCCGATCACGTCAACACGCAGGACCTGCTCAACCTGGATTGGCGCTTTGACCGCTTCTGGGCCGCTGGCCAATGGCTGGCCGGCGCCGCGCTGTTCAAGAACTCGTTCGGCCAGCCGTCGCAGTATGTCTATGGAGGTTGGCTGGCGCGGCCCTTCCAGGCGACTCAGCCGCTGTACTTCAAGATCACCGCCGGCGTGCTGCACGGTTACGCGGAAGACGTTCAGCACACAGACAGCGCCTTACTTCACCACCGCCTTACGGTCGGCAACAGGCGAAGCTGATGCCGCCGGCGCGGGCGGCGACACGGTGGGGCGGGCGAGCGGATCGGCCAGATCCACCCACCCGCCACCCACGGCTTTGTAGACGTTGATCACTTCGCCATAGCGCTCGGACAGCGCCCGCACCGCGGTGAGCTCGGCGCCGAACAGCTCGTTCTCGGCATAAAGGACTTCGAGATAGCTGGCCGCCCCGTTGTCGAACCGCACGCGCGACAATCCGGCGTAGTGGCGCAGTGCATTGACGCGCTTGGCGAGCGCCGCGTACTCCTCGCGCTTCTTCTGCACGCCAACCAGCGCGTCGTTGGTCTCGCGGAAGGCGTTGAGTACGACCTGTCGATAGAAGGCGACGCTTTCGCGCTGCGCCGCGTTCGCCGAACTCACCTGGCCCTCGATGTTGCCGAAGGTGAAGATCGGGCCGGCGAGTCCCGCTACGAGCGACCCCGTGGCGGCATCGCTGGACAAGAAGTCGCCGAGCGAGGTGCTCGCCAGCCCCAGCACACCGGTCAGCGACAGAGTCGGATAGTAGAGTGACTTCGCCACGCCGATCTGCGCATTGCTGGCGCGCAGCCGCTGCTCGGCCTGCAGAACATCGGGCCGGCGCTCGAGCAGGGTGGAAGGCAGTGCACCTGGAATGCCTGGTTCGGAGAGCTGATCGATGCTCTTGCCGCGCGGAATCATCCCGGGGTTGCGTCCCAGCAGGATCGACAGCAGGTTCTCCTGCACGGCGACTTGGCGCTCGATGGAGGGAATAGCGGCGAGCGCCTGCTGGTACTGCGACTGGACCTGGGCCAGCTCCACTTCCGAGACCACGCCGCCTTTGAAGCGCAGTTCGAACAGCTTCAGCGTCTGCCCATAGTTGTCCGCCGTGGCGCGCGCAATCGCCAGTTGCCGGTCGAATGCGCGCAGGCCGATGTAACTTGTGGCGACGCTGGTGACCACCGAGAGGATCACGCCACGCCGGCCCTCCTCGCTCGCGTACACCTGCGCCTGCGCGGCCTCGGACTGCCGCCGCACGCGGCCGAACAGATCGATCTGCCAGGCGGCGCCCAGCGCCGCCGTGTAAAGACTGTAGTCCCGGTCGGTTCCGGCCTGCAACGGCGGCTGACCCACCGCGCTCGAGCGGTTGGTGCCCGCCTCCGCCCCGTAGCCTAATTGCGGATAGAACTGCGAGCGCGTGGTGCGCAGCGCCCCCAGGAACTGGTCGACCCGCGCGGCGGCAATCTGCACATCGAGGTTCTCGCGCACTGCGGAGTCGACCAGCTGGTCGAGCGCAGGGTCGCCGAAGGCCTGCCACCAGCGCGCGTTCGCCACTTCGGTGGCCTCCCGGTACTCGACGCGCCAGGCAGCCGGGCTGTCGATTTTGGGGCGTGTGTAGTTGGGACCTACGGTGCAGCCAGCGACAGCGATCGCCGCCACGAGGCAGGCGGTGCGCAGGACCAGACACGAGACACAAAGAATCAGGCACGAGGCCCGAGGCGCCAGGCGCGAGAAGAGATCGCTTCGCATCTCAGTCGCCTTCGCGCTTCGCATGGGCCACCGCAGGCGCTGCTGCGCCCTGACCTGCTTGCTGCTTGCCCGCGAAGCGCTCGCTCATCGATTCGAGCAGCCAGAAGAACAGGGGCGCAAAGAAGACCGCCAACACGGTCGAGGCGATAATGCCACCGATGACTCCGGTACCGATCGCGCGCAAGCTGTTCGCGCCGGGCCCGGAGGCGATGGCGAGGGGCACGCAGCCGAGGCCGAACGCGAGAGACGTCATGAGGATCGCGCGGAACCTCAGGCGTGCGGCCTCGATGGCTGCCTCCTTAACGGCCATCCCCTGGTGCACGCGCTCGATGGCGAACTCGCAGATGAGAATCGCATTCTTCGCCGAGAGACCGACGAGGGTAACCAGACCTACCTGGAAATACACGTCGTTTTCGAGCCCGCGCACCCAGGTGAGCAGGAGCGCACCGAGGATCGCGATCGGCACCGTGAGCACCACCGCGATGGGCAGCGTCCATTTCTCGAACTGTGCCGCGAGCAGCAGGAACACCACGATCAAGCCAGCCACGAAGGCGATCGAGGAGGTGCCGCCCGACCCCTTCTCCTGCAGCGCCTGGCCCGCCCACGTGTACGCGAAATCGCTGGGCAGTGTCTCGCCCGCGACTGCTTCCATCGCCGCAATCGCCTGCCCCGAGCTGTACCCTTGCGCCGGATTGCCGGTAATCTTCACAGCGGGAAACCCGTTGAAACGCTCCATGAGCTTGGGCGCGGCAACGTAGCGCACCTTGATCAGCGCCGACAGCGGAACCATCTTCCCGTCACGGGAGCGGACGTAGACCTTGTTGAAGTCGTCAGGGTTGGCACGATAGTCCGCGTCGGCCTGCAGCACCACCCACCACACGCGGCTGAACTGGCTGAACTGCCCGGCAATCGACGAGCCGAAGAAGCTCTGCATCGTCTGGAACGCTTCCTGCACCGGGACACCGAGCACTTCGGCCCGGTTGCGATCCAGATCGACGAAGAGCTGCTGCGTCGACGCGCGGAATGTCGTGGTGATGCCGGCAAGCTCGGGGCGCTGCCGCGCCTTGGCGAGGTAGGCCTGAAGGGCCTGGTCAGTAGCGCGCGGATCGCCCGCGCCGCGGTTCTGGAGGTAGAACTCGAAGCCGCCCGTGGTCCCGAGGCCCGGGATCGCAGGCGGGTTGATCGCGAAGACGAACCCTTCCTTGATGCCGGCGAACTGCTTGTTCAGCCGCGGAAGAATGGCGAAGCTCAGCAGCGACGCGTCCTTGCGCTCGTCGAACGGCTTCAAAGAAACGAACAGGACGGCCGCGTTGTTCCGGTACTGGCTGTCCACCAGGCTGTAGCCGTTCACCACCGCCACGTCCTGCACTGCCGGATCGGCGGCGATCGTCCGCTGCGCCTGCTCGGTAAGCGCACTCACGTAGCGCAGACTCGCCGTGTCGGGTGCTTCGACGATAACGAAGAAGTAGCCCTGGTCCTCGTCCGGAACGAAGCTCCCCGGCAGGACGCGGAACATAACGACGATTCCGACGATTGCCGCGGCAAACGCGAGTAGCCCGATCGGCCAGCCCTGGATGAGGCGAGCGACGCCGCCGGCGTAGCCCTGCGTGAGGCGATTGAACCCATTCTCGAACCAGCGGAAGAACCCCTTCTTCTCGCCGTGGTGGGCCTTGATAATGATCGCGGCCAGCGCCGGGGACAGCGTCAGCGCCATGCCCCCGGAGATCACCACCGAAATGGCGATCGTGATCGCAAACTGCTTGTAGAGGGTGCCGGTTACGCCGCTCAGGAAGGCTACCGGCAGGAACACCGCCACCAGCACCAGCACGATCGAGATCAGCGCACCGGCAATCTCGGTCATCGCCCGCTTCGCGGCCTCGAGCGCCGACAGGCCGTGCTGCGTTATGTTGGTTTCGACGTTCTCCACCACCACGATCGCGTCGTCCACGACCAACCCGATCGCGAGAATCAGGCCGAACATCGTCAGCATGTTGACCGAGAAGCCGAGCAGTTGCATGCCGATGAAGGTGCCGATGATCGAAACCGGCACCGCGAGGATCGGAATGATCGTGGCGCGCAGCGACTGGAGGAACAGGAACACCACCGCGATGACCAGCACCACCGCCTCGAAGAAGG
>JAEMQF010000283.1 GCA_022758925.1 Burkholderiales bacterium | reverse complement strand
CGCCGGCTTGTTTCCGACGTTCAGCCCGTACCGGGTGGCGATGATAGCCACCACCGAAGTGACGCGCGCAAAGGCTGCGACAACAAACGGCTACTATGACATCCTGACAAGCTACGGCGAGACGATGGTGCGGCGCTGGCTGACCGAAGCCGACGAAAAGGTTTGCCCGATCTGCGGACCGCTGGATCGTTCGCTGGAGAAGACATACCGCAAGCAGTACGGCGACGGGCCGCCAGCGCATCCGAACTGCCGCTGCGACATCGGCGTGGAAGTCAAGGCGGGCGATGATGAGGAAGCCGGCTAGTGGCGAAGAACGAGATCAGCTTCGAGAATGCGCAAGCCTTCGAGGCGGCCATCAAAGCTATGCCGACGGTGGCAATCCTGAAGACGCTGGTGTTTGAGGCTGCTGTGTTTGCAGAAGGACGCGCAGCGCGCCGGCCGACTGACATGGGCGCAACGCCGGGCACGAGCGGACTGCACAGCACCGGCAACGTGCCGACGCCGCTGCGAGCGTACTACCAGCGCGGCAAGGGCGCGCGCTATGTGCCGGGCATGAGCAACAGCGCCGGCATAGTCGGACAGACTGGCAAGACGCGCAGGTCTGGCAGCGTGCGCAGCCAAGACTTAAAAAACAAGTGGCGCCGCGAGCGCAGCGGCGACAGCATGGTGGTGGAAGTGCTGACGGAAGTAAGCTATGCCGGCTATGTGCAGGGCGGCAGTGACAGCATGACAAAGCAGACTCGCGTAATGGATGCGCGCGGCTGGGAAACCATGAACGAAGTGGCAGTGGCCGTCGAAGACAACATCGGCAAGATCATGCGGGCAACCGTGGCGCGGCAGTACCAGCAGTGGTTCAAGCGCTACGGCATAGACAGCACAACGAGCGAATGATGACAACCATTACCATCGAAATCGACGACAGCGGCGCTATCGTACTGCAGGGGGCAGAGGGTGCCGAGTACGTGGAAAACGGCTTAGAAGGCGATACAGCGCCGCCAGAGGGTGACAGCTGCCCGATTGCGACGCAGAACATAGCGGCAAACTTGGAAGCGCGCGACAACGCCATCGAGGTGGCAAACTACGGGCCGCTTGATCCGGGGCGAGAGAACGCCGATTATTGGGGCGCGGCGGCTGACCGCTGGAGCGTCTCGGTCGAGGAAGTCAAGACGGCGCGCTGCGGCAACTGCGCGGCGTTCAACGTCACCAGCCGCATCCGCGCCTGCATCGCTGACGGCGTGGGCGGAGCCGATGCGTGGGACGTGGTGGATGCTGGCGATCTGGGATACTGCGAGGCGTTCGACTTCAAGTGCGCAAGCGCGCGGCGCTGCGATGCGTGGGTGCAGGGTGGACCGCTGACCGATGAGCTGGCGCAGTCGATGGAGCCGCAGCCCGGCGACGAAGAGGACATGGCGCAAGACGAAGTCGAGATTAAGATCGTGGCGCCGGCATGGATGGCGGCCAACGCGCGGCAAGGCATCAGCTGGGTGAACGAGGGATACGGCGGGGACGGCCTGACACCGCAGACATTGCGCGAGGCGCGTGCGATGGCCGGCGGCACAGTGTCCGAGGACAAGGCGGCGCGCATGGCGGCGTGGTTCGCGCGGCACATGGTGGACCTGAACGCACCGGCCGCGATGGTGGGCGCTGAAGGCTATCCGAGCAACGGCGTGGTGGCGCACGCGCTATGGGGCGGCGGTTCGATGACAGACAGCAAGCGCGCGGCAGCGTGGGCACGGGCACGCACTGCGGGAAGCAAGGCAGTATCGGCAGCGGTGCGCGCTGGACTTGAGAAAAAGGTGGAAGATCATAACGAAGAATACGGTGACACGCCGAGCAAGCGCGTCACGCTGCGCATGCTGGCGGCAGTCTTCGAGCGCGGGATCGGCGCATACAACACGAACCCGGGCAGCGTGCGCCCAAGCGTGAGCAGCCCGGAGCAGTGGGCCTATGCGCGCGTCAACGCATTTCTGTTTGCAGTGCGCACTGGCAAGTACAAGGGCGGCAAGTTCGACACTGACCTGCTGCCGGAAGATCACCCGATGGCAACGGGCAAGGCCGAGATGTACGGGGGAGTAGATCGCGAGGACTTGACCGATGCCGACTTCGTGCTGCCCGGTCGCAAGTTTCCGGTGATGACTGCGCAGGACGTGCGCGATGCAGTTTCTTCATGGGGCCGCTATGAGGGGCCAATAACATTCGAGCAGTTCAAGGGGCGCTTGATCGCACTGGCGAAGCGCAAAGACTTGGTAAACGCATTACCAGAATCGTGGAGGGACGAGATGGCAAAAAACATAAACGTGCAGATGGTGGGCGGCGCAGTTAAGGCGCTGGGCGAAGGCAAGATCGGCGGCTATCTGGTGCGCTTCACGGACATGCAAAGCCCGGACCTGACCGGCGATTACTTTACATCCGACACTGAGCTGGGGACGGTCGAAGCGCTGCCGGTGTTGTATCATCATGGGCAGGACGCGATGATCGGCAAGCGCGTGCTGGGGAGCGGCAAGCTGCGCAAGGATGACATCGGCCTATGGGTCGAAGCGCAGTTGGCGCTGCGGGACGAGTACGAGGCCAGCATATACAAGCTGGCAGAGGATGGCAAGCTGGGCTGGTCAAGCGGCGCGGTGGCGCACTTGGTGGAGCGGGAGCAAAAGACCGCCAGCGTGTCATGGATCAAAATGTGGTGGGTTGCTGAAGCGTCCTTGACACCGACGCCAGCTGAGCCGCGCAACGAAGCGGCAACGATGAAGAGCGGGGAAGCTGCAACGCCAGAGGATGCCGTGAAGGCATCGGCAAGCGTGGCAACCGAAAACGACGGTACTGAAAACATAACAGAGGACACGACGATGGACAACACAAACGAGATAGCAGAGTTGAAGGCGTCAATCGCTGCGCTGACCGCGCAGGTGAACGAGCCGAAGGTAGAGGCGGGCAAGGCTGCCGCAGTAGTTGGCGCGCTGGGCGGTGATCACGACGGCCACAAGGCCTTCACGCACTGGCTGCGCACCGGGCAGAAGAACTACTACACCCGCACCGAGTCTGAAGACTGGAGCAGCACCAAGACTGGCATGACCGAAGGCACCGGCACGGCCGGCGGTGTGCTAGTACCGGAAGGGCTGTATAACCAGATCGTCGCCAAACGCGACGAGCAGTCAATCGCGCGCCGCGCTGGTGCGATGGTGATCCAGACTTCGCTGGACAGTGTGCAGGTGCCGACCGAGAACAACAAAGCAGCCTTCGTGCTGCGCGGCGAAGCGGCCGCATACACCGAGAGTCTGCCGACGTTCACGTCGCGCTTGGTGAGCGTTTATTCGTTTTCCAATATGATCAAGGCTTCGAACGAATTACTCGCTGACCAACAGGCAAGCATGGACGCATTCTTGGTCAACGTGCTGGGCCGTGGCCTTGCGCAGGTCGAGAACACCTACGTTGTGACCGGCTCCGGCTCGGCACAACCGCTCGGCATTCAAACGGGCGGCACAGCGGGCTACACCTTCGCGGGTGCATCTGCGCTGACCATCGCTGACGTGCTGGGCTTGTTTTTCGCACTGCCAGAGCCTTACACCGTCGGATCACCCGGCCCGGTGTGGGTGATGAAGAACGCCACGCTGGCGCTCATCCGCGCACTGACCACAACCAACTTCGCCTTCAATCAGGTGGAGCAGGCTGGCAGTTCGCAGAGTGGTGCGATGCTGTACGGCTACCCAGTGATCGTGTCGGCTGCTATGCCGGCAGCGACAACCGGCCTCAAGTCGGTTTCGCTGGTCAACTTCGCATCCAGCACCGTGCTGGTTGAGCGCGCTGGGCTGGTGGTTTCCCGCAATCCGTATCTTTACGAAGAGAACGGACAGACGGCGATCTTCAGCGGCGCACGCTTCGGCTTTTCCACAACGACTGCGGAAGGCGCGATCTACGGCACGCAGGCCTAATCATGGCAGCGGTACGCTTCACCACTGCAGTGGCCGGGACTGATTACGGCAACAACGGCGCAAGCTACGTCGGCGAGGAAGGCGAAGAGCTGACCATCTCCGACGAGCTTGAAGCCGAACTGGTGAAGCTCGGCTGGGCCGTGTCCTTGAAGGGCACGGCCTCGGCCAAGCCGAAGCCAGCAGCCAAGCCGAAGAAGGACGACTAACATGGCATACACCACCGCTGCGCTCTGTAAAGTCTATATGGGCATCACGACCAGCACCGATGACACGCTCATCGGCACGCTGATCGTGAGAGCGCAGGCGATGGTGGACAAGTACACGCACCGCACATTCGAGGCGAGCACGAACACGACGAACTACTTCAACTCGCGGCTCGATGTGTACGGACGCACGCTGTACTTCAGTGACGGGCTGGAGGCAGCGACCATCACCACGATCACCAACGGCGACGCCTCGGTGATCGTGGTGAACACGGACTGCACGACACTGCCGGCAAACGGCACGCCGATCTATGGGCTGCAGATGCTGGCAAGCTCATCGTATATCTGGCAGATGACAAACGCCGGAGACAACGAGCGCGCTATCAGCGTCTTGGCGAAGTGGGCGTACAGCCTGACGGCGCCGGATGACATAGTGGCGGCAACGATCCGGCTGGTGGCTTTCTTGTATCGGCAGCGCGAGAGCAACGCCGATCTGGACCGCGCAGTGAGCGTGGGCGATGGCATGGTCCTGCTGCCGGGCAGACTGCCGGCGGACATCGCGGCGATCTTGGAGCCGTACAGGCGGAACAGCCGGTGAGCAGTCTGCGGTCAATCGTGTCGGCGCTTGCAGCGCTGAGCGTGAGCTACACGGCAGAGGCAACCGGCACGGTGACGCCGACGGCCTACGACATCAGCAGCTTGCCTGCAAGCATGCCGGGCGCGAACCTGCCGGCACGCTTACTGGGCACGACGCGCGGCGACAGCAGCGCGATGTTCAACCCGCTGGCGGCTGGCGTCGGCGATGGGATAGTGATGCACAGCGTGAGTGAGCTGGCGCTAATCGAGCTGGTGGGCTTGAGTCGGGTGGCCGACGAGTGGCCAGATACGATGCGCTATGCGGATGCGCTGCTGGTTGTGCTGCAGGCCAACCGCAGCATATTCACGCGCTGTGAGATAACGGGCGCAAGCACTGCGCGCGGAGTGTTTGAGTGGCCGGCTGGAAGTGGCGAGAACTTCTTCGGCTGCCAAACGATAATCAACATAACAGAATACCAGTGAGGTAAAAAAACATGGCTGTATTTTCAGGCAAAGGATTGATAGTGAAGTTCGGGTCGGACACGCTGACGCACGTGCGCAGCGCATCCGTCACGAGTGCGATTAACATGGTGGACATCACGGCGGCAGCGGACACTTTTCGCGGACAAATCACCACGGTGACTTCGTTCGAGGCAACTGTGGAGATGCTGTACGATGACACCACGGACTTGTTCGACACGGAACTGGCGCCGGGCACTTCGCAAACTTTAATCGTGAACCCGGAAGGCGTGGCGTCCGGTGCGATCAAGATAAGCGGCACGGCGTTTGTGACGGGCGTGCAGTTTTCTGCGCCTTATGACGGGCTGGTGGTGGCGTCAGTGTCATTCAGTGGCAACAGCGCGCTGACCGTCGGCACCAACGCTTAACGGCGGTGGTACTGCAAAACGAGTCGCTGGGCGTTGACGTGGTGCTGCATGAGCTAAAGCAGCGCCACGTCGAGGCCTTCGCGGTACTGATCAAGCCGGCGGCCGAGCTGCCGCTGGCGAAGTACCGGGGCGAGATAGTGCGCGCAGCTGTGTCTTCGGGGTGGATCAAGTCGCCGGAGATGAAGCTCGCAGATGTGGGCGAGATGAAGGTGAGCGCAGTGCGCTGGCTGAGCGAGAAGCTGGCCAGCGTATACACCGAGGCGATGGAAATCGACCCAAAAGAATAATAGACGCCATGCGCTGCGCGCGCGATGGCGCCGAGGCACCTATGGAACTACGCATGGCTTGGCAATGTGAACGCTGGCACGCACTGCCCGAGCAGGGCGGTCTCTTCGACCAGCCGGCTGGCATGCTGCAACGCATGGCCGCCATGCTGAACGTATACAACGCATTCAAGGTATTCAAGGCAAGCTCCGGCAACCTGATGGCACTGGCGAACAGCCAGCCGCAGGTGCTGGCGCTTGTGCGCGACATAGAGCGCATGGAGAACGAACACGATGGCTGACGTAAAGGTGCGCATCATTGCGGTCGATGAAGCCAGCGAGCCGCTGAAGAAAACCGGCGAAGAGGTTGAGAAGGTCGGCAAGAAGGCGAAAGAAGCCGGCGGCGCGTTCGAGGGCTTGGGCAAGACGATGGTCAGCGTGGCCGGCGGCTTGGGCTTGCAGATGGGCTTGCAGGCTATCATCGGCGGGCTGAAGAACGCAGTGGTGGGCAGCTTCGAGCTGGCTGCTGCGCTGGAGCAGACAAAGGTCGGCTTCACCACTATGCTGGGCAGCGGCGAGGCAGCGCAAGGCATGCTGGACGAGCTGCGCGACTTCGCAGCCACAACACCTTTTCAGTTTCAAGACTTGACGAAGGCCGCCAGCCGCATGATTGCGATGGGCACGGCGGCCGAGGATGTGATCCCGACGCTGACGGCGGTGGGCGATGCTGCTGCCGGGCTTGGGCTTGGCTCCGCAGGCGTGGACCGCATCACGCTGGCGCTGGGGCAGATGGGTGCGAAGGGCAAGATCGGGGGCGACGACCTGCGGCAACTGGCAGAGGCCGGGGTGCCTGCGCTGCGCTACTTAGCAGACGCTGCCGGCGTGTCGACTGCCGAGATGTCGAAGATGATAGAGAAGGGCATCATACCGGCAGCCGATGGCGTCAAGGTGCTGACGCAAAGCATGGAGGGCGACTTCGGCGGGCTGATGGCCGAGCAGGCCAAGACGGCAACCGGTGCGCTGAGCAACTTGGAAGACGCAACCGCAACGCTGGGCACGCAGATCGGCGAGATCATGGTGCCGTCTGTGACAAAAGGCGCAACCGAGTTGTCGAAGTTCTTTAACGTGGTAATCGCTGGACAGACAGCGATGAACGAGG
>JAEMQF010000160.1 GCA_022758925.1 Burkholderiales bacterium | reverse complement strand
GGCCGTTTCACCACCGAGGCCGAGATCGACTACGCCGTCAGCACCTTGAAGGACCGTGTCGCCAAACTGCGCGAGTTGTCACCACTGTGGGAGATGTACCAGGACGGCGTGGACATCAGCACGATCCATTGGGCAGCACATTGAAGGTAACCTTGGAGAGACATCATGGCATACAGTGAAAAGGTCGTCGACCATTATGAGAACCCGCGCAACGTGGGCTCGTTCGAAAAGGGTGATGACACGGTGGGCACCGGAATGGTGGGCGCGCCGGCTTGCGGCGATGTGATGAAACTGCAGATCAAGGTCAACCCGATCAGCGGCTTGATCGAAGACGCGAAGTTCAAGACCTATGGCTGCGGCTCGGCGATCGCTTCGAGTTCGCTGGTGACGGAATGGGTCAAGGGCAAGTCGCTCGACGAAGCCTTGACGATCAAGAACTCCCACATTGCCCAGGAGCTGGCATTGCCGCCGGTGAAGATCCACTGCTCGATCCTGGCCGAAGATGCGATCAAGGCTGCAGTCAACGACTACAAGGCCAAGACCGGCCAAGTGCATTGAGCACGCAGGGCAGATAACGAAGATGGCAGTCACTCTGACCGAAGCGGCCGCGCGCCACGTCACGCGTTACCTGAGCAAGCGCGGCAAAGGTGTCGGTGTGCGCCTGGGCGTCAAGACCACCGGTTGCTCGGGGCTGGCATACAAGCTCGAGTACGCCGACGAACTCGCCCCCGAAGACATCGTTTTCGAGGGGCATGGCGTGAAGGTCCTCGTCGACCCGAAGAGCCTGCCCTATATCGATGGCACCGAACTCGACTTCGTGCGCGAAGGCCTGAACGAAGGATTCAAGTTCCACAACCCTCGTGAGAAAGACCGCTGCGGTTGCGGCGAGTCGTTCCGCGTCTGATTCGGCAATGCCCGCGCCCGCGCGGCCCTGAGCCGCGCTTCCAGTCTCCATGTCCGCCGAGCCCGCCATCGCCATTCGCGCCGAGAGCCCCGACCAGCCCGAAGTTGTTGCGCTGTTTCGCGAGCTCGACGACTATTTGGCGGCGTTGTACGAGCCTGACCACAACCACATCCTGGGTGTTCAGGAGTTGCTTGCCCAGCATGTGTACTTCCTGGTCGCGCGCCGCGGTGGTGACGCGCTGGGCTGCGGGGCGGTGCGCGTCATGCCACCGGAGGCCGCGACCGATAGTCAGCCCTATGGCGAGATCAAACGCATGTTCGTGCGGCCGCAGCAGCGCGGCCGGGGGGTCGCCCGGGCCTTGCTCGAAAAACTCGAGGCGCGCTTGCTCGGCAGGGGTATCCGTTTGGCGACCCTTGAAACGGGCGATCGCCAGCCCGAGGCTTTGCGCTTCTATGAGCGTTGTGGCTACGTCAGGCGCGCAGCGTTTGGCGGCTATGAAGAAAACGGCACCAGCGTTTTCTACGCGAGGCGGCTCGGATGAATCTGGCAAGCGACGATTTCGAGCTGTTCGGCCTGGCGCGGCGCTTCGGCCTTGACCGGGCGGACCTGGACCAGCGCTGGCGAGCCTTGCAGGGTCAGATCCACCCCGACAAGTTTGCCGGTGAGGGGGCTGCCGCGAAGCGCGTCGCTCTGCAATGGGCGGTGCGCGTGAATGAAGCATATCAACGACTCCAGCAGCCGCTGCGCCGCGCCGCCTATCTGTGCGAGCTGGCGGGCCAGGCCATCGATGCCGAAACAAACACGGCAATGCCGCCTGTTTTCTTGATGCGGCAGATGGAACTGCGCGAAAGCCTCGACGCTGCCCAGGGCGCAGATCAAGTCGAATCGCTCGCGGCGGCAGTGGCGCTGCAGCGCGAGGCCGCGACGCAGCGGCTGCAAAGACTGATCGACGCCGAGCAAGACATGCCGAGCGCGGCGCAAGAGGTCCGGGGTCTCATGTTCCTGGAGCGGTTTGCGGCTGACATCGAGCGCCGCCTTGAGGCATTGCAGGATTGAGTCATGGCCTTGCTGCAGATTTCAGAGCCCGGCGGCGCGCCGGATCCGCACCAACACCGCATTGCCGTGGGCATTGATCTGGGCACGACGCATTCCCTCGTTGCCGCGGTTCGCAATGGCGTCGCCGAATGTCTGCCAGATGCCGCGGGCCATGTCATCTTGCCTTCGGCGGTGCGCTACATGGCCGAAGGTCGGCGCCAGATCGGCGCCGCCGCATTGGCCGATGCCGCGCTGGACCCGCGCAATACCATTGTCTCCTTCAAACGCTTCATGGGCCGCGGCGTCGCCGACGTCGCCGGCCGGGAACGCTTGCCCTATGAGTTTGTCGACGCACCCGGAATGCTGAAGTTACGAACCATCGCGGGCGACAAGTCGCCGGTGGAGGTTTCAGCAGAGATCCTCGCCGCCTTGCGCGAGCGTGCCGAAGCCACGTTCGACGACGAACTGTTCGGTGCCGTCATCACCGTGCCGGCGTACTTCGATGACGCACAACGTCAGGCGACGAAAGGCGCGGCGCAACTTGCCGGCTTGAATGTGCTGCGCCTCATCAGCGAGCCCACTGCGGCGGCCATCGCCTACGGTCTTGAGCATGGCAGCGAGGGCCTGTATGCGGTGTACGACCTCGGTGGCGGTACGTTCGACATTTCGCTGCTGCGACTTTCGGCCGGTGTCTTCGAGGTCAGCGCCACGGGCGGCGACTCGGCCCTCGGCGGCGACGATTTCGATGCCGCGCTCGCGGCCTGGGCCCTGCAGCGCAGCGGCCAGACAGCCGTCACACCGCAGGACAAGCGCGCCCTGCTGGTCGCGGCGCGTGCGGCCAAGGAAAAGCTCTCCGGCGCCGAACACGCCACGCTGGCCTGTCCGCTTTCCGCAGGCACCGAGCTGTCGGTGCGCGTCACACGCGATGAGTTCGAGTCGCTTGCGCAACCCCTGGTCGCACGCACCGTCAGCGCAGTGCGCAAGGTCTTGCGCGACGCCAAGGTCGACAAAGGCGAGGTCAAAGGCATCGTGATGGTCGGTGGCTCGACGCGCATGCCCATGGTGCAGGCCGCGGTGGCGCAACTCTTCGGCAAGCCGCCGTTGACCAATCTGAACCCGGACGAAGTGGTCGCCGTCGGCGCCGCGATCCAGGCCAACGCCTTGGCCGGCAATTCAGGCGCCGATCAACTGCTGCTGCTCGACGTGATCCCGCTGTCGCTGGGGCTCGAGACGATGGGCGGGCTTGTCGAACGCATCATCCCGCGCAACAGCACCATCCCCACCGCACGCGCGCAGGACTTCACGACTTTCAAGGATGGCCAGACGGCGATCGCCGTGCATGTGGTGCAAGGCGAGCGCGAACTGGTTGCCGACTGCCGGTCGCTCGCCAAGTTCGAGCTGCGCGGCATACCCCCCATGGTGGCTGGCGCGGCGCGGGTGCGGGTGAGTTTTCAGGTTGACGCCGATGGCCTGCTGAGCGTCAGCGCGCGCGAACAGACCTCGGGCGTGGAAGCGACGATTGCCGTCAGGCCCAGCTACGGCCTGGGCGACGAAGACATCGCGCGCATGCTGACCGAAAGCTTTTCCGCCGCTGAACAGGACATGATTGAACGCGGCCTGCGCGAATCGCGGGTTGAAGCCGAACGCCTGGTGCTGGCCACGCGCGCGGCATTGCTCGCCGACGGCAACCTGCTCAGCACAGAGCAGCGCGCGGTGGTCGAAGGCCTGTTGGCGGCGGTGCAGGTGGTGCGCGAAGGCAACGACCAGAACCGTATCGACGCCGCGGTGGAAGCCCTGGCCCAGGGCACCGAGGAGTTCGCCGCACAGCGCATGAACCGCGGCATTCGCAACGCCCTCGCGGGAAAGCGCGTCGAAGACGTGTGACGCACGGTTGCGCAACATGCCCACCATCACGATCCTTCCGCACGCCGAGTACTGCCCGGCCGGAGCACAGATCGATGCCAGCCCTGGCACGTCGATTTGCGAAGCGCTGCTTGAGCACAACATCGACATCGAACACGCCTGCGAGCTGAGCTGTGCCTGCACGACCTGCCATGTGGTGGTGCGCGAGGGCTTCGACTCATTGGGCGAGATCGACGAGAGCGAAGAAGATCTGCTGGACCGTGCCTGGGGTCTGGAGCCGACGTCGCGCCTGTCGTGCCAGGCGATCTTGTCGCGACGCGACGTGGTAATCGAGATTCCAAAGTATTCGATCAACCACGCGAAGGAGAAGGGCGGAGGTTGACAACGGGTCCGAGGCTGCGACCGGGTGCCGTCGCGGCCCTGCCTTGCCGACGAGCCCAGCCGAACGACCCCTACACTGCCACGATGAACGTGGTGGGCATCGAAACCTCGTGTGACGAAACCGGCGTTGCGGTTGTGCAAGTCGACGCCGCAAATGCATCTGCGAAGCCGCGACTGCTGGCACATGCGCTGCACAGTCAAGTCGAGATGCATGCTGCCTTCGGCGGCGTCGTCCCTGAGCTGGCCTCGCGCGATCACATCCGGCGCATCGTGCCGTTGACACGCCAGGTGCTTGCGCAATCGGGCCTGTCGCTGGCGGCGATCGATGTCGTGGCGTTCACGCGCGGGCCGGGCCTGGCGGGCGCATTGCTCGTCGGCGCCGGGTTGGCATGTTCCCTCGCTGCGGCGCTGAACCGCCCGGTGCTCGGTGTGCACCACCTGGAAGGGCACCTGCTGTCGCCGTTCCTGTCGCGCGATGCGCCCGAATTTCCGTTTGTCGCCTTGCTGGTGTCAGGTGGCCACACGCAGCTGATGCGCGTGATCGACGTCGGCCGCTATGAACTCCTGGGCGAAACGATCGACGACGCGGCAGGAGAGGCTTTCGACAAGTCCGCGCAGTTGCTGGGTCTGGGCTACCCCGGTGGACCGGCGCTGGCGCGGCTGGCGGAATTCGGCGACCCGAACGCATTCAGCCTGCCGCGGCCCATGTTGCACAGCCCAACGCTCGATTTTTCCTTCGCCGGCTTGAAGACGGCGGTGCGGACCCAGGCCTTGAAGTTGGGAGCCAACGTCTGCGAGCAAGACCGCGCCAATCTGGCGGCAGCGACGCAGCAGGCCATCATTGACGTGCTGGTGCACAAGTCGTTGCTGGCGCTTCGGCGTTGTGGCCTTTCGCGTCTTGTCGTGAGCGGCGGCGTCGGCGCGAACCTTCGTCTGCGCGAACAACTCGATGCCGCCTGCGCCAAACGCGGCGCGCGGGTGCACTATCCCGAACTCGAGTTGTGCACCGACAATGGCGCGATGATCGCCTTGGCCGCTGCAATGCGACTGCAGCGAGGTTTGGCCGATGCATCGACGCACTACGCTTTCGACGTCAGGCCGCGTTGGCCTCTGACCGACATTTCCACGCCCCGTGCGCGGCCGGAAACCGAAACATGAGAAGCGCCATCGAGAGCTTGCCGGCGTCCAGGATTCGCGAAGTGGCCAACGCCGGCATCGGCCGCAGTGACGTGCTGGCGTTCTGGTTCGGCGAAAGCGACGAAGCGACCCCGGCCCATGTCGGTGCAGCTGCAATCCGTTCCATCGCCGAGGGCGAAACCTTTTACGCGCACAACTTCGGCCTGCCTGAGTTGCGCGAAGCGATCGCAGCCTATGTGAGCGAGCTGCATTGCGCCGCAGGCCGAAGGCTGGCTGCGCTGGTGCTTCGCCACGCGCGACCCGAGCCGGCTCAGCGACGGGGTGCAAAGGTTGAGGCGCGCGCTGCGTCTATAATCGCGCGCTCCTCGCTCCGCAAGGCATCGAGGGCAGGCACGGCGCCGGTCGGTTTCACCGGCGACCGCAAGTGATCAATCGGAACCGCGGACCCTGCGGCCCATGCGTGGCTCAGGGTGCTCGGGTCCATCAAGCAGGAAACGAGTCATGACCGCCACCACGGCGCACATCGCCCAGATCGTCAAGGGCAACGCGCGCAGCGCCAACGATACCGGGTCGCCCGAAGTGCAAGTCGCACTCCTGACCGACCGCATCAATGAACTCACGCCGCACTTCAAGACGCACCTGAAGGACCACCACGGTCGTCGGGGTCTGCTCAAGATGGTGAATCGGCGCAAGAGCCTGCTGACCTACCTCAAGGAAACCGACGCCGATCGCTACACGGCGTTGATCCAGAAGCTAGGCTTGCGCAAGTAGCACTGAGGCCGCGCAAACCTGCATCACGGGGCCTGTCTGGAATTCGCCAGCGCAGGCTCCGGTTTCGATCCACAGACCACGGGAATACCGCAATCATCCTGGCGCTGCTGTGTCATTCCATCGATGTTCCATCGCGAACACCACTGGAATGGCATCTCGCCACGAAGCCCGGTGACCCGAACCGCTGAGCCCACCAGGCCAGCCCAACCGGAGAAATGCGCATGAGCATGTTCAAGAAGATCACCAAGACGTTCCAATGGGGCCAACACAAAGTCACGCTGGAGACCGGCGAAATCGCGCGCCAGGCCGGCGGTGCCGTGCTGGTTGACATTGAAGACACCGTCGTGCTTGCCACTGTCGTGGCGGCGAAATCGGCCAAGGCAGGACAAGACTTCTTTCCGCTGACGGTGGACTACATCGAGAAGACCTACGCCGCGGGCAAGATCCCTGGAAGCTTTTTCAAGCGCGAAGGCCGACCGAGCGAACTCGAAACGCTGACCTCGCGCCTCATCGACCGGCCGCTTCGACCCTTGTTTCCGGACGGCTTCTTCAACGAAGTGCAGGTGGTCGTGCACGTGCTTTCGCTGAACCCGGAAATTCAAGCGGACATCGCCGCGATGATCGGCGCGAGCGCCGCGCTCGCGATCTCCGGCATTCCCTTCAACGGCCCGATCGGCGCGGCCCGCGTGGGTTATATCGACGGCAAGTACGTGTTGAACCCGGGCAAGACGCAGCTCGCCAGCTCGCAGATGGAGTTGATCGTCGCCGGCACCGAAGCCGCCGTGCTGATGGTGGAGAGTGAAGCCAAGCAGCTGAGCGAAGAAATCATGCTCGGCGGCGTGGTGTTCGGGCATGAGCAGGGCAATATCGCGATCAACGCGATTCACGATCTGGTGCGCGACGCGGGCAAGCCGGCCTGGGACTGGGCAGCTCCGGCGAAGGACCAGGCCTTCATCGCAAAGGTCGCAGCCCTGGCTGAAGCCCCGCTGCGTGCGGCCTACCTGATTCGCTCGAAGCAGGCCCGCACCCACGCTTGTCGCGAAGCCTACGCGCTCACCAAGGTGGCGTTGAAGGAAGAAGGCGCAGTCTTCGACGAAGTCAAGCTCGAAGGCATGCTCTTCGACGTTGAAGCGCGCATCGTGCGCAGCCAAATCCTTGCCGGTGAGCCGCGCATCGACGGGCGCGACACCCGCACCGTTCGCAGCATCGAAATCCGCAACGGCGTGTTGCCGCGGGTTCATGGCTCAGCGTTGTTCACGCGTGGCGAGACGCAGGCGCTGGTGACGGCGACGCTCGGCACCGCGCGCGACGCGCAACGCATCGATGCGCTCGCCGGCGAGTTCACCGAGCAGTTCATGCTGCACTACAACATGCCGCCGTTTGCCACCGGCGAAACCGGTCGTGTGGGCATTCCAAAACGGCGCGAGATCGGCCATGGCCGTCTGGCCAAACGCGCGCTGGTGGCAGTGCTGCCGAACCAGGCCGACTTCCCTTACTCGATGCGCGTCGTCTCCGAAATCACCGAATCGAACGGCTCGTCGTCGATGGCATCGGTGTGCGGCGGTTGTCTGGCGCTGATGGACGCCGGTGTGCCGCTCAAGGCGCATGTGGCTGGAATCGCGATGGGCCTGATCAAGGACGCAAATCGCTTTGCCGTGCTGACCGACATCCTGGGCGACGAAGATCACCTGGGCGACATGGACTTCAAGGTCGCCGGTACGACCACGGGCATCACGGCGCTGCAAATGGACATCAAGATCCAGGGCATCACCAAGGAAATCATGCAGGTCGCATTGGCGCAGGCGAAGGAGGCGCGGCTGCACATCCTGGCCAAGATGGTCGAGGCCATGGGCGGTGCGAAGGCCGAGGTCTCGCAGTTCGCGCCGCGCCTGTACACGTTGAAGATCAACCCGGAAAAGATACGCGATGTCATCGGCAAGGGTGGCGCGACGATCCGTGCCTTGACCGAAGAGACAGGAACGACGATCGACATCGGCGAAGACGGCACGATCACGATTGCATCGACCGACGCTGAGAAGGCCGCGTTCGCGAAGAAGCGCATCGAGCAGATCACGGCCGAAGTGGAAGTGGGCAAGATCTATGAAGGCGCGATCACGAAGATTCTCGACTTCGGTGCACTCGTGAACCTGATGCCGGGCAAGGATGGGCTGCTGCACATCAGCCAGATCGCGCACCAGCGTGTCGAAAAGGTCACCGACTTCCTCAAGGAAGGCCAGATCGTCAGGGTCAAGGTGCTCGAAACCGACGAAAAGGGCCGCGTCAAACTGTCGATGAAGGCCTTGCTCGATCGCGACTCGCAGCCGATCCCCGCGCACCAGGAGTAAGGCGAAGCGTGATTTCGCCCAGCCTGTCATGAACGCAATCGAGATTTCAAGTTACGGTGCGCCCGAGGTGTTGCGCCTGGTGCAGCGGCCCGACCCGGTGGCCGGCGCCGGCGAGTTGCTGATCAAGGTCGCGGCGGCCGGTGTGAACCGGCCCGACGTGCTGCAACGCAAGGGCCACTATCCGGTGCCCCCGGGTGCCTCTGACTTGCCCGGTCTCGAAGTCGCGGGTGTCATCGTCGATGGCGACGTTGCGGCGATGAAAGCGGCCGGCTTCGCTATCGGCGACCGTGTTTGCGCGCTCGTCGCCGGGGGCGGCTATGCGCAGCTGTGCGTGGCACCGGTGGCGCAATGCCTGCCCAGCCCAAAGGGCCTGAGCGACATTGAAGCGGCGAGCCTGCCGGAGACTTTCTTCACCGTCTGGTCCAACGTCTTCGATCGCGCCCGGCTGCAGCCGGGTGAGACCCTGCTGATCCAGGGCGGTAGCAGCGGCATCGGCGTCACGGCGATTCAAATGGCCAAGGCGGCCGGTGCGACGGTGATCGCCACCGCCGGCAGCGATGACAAATGCAAGGCATGCCTCGAACTCGGCGCCGACCACGCGATCAACTACCGCAGCCACGACTTTGCGGAAGAAGTGAGCCGCATCACGGCCAAGCGCGGTGTCGATGTCGTGCTCGACATGGTCGCGGGTGCATACGTCGCGCGCGAAATCAAGTGCATGGCGGAAGATGCGCGCCTCGTGATCATCGCGGTGCAGGGTGGCGTGGAGGCGCAGATCGACGCAGGCCTGGTGCTGCGGCGTCGTCTCACCATTTCCGGCTCGACGCTGCGCCCGCGGCCGATTGCGTTCAAGGCAGCCATCGCAGCCGCATTGCGCAGCAAGGTCTGGCCTTGGCTTGAACGCGGAGTCGTCAAGCCCGTCATTTACCAGGTGTTCCCTGCGGCGCAAGCAGCGGCGGCGCACGCGCTGATGGAGACGAACCAGCACATCGGCAAGCTCGTGCTGACGTGGTAAACGGGCGCGACAGGCGCTGAAGGGCAGATTCGTGAAACGATCCAAGTTGGTGGTAGGCAACTGGAAGATGAACGGCAACCGCGCCGTGAATACGGCGTTGCTCGCGGCACTCAAAGCTGCCGGCCCGTGGGTGGCCGAAGTGGCGGTGTGCGTGCCGTTTCCCTACCTGGCGGATGTGGCCCTGTCGCTGCAAGGCGCCCGCATTGCCTGGGGCGCACAGGACTGCTCGGCGTTCGAATTCGGCGCATACACCGGTGAAGTGGCGACGGCGATGCTCGCCGAGTTCGGCTGCCGCTACGTCATCGTCGGCCACTCGGAGCGTCGGGCAATGCACCGCGAGAGCGACCAACTCGTGGCAGACAAAGCCAAGCTTGCGCTTGCCCACAACCTCACCCCCATCGTCTGTGTCGGTGAAACCCTGGCCGAGCGTGAAGCGGGGCAAACCGACCTGGTCGTGAAACGCCAGATGTCGGCCGTGATCCACACGCTGGCGCACTGCATTTCGCAGGTCGTCGTCGCGTATGAGCCGGTATGGGCCATCGGTACCGGCAAGACGGCGAGCCCGCAGCAGGCCCAGGCCGTGCATGCCATGCTGCGCTTGCAGTTGTCGGCCGCTTCGGCCAAGGCCGGCGAGATGAAGATTCTGTATGGCGGCAGCGTCAGCGCCGACAACGCCGCACCGCTGTTTGCGCAGGACGATATCGATGGCGGGTTGATCGGCGGTGCGTCGTTGAAGGCCGCAGACTTTGCAGCAATTTGCCGCGCGGCGTCGTGAAGCCGCGGACCCAAGTCCTCTCGGAGTTGAACCAATGAATTTGTTGATGAATCTCGTCGTCGCACTGCAGATCCTGTCGGCGCTGGTGATGATCGGTCTTGTGCTGATCCAGCACGGCAAGGGCGCCGACATGGGCGCATCGTTCGGCAGCGGCGCGTCGGGCAGCCTGTTCGGGGCGACGGGCAGCGCAAACTTTCTGTCGCGCTTCACGGCGGTCTGCGCGGCTGTGTTCTTCGTCTGTACGCTGTCGCTGGCGTATACCTCGAACGAACGCACCCCGTCGCGTGGCCGCAGCGTGCTCGACCGGCCGGCCGCGGCGGCTTCGGCGGTGGTTCCGAGCGGCGCCGACCAGGTGCCGGGCACGGCCGGCGGCGCAGACATCGGTGCGGTGACGATCCCGGTGCCGAGCCCGGCGCCGGCCGCCTCGGGTGCGGGTGCCATCCCGACTAAATAGCGGCAAGCGCTCGACGTGGCGAGGCGCGGTCTTGCGAGGGCGCAAGACCACGTTCGCCACTGCCCAAACCCGCCCGGACACGCAGGGTGTTGTGGTTAGAATCCAAGGCGGTTTGGTGCACGAAACCTCAAGCAAACCAGACTTCGACCGCAGTGCAGCGCCGACGTGGTGAAATTGGTAGACACGCTATCTTGAGGGGGTAGTGGCGAAAGCTGTGCGAGTTCGAGTCTCGCCGTCGGCACCATGAGATTGCGCTTCAACCCAACCCGCTGTGCGAGCCGCTAAACCGCAACACGACATCGCTTCGCGCGTTCACTGACCGACCATGAATCTGGAACCCTACCTCCCGGTCATTCTGTTCATTCTGGTCGGCGTGGCGGTGGGCGTGGCGCCGCAGGTGCTCGGTTTTGTGCTGGGGCCGCGCCGGCCCGACGCGGCGAAGAACTCTCCCTACGAATGCGGCTTCGAGGCTTTCGAAGATGCGCGCATGAAGTTCGATGTGCGCTACTACCTCGTCGCGATCCTCTTCATTTTGTTCGACCTGGAAATCGCGTTCCTGTTTCCATGGGCCGTGGCACTGCGCGAAATCGGTCCGCTGGGTTTCTGGGCCATGATGGTGTTCCTGCTGATTCTGGTCGTCGGCTTTGCCTATGAATGGAAGAAGGGCGCACTCGACTGGGAGTGAGCGCACATCATGGGCATTGAAGGCATCCTCAAGGAAGGCTTCGTCACGACGAGTCTGGACACAGTGATCAACTGGTCCAAGACGGGGTCGCTCTGGCCCATGACGTTCGGCCTGGCTTGCTGTGCGGTGGAGATGATGCATGCCGGCGCGGCACGCTACGACATCGACCGCTTCGGCATGCTGTTCCGACCCAGCCCGCGCCAAAGCGATTTGATGATCGTCGCCGGCACGCTGTGCAACAAGATGGCTCCCGCGCTGCGCAAGGTGTACGACCAGATGGCAGAACCGCGCTGGGTGCTTTCGATGGGCAGTTGCGCCAACGGCGGCGGCTACTACCACTACAGCTATTCCGTGGTTCGTGGCTGCGACCGCATCGTTCCCGTCGACGTCTACGTGCCAGGCTGCCCGCCGACTGCAGAGGCACTGCTGTACGGCATTTTGCAGTTGCAGGCGAAGATTCGGCGTGAAACGACGATTGCCCGCTGAAACCGACGATGAACAAACTCGATACCCTGCAGGCTGCGATCGAATCGGTGCTGGGCACTCGCGTCGTGCGCCTGGTGCGCGAGCGCGAAGAAATCTCCGTCACGGTTGGCCCGGCCGACTATCTGGCCAGCGCAACCCTGCTGCGTGATCACGCGGAGCTGTGTTTCGAACAATTGCTCGATGTCTGCGGGGTCGACTATTCGAGCTACAAAGACCAGCCGTGGGAGGGATCGCGCTACTGCGTCGTCTCGCACCTGCTGTCGGTCAGCAAGAACTGGCGACTGCGCCTCAAGGTGTTCTGCGCCGACGATGACATGCCGACGATTGCTTCGTTGGGCGAGATCTGGAGTTCGAGCAACTGGTTCGAGCGCGAAGCCTTCGATCTCTTCGGCATCATTTTTGAAGGCCACCTCGACCTGCGTCGCATCCTCACCGACTATGGCTTCATCGGCCACCCGTTCCGCAAGGATTTTCCCACCTCCGGCCATGTTGAGATGCGCTATGACCCGGTCGCCAAGCGCGTGATCTACCAGCCCGTGACGATAGAACCACGTGAAATCACGCCGCGCATCGTTCGCGAAGAGCGATACGGCGGGTTGCACTGAGCGCGCGCAAGCGAAACAGACTTTCCATGGTCGATATCAAGAACTGCACGCTGACGCGCAGCTCCGGCCCCCCGCTGCTCGCGCCCGATTTCGTTTTCGGGAAGTCGGCCTGCGCCGAGTTTCAGCGCGGCGTCATGCCCGCGCCGGTGACTGCCCATGGCTGACATCAAGAACTACACGCTGAACTTCGGCCCTCAGCACCCGGCTGCGCACGGTGTGCTGCGACTCGTGCTCGAACTCGATGGCGAAGTGATTCAGCGCGCCGATCCGCACATCGGCCTGTTGCATCGCGCGACGGAAAAGCTTGCCGAAAGCAAGACTTTCATGCAGTCGCTGCCGTATATGGACCGGCTCGACTACGTGTCGATGATGTGCAACGAGCACGCGTATTGCATGGCCATCGAGAAACTGCTGGGTGTGGAGGTGCCGATTCGCGCGCAGTACATCCGCGTCATGTTCAGCGAGATCACGCGGCTGTTGAATCACCTGATGTGGTTGGGTGCGCACGGTCTGGACTGCGGTGCGATGAACATCTTCATCTACTGTTTCCGCGAGCGCGAAGACCTCTTTGACATGTACGAGGCTGCCTCGGGCGCGCGCATGCATGCCGCTTACTTCCGCCCCGGAGGCGTATACCGCGATCTTCCCGACAGCATGCCGCAGTACACGGTGTCGAAGATCCGCAATGCCAAGGCAATGGCGAGGTTGAATCAAAACCGCTCGGGTTCGATGCTCGATTTCATCGACGATTTCGTGAAGCGTTTTCCGGCCTGCGTGGATGAATACGAAACCCTGCTCACCGACAACCGCATCTGGAAGCAGCGCACCGTCGGTATCGGCGTGGTTGCTCCCGAGCGCGCGTTGAACCTTGGGTTCACCGGGCCGATGTTGCGCGGTTCGGGCGTGGAGTGGGACCTGCGCAAGAAGCAGCCCTATGAGGTCTACGACAGGCTGGAGTTCGATATTCCGGTGGGCGTCAACGGCGATACCTACGACCGTTACTTGGTGCGCGTGGAAGAAATGCGCCAGTCCAACAAGATCATTGCGCAGTGCGTTGCATGGCTGCGAGAGAACGTTGGCCCGGTGATCACCGACAACCACAAGGTGGCGCCGCCGCCGCGCGTCGACATGAAGTCGAGCATGGAAGAGCTGATCCATCACTTCAAGCTCTTCACCGAGGGCTTTCACGTTCCGGAAGGCGAGGCTTACGCGGCGGTGGAGCACCCGAAAGGCGAGTTTGGAATCTACATCGTCAGCGATGGTGCGAACAAGCCTTATCGGCTGAAGATTCGGGCGCCGGGATTCGCGCACCTCGCGGCGTTGGACGAGATCGTACGCGGCCACATGATCGCCGATGCCGTGGCGGTGATCGGCACGATGGACATCGTGTTCGGGGAGATCGATCGATGAGGCGGGCCGATCCGAAGCCGGCCCGCATCCCCCCTAGGGACCGGCGGGACTGCTCGCCGGGCGAGGGGCTCCAATGAGCTTCGTCTTGTCCGATCCGATGCGGAAGCGCTTCGACCGTGAAGTCGCAAAGTACCCGGCCGACCAGCGCCAGTCGGCAGTGATGGCGTGTCTTGCGATCGTGCAGCAGCAGGAAGGCCATGTGTCGGGCGAAGCAGAGAAAGCGGTCGCTGAATACTTGCACATGCCGCCCATCGCGGTGCACGAAGTCACGACCTTCTACAACATGTACAACCAGCAGCCGACCGGGCGCTTCAAGCTCAACGTCTGTACCAACCTGCCGTGCCAGTTGCGCGACGGGCAACAGGCGCTGGCGCACCTGTGCCAGCGCCTCGGAGTTGACACCGGCGGCACGAGCGCCGACGGCCTGTTCACGGTGCATCAAAGTGAATGCCTGGGCGCTTGCGCCGACGCGCCGGTGATGCTCGTGAACGACTTGCATATGTGCAGTTTCATGACCCCTGAGCGTCTGGATGCCCTGCTCGACACCTTGCGAACGAGTCTGCAAAGCCCGGCGCGCACCGGCGCGGCGACGGCGTGATGGCGATGCTCGACCTGTCGCGTTTTCAGTCCGACGGCAGCCTCAGCTGCTTTCACGGCCGGCACATCGGTGGCCAAATCTACGAGGGCCTGAACGGCCGCAACTGGTCGCTGAAAGACTACGAAGGGCGCGGCGGCTACCAGGCGCTGCGCAAGATTCTCGCCAAGGGCGAAGGTGCGGGCATGACACCCGAACAAGTGGTCGCCGAAGTCAAGACCTCGGGCTTGCGTGGCCGCGGCGGTGCGGGCTTTCCGACCGGCTTGAAGTGGAGCTTCATGCCGCGTCTGTTCCCCGGGGCCAAGTATCTGGTGTGCAACTCCGACGAAGGCGAGCCCGGCACCTGCAAAGACCGCGACATCCTGATGTTCAACCCGCACATCGTGATCGAAGGCATGGTGATCGCCGCGTATGCGATGGGAACGGCAGTGGGCTACAACTACATCCACGGCGAAATCTTCGAGGTCTACGAACGATTCGAGGCGGCGCTCGACGAAGCGCGCGCCGCCGGATACCTGGGCGCGAACCTGCTCGGTTCGAATTTCAGTTTCGAGTTGCACGCCACGCATGGCTTCGGCGCCTACATCTGCGGTGAAGAGACGGCGTTGCTCGAATCTCTCGAAGGCAAGAAGGGTCAACCGCGCTTCAAGCCGCCCTTCCCGGCGAGCTACGGCCTGTACGGCAAGCCGACGACGATCAACAACACCGAAACATTTGCGGCGGTGCCGTGGATCATCCGCAACGGGGGTCAGACCTATCTCGAAGTCGGTAAGCCGAACAACGGCGGTACCAAGATCTACTCGGTGGTCGGCGATGTGGAACTGCCCGGCAACTATGAAGTGCCGCTGGGCACGCCATTCCCCAAGTTGCTCGAACTTGCGGGCGGCGTTCGAGGCGCGAGTGCGGGCCGCAAACTCAAGGCCGTGATCCCTGGGGGCTCGTCCGCGCCGGTGCTGACCGCTGCCACGATGATGGACTGCACGATGGACTACGACAGCATCGCCAAGGCCGGCTCGATGCTCGGCTCGGGCGCGGTGATCGTCATGGATCACACCCGCTGCATGGTGAAGAGCCTGTTGCGACTGTCCTATTTCTATACCCACGAATCGTGCGGTCAGTGCACGCCTTGTCGCGAAGGCACGGGGTGGCTGTACCGCATGGTGTATCGCATCGAACATGGCCAGGGGCGCATGCAAGACATCGATCTGTTGAACTCGGTGTCCGATAACATCCAAGGCCGCACCATCTGCGCCCTGGGAGATGCCGCGGCGATGCCGGTGCGCGCGATGATCAAGAACTTCCGCGACGAGTTCGTGCATCACATCGAACACAAGTCGTGCCCGGTCCCGGCTGATCGGTAGCAGGAAGACCGACACCCCACCATGATTGAAATCGAACTCGATGGTCGCAAGGTGCAGGTTGCCGAAGGCAGCGTGATCATGCACGCCGCGGACCAATGCGGAATCTACATTCCGCATTTCTGCTATCACAAGAAATTGTCGATCGCTGCGAACTGCCGCATGTGCCTGGTCGACATCGAAAAGGCGCCGAAGCCGATGCCGGCCTGCGCCACGCCCGTGACGCAGGGAATGATTGTTCGCACCAAGAGCGACAAGGCGCTCAAGGCGCAACAGGGCGTGATGGAGTTTCTGCTCATCAACCACCCACTCGACTGTCCGATTTGCGACCAGGGCGGCGAGTGTCAGTTGCAGGACCTTGCCGTCGGCTACGGCGCATCGAGTTCACGCTACAGCGAAGAGAAGCGCGTTGTACTGCACAAGGACGCGGGACCGCTGGTCTCGATGCAAGAGATGAACCGCTGCATCCATTGCACGCGCTGCGTTCGCTTCGGGCAGGAAGTTGCGGGCGTGATGGAACTGGGCATGATCCACCGCGGCGAGCACAGCGAGATCACGACGATTGCCGGGGAGACAATCGACTCCGAACTTTCGGGCAACATGATCGACCTCTGCCCGGTCGGTGCGCTCACCAGCAAGCCGTTTCGCTACAGCGCCCGCACCTGGGAGCTGTCGCGCCGCAAGAGCATCAGCCCGCACGACAGCACCGGAGCGAACCTGGTGGTTCAAGTGAAGTCGGGCAAGGTGATGCGCGTCGTTCCGCTTGAAAACGAGGCCGTGAACGAATGCTGGATCGCCGATCGCGACCGCTTTTCCTACACGGCGCTGAACAGCGACGCGCGGCTCACGGTGCCCATGATCAGGAAGGGTGACGAATGGGAAACCGTGTCATGGACGGCGGCGCTCGAACACGTGGCGCGCAGCCTGACCCGGATTTCACTCGCCGATGGCGCGCACAGCATTGGCGCGCTGGGTTCGGCGCACAGCACGGTCGAGGAACTGCATCTGCTGACGAAGCTCGTGCATGGCTTGGGCAGCCAAAACATCGACCACCGCACACGTCACGCCGATTTCAGCAATGGTGCGGGCCAGGGCAAGGCGCGTTGGTTGGGAATGCCCATCGCCGCGCTGTCATCGCTGCAGGCGGCGTTGGTGGTCGGCTCCTTCCTGCGCAAGGATCACCCACTGTTCGCGCTGCGCCTGCGCCAGGCGGTGCGCAAGGGCGCGAAATTGCACAGCATCCACGCCCTGCAAGACGACTGGTTGATGAGGCTGGGTGAGGGCATCGTCGCGCCGCCCAGCGAATGGCTGCAAAGCCTGGCCGATGTGGCGCAGGCGATTGCCCAGGCCCAGGGTGTTGCCGCGCCGATGCCGGGCAAGGCCGGCGCGCACATCGAGGCGATTGCGCAGACCTTGCTCAGCGGCGAACGCAAGGCTGTGCTGCTCGGCAACGCAGCCGCACAACACCCGCAAGCCGCAGCGCTGCTGAGCTTGGCGCAATGGATTGCCGAACGCACCGGCGCGAGCCTTGGCTACCTTACCG
>JAEMQF010000233.1 GCA_022758925.1 Burkholderiales bacterium | reverse complement strand
CGGCCTCCAGCGTCGGCCTGCCGCGCGAGTCCCGCACGCGCCGCGCGTGCACTCTTGCGATGCTGCGGTTCATGCCGGCAACTCCCGCATCCAGCGCCCGAGCACCAGGTTCAATTCCATCACCGGCGCCAGCAGCAGCACGAGCGCAAACTCGCGCACCAGGTTCTTCTGCGTCTCGCCGGTGATGTATTCAACCGGCGACTTGCCGTCGATGCGCGCCAGCAGCAGGCCCGGCAACAGGCGTGCGGCACGCGCTTCGAGCAGCGGCCACCGGGTCCAGTTCACGCCGCGCGCGTAGCTCTCGACCAGGGCGCGAAAACAGCGCGCGAAGCCTTCGCTCGCGTGCGGTGCCCACAGACATTTGAGCAGCAGGTGGTTCAGGCAAAACGCCAGGTCGAACGCCGGGTCGCCGTACCAGGCGCATTCGGCGTCGAGAAAAATCGGCCCGTCCGGGCCGAGCATGATGTTCTTCGGGCTCACGTCGCCATGCACCAGTGCTTCGCGGGTGTTGGCGGTGGCCAGCACCAGCGCGTGCAGCGCGGCGGCGGCGGGTGGGTGCTGCTCCGCCGCCGCTTCGAGGTAAGGGGCGAGGCGGATCGCGTGAAAGATCGCATCCGTCGGGAAGCGCTGCGATATCTCGGCGCGGCCCGCGGTGGCGGCGTGAATCTGCACCAGACGCGCGCCCACCGCCGCGGCCGGCGCGGCGTCGGCGCGGCCCTCGCGCAACTCGGTCTTCCACAGGCGGTGCCGCGCCGGCTCCAGAAAGTCCATGATGAACAGGCCGGCGCGCGCGTCGTGGCCGCGCAGGCGTGGCACGGCTGCGGGGTTGATCGCGCCCGCGACTTCGATCCACGCCACCTCGAACGCATTGCGCGACACCGGTGCCTCCCAACGCGCCGCGACCCGCAACTGCGGCAGCGCGCGTTTCACGCAAACCGGGCCCTGGCGCAGGTCGACGCGCCAGATATCGGACGAGACGCCACCGCTCAGCGCCTGACCCATGGGCGCCTCACCGGGCCCGAGCAATCCGCAATCCGCAAGCGCGGCCATCACTTCGGCGGGCAGGGCAATGAGTGGCGTGGTCATGCGGCGCAAATCCGCGCGCGGATGCGCGTCGGGCAAGGTGGCAGCGAAGCGCCAGATTGTGATGCCGCGGGCGGACATTTCAGCAAACGCCCGAGCCTGCGCGGGCCCGGGGCGGAGCCAGGAGCTGAGCTCAGGCCGCAGCAGCGTCTTGCGCTCGGCGCAAGCTTTCGAAACACTCCCGCACAGGCTTTGGCTGATTCGCCAACCACGCCTCGGCCTCTCCCAACCGGCCAGGAACGCACAGCATGGACGCGAGCCGGTCGCCGGTGTACAGCAACCGGCCTTGCACCGACGCGGCCGAGGCCAGCCCGCGCTGTGCCACATCGATGGCCAACTCGGTCAGGCCGTCACTCAACTGCCAGCGCTTGGCGATGATTTCAAACAGACGGTCACGCCGCGCCTCCAGCGCCCGCACGATCGGGGCACTGAAGACCCAGGTTCCTTCGCCGTCGACACCGTCGAGGGCTCGCAACACCGCCGACCAGACGGCGTTGTGCACCAACCCTGCCAGGTAGCCCTCCAACGGGTCGATGTTCTCGCAACGCGCCAGTACCGTACACAGTTCCGCCTTGCGCTCGGTATGCTCCCAAAGCCGCCTCGCGCTGCGCGTCACCAACTCGCCGCCGCGGCCGTCGAACACCGGCTTCAGGACGGTGCGCGCGACCGTGCCTTGCAAGCCCAGGATGCCGATCGAACGGATCGCGTGGTCAAGTTCCACAACCGCCTCGCCACGTCGATAGTAGGCGCTATTTGCAGTGCGAATCACCTCCGCCACCAACGTCATGTCGCGCGACACATACTGTGACAACTCGGTCAACGAGACCGAAGCGTCGCGCAGGCGTCCCATGAGTTGCGGCACCACGGCGGCGGCGCGTGGCAGCAGGCTTTGTTGCGCCGCAGGGTCCGCCGCAACCCGATCCAGGCGCTGCAATGCCCTGGTTTCGCGCCCCCCGGGTTCTGCCTGAGCCAGCTCCGGGATGGCCACCAACCACGAGAAGAATGCGACACCGATCTCGCTGGGTTCGCTCTCGGTGCCGGGCGCACCGGGCGTTGTTGGCAGTTCCTCCATGCTCTGCGTGACCTGCCAGGCAGTCTGGCGCACGACCTCAATCGCTCGGGCAATGCGGCCGCCGCCCTTGGCCGGAGGTGCGGGTGAAGCCGCAAAGAGTCGAAGGAGCAGGGCTTTCATGACCTCGGTTTCTGAAGATGGCTCTTCAGACTTCGGCCTCGTGCGTCAGAACTTTAGGGGCCATCGGAACGGGCCGACCCGAATCCAGGCCGAACCGGCGTCGCCATCTGTTTGTCGTGTTCGAATCGCTCAAACATGCCCATTTTTCGCGCGGTGGGAGAATCGCCTTCGCCGGTTCGACCGGCAGTATCAGCCCGAGAACAGGAGCGCGCGATGGAACTGAGCGACGAATTGGCAAAATTGCAGGAATTGCATCAACGCGGAGCCTTGAGCGACGAAGAGTTCGCGCGCGCGAAGGCACGTCTGCTCGGCGCCCCTGCCTCACCTGCCGACGGCCTGGGCCAGTCGCCCGCCATCGGCGCGCTCAACGCGCTGCGGCGCAGCCGCAACGACCGCTGGATCGCCGGCGTGTGCGGCGGCATCGCACGCGCGACCGGCGTCGAATCGTGGATCTGGCGCTTGCTGGCTGCCGTGCTGCTGATGTGCGGCGGAGCCGGTCTCTTCGTCTACCTGCTGTTGTGGTTGTTTGTTCCGAGCGAATGACTGCGTGCCGACTCTCCTGACACCTGCGTTGCCTACATCGGCTTCACCGCCCAGCGCAATTTGGCGGCGCTCGAACGCGGATTGTCGTGGCGCTCTTGCAGCGACGCTCGCTGCGGATCCGGGGCGACGCGTGCATAAATGCCGGCACGCTCGCCGGCCTGGAACGCCTTTTTCACGCGCCGGTCTTCGCCCGAGTGAAAACTCAGGACCGCGACGCGGCCGCCGGGCTTCAGGCATGCCGGCAGCGCATCCAGAAAGCGTTCGAGCACGGCGAATTCATCGTTCACCGCGATGCGCAGCGCCTGGAAGGTGCGCTGCAGCGTCTTCCTGATTTCTGCGTCGCGCTCGGCTTGCGGCAGGCTCGGCTTGAGCGCCAGCCGCATCGTGCCTCGAACCAGCGCTGCAAGTTGGGCCGTGGTTTCGAGGTACTGGCCCTGGATCGCGGCGGCGAGTGGCACGGCGAAGGGCTCGTCGGCGTTGGCGATCAGCAGTTCACGCAATTGTGGGCGCGTCAACGACAACAGGAATTCGCTGGCGCTGGCGCCGCGGCTCGGGTCCAGGCGCAGGTCCAGCGGCGCGTCGACCTTGAAGCTGAAGCCGCGCGCCGGATTGTCGATCTGCATCGACGACACACCCAGGTCGGCCAGCACGAAGTCGAAGCCGCCCGCTTCGGGCAGCAGGCTCGCGATCTCGGCAAAGTTGATGCGGCGCACTGCCAGCGCCGTTTCAGGGTAGCCCAGGGCGCGCAGGCGCGCTTGCGCGCGCGGCAGTTCGAGCGGGTCGACGTCGATTCCGAACAGGCGCCCGCCAGGCTGCACGCGCGCCAGCAATTCTTGTGCATGGCCACCGAATCCGAGGGTCGCGTCCAGCCCTACCTCACCCGGCTGCGGATTCAGGATGTGCAGAACTTCGGCAACACAGATCGGCCGGTGCATGCCGGCCGGCGTTTGGCCACGCCGCATCACCTTGTGCAGTTCCTCGGCGTGGCGCGCGGGGTCAAGCTCCTTGTACTTTTCCTCGAAGCGGCGCGGATGCGTGCCCGGGTAGCGTGGGCGGCGCTGGTGCGGTGCGGCGTCGTCGGCCATGCGCCGATTGTCACGCCCGGCCCGGGCAATGCAACGCGTTGTTGCGCTGCCTGCCCCGGTGCGCGCCGCGCCCCATCCCGGAAGAATGCATGACCGGGCCTGGCCACCGCAGCGCCGCCACGATGTTCAAGCAAGTGCTCGGCGCGACGATCGCAACGTCCGGCAGCGGCGCGAGCCTGGCCGACGGCGTGCCTGTCACTCGGGCTTGCCCGACTCGGCCAATGACTTGAGGCGCCGGTACTGCACCACCAGCACCTGGTCGACGGCGGGGGCAAGCTTGTCCAAGCCCGCATCGGCGTTTGCGGAGACTCGATACGTCAAGCGCAGAAACGTCTTGCCCTCCTGCGCGCTGGTGACGATCGTCAAGACGCCATTTACAGCCAATTCCTGCAGCGGCCCCAGGCTCGCATTGATTCGGATCACTCGCCCCGGCTGGACCAGGATCACCCGCCCATGCTGCGCCGACTGGCCTTCACCCCAGCGCTCGCACCAGCAGCCGCCGGCAAGCGTTTCCAGGCTCAGATTCGAGGCCTTGCCCGAGTACGTGTGCGCATCGCTCCACCAGCGCGGCAGTTGCACGATGGCCTGCCAGACCTCGTCCGGCGTGGCCTTCGCTTCTTCGCGAAACGTGATGATGAAGCCGGCGGGCGAGACGTTGCTCGTCTCCGCCAGCGACGGCCCGGCCAGCGCGGCCACGCAGAGCAGGAACGAAATGGCGATCCGGTTCATTTCCATGCTCCGAGGATGGCGCCCATCAACGTCAACGACAGGACCTGGTAACCGCTGTTGATCAACCACAGCTTCAGCGAACGCTGCTCGAAGAGGTAGATCACCCCGAGCGACATCGCGACCCAGCCGAAGCCGGCGGCAAAGCCTGCGAACACGCCGAAGGCCAATGTGGATGCCGGGCCGAGGAAGGCCGCCAGATTGAACGCCATCACGAGCGCGGCAAGGCCTGACAAGCCGAAGGTTCGCGCCATGTTGCCCTGGCGCGTCTGCGCCTCGCTCAACCCGGCCTCGCGCATCCAGGCCTTCGCGAACAACAGCGGCGAGTACCACAGGCCGCCGAGCAGGAAGGTGACTGCGGCAGCGACGAAGATCGCCACAAGATTCAGATCCGAAAGAGCCATGAAAGTCTCCTGAGAAGTTTGCT
>JAEMQF010000384.1 GCA_022758925.1 Burkholderiales bacterium | reverse complement strand
GTACTTGTCGATCAGCGCTTCGATCACCTTGCGCGCCACCTCGCCGTACTTGGCGAAGGCGTTGCGTTTCTTGACTCTGTTGGCGCGTTCGCGCCGTGTGCGCGGCGGCATGTCGTAGGCCACGTGCAGCAACAGGTCGAAGGGGTCGAGGTCTTTGCCGACTTCGTCTGCGAGTGCGTCGAACAGCACGCCTTCCGCTTCGAGCGCGTCGATCAAGACCGCCTTGCGCTCGGCGCCGCTCCAGGCTTGCAGGAACTTGTCGAGCGAGTCGAACTGGCGCATCACATTGATGCGCGTGTAGTCGCGCAGGCTCTCCGTGATGAGCTTACCTTGGGCGTTGAGGTACTGCACGCGCTCGCGGGCGACGCTGACGTTGACGCTGCCGCCGACGATGTAGCGCTTGACGGGCGCGGGGGCGTCGCCTGGGCTTGTTAGAGGGGCACCCGGCAGTGGTGCAAGGCCAGGCTCGCCCGCAGTGCCGCCGCTTGCGCCAGCGTCGCCCAAGGGTGGCTCGGGTGGGTTGATGGGCTCATCGCCCTTGGGCTCGTAGATCTGCACCGGGTCGCCATCAAAGTCTTTGTCGGCAAAGATGTCGGTCGCGCGCTTGAAATCGAGAATCCTGAACCATGTCTTGCCCAGGTCTTCGCGCAGACGCGTGCCGCGCCCGATGATCTGCTTGAACAGCGTCATCGACTTGATGTTCTGCTCGAGCACGATCAACTTGCAGGTCTGCGCGTCGACACCGGTGCTCATCAGTTTGGACGTAGTGGCGATGACAGGAAAGCGCTTCTCGGGGTCGATGAAGTTGTCGAGCTGGGCCTTGCCTTCGGCGTTGTCGCCGGTAATCTGCACCACGTAGAGCGGGCTCAACGCAGCGATGTCGGCGTTGGCGTTGCTCAGGGCCTGGCGCATGCGGCTCGCGTGGTCAATGTCTTCGCAGAACACGATTGTCTTGGCGTAGCGGTCGGTTGCCTTAAGGTACTCGGTGATCTTGGCCGCCACCACCGCGTCGCGCCGTTCGAGCACGAGCTTGCGGTTCATGTCGATGGCGTTGTAGATGCGGTCTTCGATGACGTTGCCGAGCTTGTCACGCATGCCTTCCGGCGGGCGCCAGCCGAACGTGTCTTTGTCCAAGTCAACGCGGATCACTTTGTACGGCGCCAGGTAGCCGTCTTCGATGCCTTGCTTCAAAGAGTAGGTGTAGACCGGCTCGCCGAAGTATTCGGCGTTGGAAATGTGTTCGGTTTCCTTCGGCGTGGCGGTCAGGCCGATCTGCGTGGCGCTCTTGAAGTAGGTGAGGATCTCGCGCCAGGCCGAATCTTCGTCGGCACTGCCGCGGTGGCATTCGTCGACCACGATCAGTTCGAAGAAGTCGGGCGAGAACTGCTTGTAGATGTTCTGCTCTTCTTCGGTGCCCGAGACTGCCTGGTACAGCGACAGGTAGATTTCGTAGCTCTTGTCGACTTGCTTCGTCGTCTTGTTCACTGCCAGGTCGAGGTCTTCGATGAAGCGATTGCCGGTGGCGGCATCGACACGCTCCACGCCCTTCGCGTTCGGGCTCAGCTTGGCCATCGCGCCTTTGAAGGGGCGAAAGTCGTTGACCATCGTCTGGTCGATAAGGATGTTGCGGTCGGCCAGGAACAGGATGCGCTTCTGGCCCAACCCGTGGCCGGAGGCCTTGTCGGCACGCCAGCTCGACTTCCACAACCGGTAGATGATCTGGAACGCCGTGTAGGTCTTGCCCGTGCCGGTGGCCATGACGAGCAGGATGCGGTTCTGCCCGCGCGCGATCGCTTCGACTGCGCGGTTGATGGCGCCGATCTGGTAGTAGCGCGGCGTCTTGCTGGGCGAGTACGGCTGGCCGGCAATGGCTTCTTCGTCTGGCGTCCAGCCTTTGTAGGCGCACAGGCGCGCCCAGAGTTCGGCGGGCGATGGGAAGTGATCGAGAGCGAGGTTCGTCTCCAGTGTGCCCGTGGCCAGCGTGGCGTCGCGGAACACAAAGCCATCGCCATTGCTGGTGAAGACAAAGGGCACATCCAACAAAGCGGCGTAAGTCAGCGCCTGCTGCATGCCGGCGCCAACGGCCTGGGTGTTGTCTTTGGCTTCGATCACGGCCAGCGGGATGTTGGCCTTCCAGAACAGCACGTAGTCGGCACGCAGCACCGACTTCTTGTCGCGGCTGGCATGTGTGCCGCGCACCACCATGCGGCCCGGGCGAAGAGGGTACTCGCGAAGAATCTGCTCGATCACGTCCCAGCCGGCTTGCACCAGCGCTGGGCTGATGAACTTTTCGCAGATGTCGGTTTCGCTGAGCTTGCTCTTGTCCAACCGCGTCCCTTCAGGGCACGCCCGTGTGCAGACACCGGCGGCGCGTGAAGTCTACCTGCGCGAATCTTGCCGAGGCTCGCGGACCGGCTGGAGATTCCCCTGCGCGAGCGCAATGCCATGCTGATAACGCCGGGTAGCGGCGACGTAAGGTGAGTTTCGCGCCGAGCCGAATCGCCGCGCGATGCGCGTCGAGCCGCGCCGCGCAAACCTCGAGCCGCCGTCAGCCACGCCGTCAATACCCGATCGCCGCCCCGTCGCTGCGCGGGTCCGCGCCGCCGCAGCGCATGCCGCTTTGCGGGTCGATCGTGATGCCGTGCGCGTGGCCCGCGAGTTCGTGCCAGTCGCCCCAGCGCTGCAGCGGGTGGCCGCGGCGTTCGAGTTCGGCAATCGTCTGCGGCGGGAAGCGGGCTTCGATGTGCAGGGTGTCGCGTGCTTCGCCCAATGCGAACCGGCCCGACAGCCAGCGCGGTGCTTCCACGGCCTGCTGAATGTCGCGCCCGAAGTCGATCATGTTGACGTAGGCCTGGGCGTGGATCTGCGGCTGGCCGTCGGCTCCCATGCAACCGACAACGCCCCACAGCTTGTGATCGCGAAATGCGAGCGACGCGATCAGCGTGTGCAGCGGTGTCTTGCCCGGCGCCAAGCAGTTCGGGTGCTTCGGGTCGAGCGAAAAATAGGCACCGCGGTTTTGCAGCATCACGCCCGTGTTGCCGGCCACCACGCACGAGCCGAACACGCCGTACAGGCTGTTGATGAGTGCCGCGGCGTTGCCTTGCGCGTCGACCGCGGCGATGAACACGGTGTCGCCGGTCAGGCTGCCGAACGAGCGGATCTTGTCCCAGGGCACGGCGCGCGCCGGGTGCATCAGGCTGCGCCGCGCGTCGGCATAGGCCTTCGAGATCAGGCGCTGCAGCGGCACCGCGGCGAACAAGGGGTCGGCCAGATACTGGTCGCGGTCGTGGAACGCGATCTGTTTCGCCTGCACCATCAGGTGCACATGGTCGGCGCCGAGGTAGGGCCGCCGGTGCAACTCGAACGGCTCGAGCAGGTTCAGCATCTCGAGCACGGTGAAGCCCTGCGTCGGTGCCGGGGTCTCGAAGATGATCACGTCACGGTAGCTACCGCGCAGCGGCTCGCCCCAGCGCGCGCTTTGCGCGGCGAGGTCGCGCGCCGTGAAGAAACCGCCGCGGTCCTTTGAGAATCGCGCCAGTTCGCGCGCCACGTCGCCCTCGTAGAAACCGGCGTGGCCGCCCTCGGCCAACGCGGTCAGGGTGCGCGCGAGGTCGGGGTTGCACAGTCTGGCGCCGGCGCGCGGCGCGCTGCCCTGCGGCAGGAAGATCGACGCCGATTCGAGGTGTGGCACGAGCTCGGCCTGCGTCGCCTCGATCCAGCCCGCGAGGCGCTCGGTGACGGGAAACCCATCGCGCGCATAACCGATCGCCGCTTCGAGGTTTCGCGCCAGGGGCAAGCGGCCGAACTGGCGGTGCGCCTCGACCCAGCTCGACACCGCGCCCGGCGTCGTGAGCGTTGCGGGCAGGATCCCGCGCAACGGAATTTCGGTCTGGCCCTGCTGCGCAAACCAGGTCGCGTCGGCGCTCGCCGCGGCGCGCCCACCGCCGTCGAGGTAGCGCACGGAGTTCGTCTTCGCGTCGTAGATGAGCCAGAACGCATCGCCGCCCAGGCCCGTCATGTGCGGGTAGATCACGGCCAAGGTGCTGCTCGCCGCAATTGCCGCGTCCACCGCCGAGCCGCCGCCGCGCAAGGCGTCGACCCCCGCCTGCGACGCCAGCGAGTGCGGGCAGGTGACCATGCCCGAAGGGGCGAGCGTGACAGGGCGCCCGGTGCTGATGTTCATGTGCCTGGTGCCGCGAGCGGAGGGAGACGATCCTGAATGGTGCCACGAGCTTGTCGGGCTTTGGGTCGGGCCCGCGTCGGGGCGAATTGTGGCGCCGATCCAGGGGCCGGGAGCTTCGGCGATGCGCCACCCGCGATGCAGGCATCATCGCGGTCATGCTCTCGCGCCTGACCGGCCAATCGCTGCTGCGCCATAGCGCGCATTGGAGCCCCACGACCCGCGGCTTGCTCTGGGTCAGCGCGGCAGGTTTCGCGTTCAGCATGCTCAACGCCCTGATGCGTTTGCTCGCGCTGCAGGTCGACCCGTTCCAGGCGCAGTTCCTGCGCTACTTCTTCGGCTTGCTGGTGCTGGTCCCGGTGGTGCTGTACCACGGCGCCGGGTACTACTGGCCGAAGCACATCGGCGGCCAGTTCGCACGCGGTGCGTTTCACTCGGTGGGTCTGGCGCTGTGGTTCATCGCGCTGCCGCAGATCCCACTCGCCAACATGACGGCGATCGGCTTCACGACGCCGATCTTCATCATGATCGGCGCCTACGTCTTCTTTCGCGAGGCGATGCGCTGGGAACGCTGGCTCGCCACTGCAGTGGGATTCGGCGGCGTGATGATCGTCGTCGGGCCGCAGTTTTCAGGCGGCAGCGGCGGCTACCACCTGATCATGCTTGCTTCGGCGC
>JAEMQF010000122.1 GCA_022758925.1 Burkholderiales bacterium | reverse complement strand
CGCAGGCGAGAAGGCGACCAAGATCTACGGCCCCGATGTCTGGCTGCCAGAAGAAACTCTCGCCATCGTCAAGGACTACGTGGTCTCGATCAAGGGGCCGTTGACGACGCCGGTGGGTGGCGGCATTCGCTCGCTCAACGTTGCGCTGCGCCAGGAACTCGATCTGTACGTGTGCCAGCGTCCGATTCAATATTTCACGGGGGTGCCCTCACCGCTCAAGCAGCCGGAAAAGACCAACATGATCATCTTCCGCGAGAACTCGGAAGACATCTATGCCGGCATCGAGTTCGAGGCGCAGAGCGACAAGGCGAAACGCCTGATCAAGATCCTGCAAGACGAATTCGGGGTGAAGAAGATCCGTTTTCCGGAAACCTCGAGCATCGGCATCAAGCCGGTCTCGCGCGAGGGCACCGAGCGCCTGGTGCGCAAGGCGTTCCAGTACGCGATCGACAACGACAAGTCTTCAGTGACGCTCGTGCACAAGGGCAACATCATGAAATTCACCGAGGGTGGATTTCGCGACTGGGGCTATGCCCTGGCGCAGCGCGAGTTCGGCGCCCAGGCCATCGACGGCGGGCCGTGGTGCAAGTTCAAGAACCCGAAGACCGGAAACGAAATCGTGGTCAAGGACTCGATCGCCGACGCGTTCTTGCAGCAAATCTTGCTCAGGCCGGCCGAATATTCGGTGATCGCGACCTTGAATCTCAACGGTGACTACATCTCTGACGCGCTCGCGGCTCAGGTCGGCGGCATCGGCATCGCGCCCGGGGCGAACATGAGCGACTCGGTGGCGATGTTCGAGGCCACCCATGGCACGGCGCCAAAATACGCCGGCAAGGACTATGTCAATCCCGGCTCGGAAATTCTCTCGGCGGAGATGATGCTGCGCCACATGGGCTGGACCGAAGCCGCCGATCTGATCATCACGTCGATGCAAAAAGCGATTCAGTCGAAGAAGGTGACGTACGACTTCGCGCGTCTGATGGAGGGCGCGACGCAAGTCTCATGCTCGGGCTTCGGGCAGGTGATGATCGACCAGATGTGACCCGGCGCCATCGCGCCTCATGACGCTGCGCAAGCGCTTGCGCGCATTGCGCGAGGCGGCGCAACTGGGGTTGTGACAGATCGTGATGGCCGAGTCGTTCATGGGTTCTCTTGTACTTTCTGCCCGGCTTCGTACCAGCTCCTGCTGTCGTTGACGATTTTGACGACCAGCAGCATCACCGGCACCTCGATCAGCACACCGACCACGGTGGCCAGCGCGGCGCCCGACTCGAAACCGAACAAGCTGATGGCTGCGGCCACGGCCAGCTCGAAGAAGTTGCTCGCCCCAATCAGGGCCGATGGGCAGGCCACGCTGTGCGATTCACCCAACTGGCGATTGAGCCAATAGGCCAGGCCAGAGTTGAACAAGACCTGGATCAGGATCGGCACGGCGAGCATCGCGATGACCAGCGGCTGGTCGAGGATGGCCCGGCCCTGGAAGGCGAACAGCAACACGAGCGTGGCGAGCAGGGCGGTGATCGACCAGGGGCCGATCTTCGCCAAGGTCGCGTCGAAGACGGCTTGCCCACGACCCAGCAGGGCCTTGCGCCACAGCTGCGCCAGCACCACCGGGATCGCGATGTACAGCAGCACCGACGTGAGCAGCGTGTCCCACGGCACGGTGATCGATGACAGGCCGAGCAGCAGCGCGACGATGGGCGCAAAGGCGAACACCATGATGCTGTCGTTGAGCGCGACCTGCGACAGCGTGAACAGCGGGTGGCCGCCGGTGAGCCGGCTCCAGACGAAGACCATTGCAGTGCAGGGCGCGGCGGCCAGGAGAATCAGGCCGGCGATATAGCTGTCGGCTTGTGCCGCGGGCAGGTAGGGTGCGAACACATGGCGGATGAAGATCCAGCCCAGCAGCGCCATCGAGAACGGCTTGACGGCCCAGTTGACGAACAGCGTGACGCCGATGCCGCGCCAGTGCTGCTTGACCTGCGACAGCGAAGTGAAGTCGACCTTCAGCAGCATCGGGATGATCATGACCCAGATCAGCAGGCCGACCGGCAGGTTGACGTTGGCAATCTCCATCCGGCCTATGGCCTGGAACGGCCCGGGAAGCGTCTGTCCGAGGGCGATGCCGACGACAATGCACAGGAACACCCAGAGGCTGAGGTAGCGTTCGAAGACGCTCATCGGCGCCGCTGCGGAGGTGGGTGCAGGCAGGGTGGTGGTGTTCATGGTGCGGCGTCGTCTCGAAGAATACTGCTGCGGCCGATCTCGACCCGCGCGGCTTGCAGCGCGGCATGGTCCGTGGTTTCCAACGGGAGCGCGAGCAAATGCAGGGCTTCAAGGCGCCGATCGGAGCGCAAAGTCCTGCACTGCCGAGCGAACCCTTCGCTGCGGCGTGGAATAGTCCGCCAAACGAGGGGTGGCAGCTTCACCTGAGGGGATATGCCAACTCGATAGAATGGGTGACATGGCCACCGACAAACCGATCCCGCCTGCGCCGGTGTTGCCCGACGATGGGAGCGGGGCGGTTGTTGCCGAGCGACGTACCCAGCGGACCGAGCCGCCCCGGATGTATCAGGTCGTCTTGCTCAACGACGACTACACGCCGATGGAGTTTGTGGTGATGGTTCTGCAGGAGTACTTCCAACGCGACATCGAATCGGCCACACTCATCATGCTCAAGATTCATCACGAGGGGCGTGGTGTGTGTGGGGTCTATTCGAAAGACGTGGCAACGACGAAAGTCGAGTTGGTATTGGCTGCCGCAAGGCGTGGGGGCCACCCCTTGCAATGTATCCTGGAGGCCGCATGATTGCGCAAGAGTTGGAAGTCAGTCTGCACATGGCGTTTGTCGAAGCGCGCCAGCAGCGGCATGAATTCATCACGGTCGAGCACCTGTTGATGGCGCTGCTCGACAACCCATCGGCCGCTGAAGTGCTGCGCGCCTGTTCGGCCAACATCGACGACCTGCGCAAGAGCTTGGCCGGTTTCATCAAGGAGAACACGCCCACGGTGGCAGGCTCCGACGAAGTGGATACGCAGCCCACATTGGGCTTTCAGCGCGTGATCCAGCGCGCCATCATGCATGTGCAGTCCACCGGCAGCGGCAAGAAGGAAGTGACCGGGGCAAACGTGCTGGTGGCGATCTTCGGCGAAAAGGATTCGCATGCCGTGTACTACCTGCACCAGCAAGGCGTGACGCGTCTGGACGTGGTGAATTTCATCGCCCACGGGATCAAGAAGAGCGAGCCGCCCGAACCGGCAAAGTCGAACGAATCCGGCGCAAACAACGAGGGCGAAAAGGAAGAGGCCGACACCAAAGGTTCGCCGCTGGACCAGTTCACGCAGAACCTGAACCAGCTCGCGCGCGACGGCAAGATCGACCCGCTGATCGGGCGCGAACTCGAAGTCGAGCGCGTGATTCAGGTGCTGTGCCGACGCCGCAAGAACAATCCGCTGCTGGTGGGCGAGGCCGGAGTGGGCAAGACGGCGATCGCCGAGGGCCTGGCGTGGCGCATCACGCAAGACGACGTTCCCGAGGTCCTGGCCAAGTCGGTGGTCTATTCGTTGGACATGGGTGCTCTGCTCGCGGGAACCAAATACCGGGGCGACTTCGAGCAGCGCCTGAAAGGCGTGTTGAAGCAGCTCAAGGACCAGCCGAACGCGATTCTGTTCATCGATGAGATTCACACGCTGATTGGTGCCGGTGCGGCATCGGGTGGGACTCTGGACGCGAGCAACCTGCTCAAACCGGCGTTGGGTTCGGGTGCGATGAAGTGCATCGGCGCCACCACGTTCAACGAGTACCGTGGCATCTTCGAAAAAGACGCAGCACTGTCGCGGCGCTTTCAGAAGGTCGACGTGGTCGAACCTTCGGTGGAACAGACGATCGAGATCCTGAAGGGCCTGAAGTCCAGATTTGAAGATCACCATAGCGTCAAGTACGCGATCGGCGCGCTGCAGGCCGCGGCCGAACTTTCCGCGAAATTCATCAACGACAGGCACTTGCCCGACAAGGCGATCGACGTTATCGACGAAGCCGGCGCCGCGCAGCGCATCCTGCCCAAGAACAAGCAGAAGAAAACGATCACGCGCGCCGAAGTCGAAGACATCGTCGCGAAGATCGCCCGCATACCACCGGCCAGTGTGTCCAGCGACGATCGCTCCAAACTCAAGAGCCTGAGTCGCGACCTGAACAGCGTCGTGTTTGGACAGGAGCCGGCGATCGAAGCGCTTGCGGCCGCGATCAAGATGGCGCGCTCGGGCCTGGGCCGGCCGGACAAGCCGATCGGCTCGTTCCTGTTCAGCGGCCCCACCGGTGTGGGCAAGACGGAAGTTGCGCGCCAGCTTGCGTACGTCCTGGGCATCGACCTGATTCGCTTTGACATGAGCGAATACATGGAACGCCACGCGGTGAGCCGTTTGATCGGCGCGCCGCCCGGCTATGTAGGCTTTGACCAGGGTGGTTTGCTCACAGAGGCCATCGCGAAGAAGCCGCACGCCGTGTTGCTGATGGATGAGATCGAAAAGGCGCACCCCGACGTCTT
>JAEMQF010000405.1 GCA_022758925.1 Burkholderiales bacterium | reverse complement strand
GTGGAGGGCCAGTTTTCGACGTTCGTTGCGGGTTGCATGCAAGCATGGCGCAAGGTAGGTGGCCGGGGTGCGTTCTCCGGCCCACGCTCGCGGGGCACCGGATTCGGGTCGCGAGCGTCGCGCCATCAACACCGTCTGTTCGTGCGCTGGTCGCGGCCACCGCGAATGGAGCCTGCGCCCGTGCCCCAAGCCAACCGCCAAGGCACCCGGGCGGCATGCAAAGGCATGGCACGCCCACCCGGATGCATCAGGGCGGTGGTGGTGCCCCCGGGCGCAGGCACCATTCGCGGTCGCCCCCCATGCTTGCAGGGCACAACGGTGATGATGCCGCTGCGGATTGCAGGCATCCACGGCCGCCCGCGAGCGTGGGCCGGAGAACGGGGGCGCCGCCGCCGCCCTGCCGCCACCACGTCGGCATGCTGACCCTGCGCAGACAGACGACCGTGGGTCGTTCGCACCCGTCAAATCTCATCCAAGTGCATGCGCGACCGAAATTCCGAGCCTGCGCCGGTTACTTCCCGCGCGCCTGGGGTGCGGCAGGTAGCGCTGCCGCCGCAGCAAGAAGCAGCCTCGACGTCTTGGACCAGGCCAGCCACGCCAGCGCCGCCGCGAGCGCGAGCACCGGGACGATCGAACCCAGGTTCAGCCAGGTCCAGCCCTGCGTCACGATCAAGGCCCCCGAGCTGAATGAGGTCAGCGTCATCGTCGTGTAGACCACCGTGTCCATCGCCGCCTGGGCGCGGGTTCGTTCCTCGGGCCGGTAGGTCTGCGTGAACAGCGTCGTGCCGCCGATGTAGAGAAAGTTCCAACCCATGCCGAGCGCGAACAGCGCGAGCAGAAACTGCATCACTTCGACACCGCTGAGCGCGATTGCGATGCACAGCGCGTTGAGCAGCACGCCGGCGCCCATCACCGGCAGGCAACCGAAGCGCTTGATGAGCGAGCCGGTGAAGAAGCTCGGTACGAACATGCCCAGCACATGCCACTCGAGAACCAGCGCCGCGCTCTTGAACGGGTGCGAGCATTGCGCCATGGCGATCGGCGTCGCGGCCATCAACAGGTTCATCACGCCATAACCGAGCGCGCAACAAGCTATCGCAACGACGAACACCGGCTGGCGTGCGATCTCGCGCAGTGGCCTGCCGGGCCGGGCGGCATCGGGCTTGGGCAGCGGCGGAAACTGAATGAACGACAGTGTCAGCAACGACGCAAGCGCCACGCCGCATAACGACAGGTAGGCGCCGGCAAACTCCACCGGCAGCATGGCGCGCGTCGCGCTTGCCAGGTTCGGGCCCACCACCGCACCCAGAATGCCGCCGGCCAGCACCCAGGAAATCGCGCGTTCCTTGTAGGCGGGGGCGGCCAGCTCCATCGCGGCGAAGCGGTACAGCGCTGCGTTGGCGTTGTAGTAACCCGCGATCAGGGTCGCCGCGACGAGCAACCAGAAATTGTGCGACCAGGCCGCGTAGGCGCAGAGCGCGCTCGAAGCCATTGCCACCGTCACGCCCAACTGAAAGCCGCGCTTGCGCCCCCAGTTGCGCTGGTGCCGCCCGACCAGGCCGGCGCACAGCGCGCCGCCCGCCACATAGCCGGTGACGGGCAACGTCGCCATCCACGCCGAAGGCGCCAGGCTCAGACCGACCAGGCCATTGATGGCGATGAAGGTCACGTTGTTCGTCATGAAAAAGCCCTGGCACAGCGCCAGCAGCAGCAATTGCGGGTTCATTCGGTTCCTTCGAGCTGCGCCTGCAAGTTCAGCGCGAGGTGGGCCAGCAGCGCGAGCGGCGCCGTATCGGCGCGCAGCGTGCGCGGACCGAGCTGCAGCGGCATGAAGCCGTGTTCTCGGGCCGCCCGTTCTTCGGTTTCAGTGAGACCGCCTTCCGGGCCGCTGAGGCTGGTGAGTTCGGTCAGCGACGCGGTGAGTCCCCTGAGTGCGGGCTTCGGTTCGCGCAAGCTCTCATGCAAATGCGGCTCTGCCACTTTGCTTGACCCCCACGGGGGGCGGCCGGCCTGGGCCGGCCTCGGGGCACTCAGCACGACTCGTGCCGATGGCGATGCCCCACCGCCCGCAGGCAGTGCAGCAAGCCAGTCCGGCAGCAAGCGCACCGGCGCGACATGCGGCACGCGAGTCCGCCCGCTTTGTTCGCACGCTGCGACCGCAATCGCCTGCCAATGCGCCACTTTTTTCAGCGCGCGCTCGCCCGCCAGGCGCAACACGGCGCGCTCGCACAGCAGCGGCTGAATCACCGCGACGCCGAGTTCGGTGGCCTTTTCCACCAGCGCATCCATGCGCTCGTTCGCTGGCATGCCCACGGCAAGGGTCACGCGAATCGGCAGTTCGCGCTCGACGACGTGGAATGCCTGGACGCGCACCAGCACCTGCGCGCGGCCCATTTGCACGACGCTGCCGGACCACTCGCCGCCTGTGCCGTCGAAGAGGATGATTGCCGCGCCAGGCTGCAGGCGCAGCACTTGCACATGGCGCGCCGCGCCCGGCGCCAACGCGAGCTCGGCGCTGGCGTGCAGGGGGGTGTCGATGTGAAAGCGTGGCGGCATCGTCGCGAGCGGTTCGGCAGCGAGTGTGCACCAGGTCCTCACGCGCCGAACGCTGGCGCGCAGAGCCTCAGCGAATCGAGAACACTGCGCCAGCCCCAGCCCCAGCGCTGAACTGCACGCCCCCGTGATGAACCTTGGCGCGAGCCGACCCCGGTTCGCGCCGCACCTTCGGTGCGCAACGAACGCTCAGGCCTTGCCCGGCGCTTTGTCGCGAAGCTCCCGCCGCAGGATCTTGCCCACCGGCGTCTTCGGCAATTCGGTTCGGAACTCGACCACCTTCGGCCGTTTGTAGCCCGTGAGCTGCGATTCGCAGTACTTGCGCACGTCGGCCTCGGTGATGGCAGGGTTGCTGCGCACGATCACGAGTTTCACGGCCTCGCCGGCCTTTGCGTCGGGCACGCCCACTGCCGCGCATTCGAGAACGCCGGGCATCTGCGTCACGACATCTTCCACCTCGTTCGGGTAGACGTTGAAGCCGCTCACCAGGATCATGTCTTTCTTGCGATCCACGATCTTGAAGTAACCGCGTTCGTCGACGACGCCGATGTCGCCGCTGCGGAAAAAACCGTCGGCGGTCATCACCTTCGCGGTCTCGTCGGCGCGCTGCCAGTAGCCGGCCATGACTTGCGGGCCGCGGATGCAGATCTCGCCGGGCGAGCCGACCGGCACTTCGTTGCCGTCGTCGTCGAGCAATGTCAGATCGGTATTGGGCATCGGCAGGCCGATGTTGCCGCTGTAGGCGATGCTGTCGACCGGGTTGCAGGTGGCCGAAGGCGAGGTCTCCGAAAGGCCGTAGCCCTCGACGATCGGGCAGCCGGTCTTCTCGAGCCAGAGCTTGGCGGTGGCACTCTGCACCGCCATGCCGCCGCCGACCGAGATCACGAGGTGGCTCCAGTCGACGCTGGCGAAACCTGGGTGGTGTGCCATCGCATTGAACAGCGTGTTCACGGCCGGGAAGCTGTGGAACTTCACGCCCGCGAGTTCCTTGAAGACGCTGGGCAGATCGCGCGGATTGGCCACCAGGATGTTGCAGCCGCCCATGCGCATGCCCAGCATCATGTTCGTGTTGAAACCGAAGATGTGGTACAGCGGTAGCGCGCACACGGTGACGATCTGCTCGCCCGCCGGGATCTTCTTCAGCGCCGGCTGGTACCAGGCTTCGGCTTGCAGGATGTTGGCCACGAGTTGGCGGTGCAACAGCACTGCGCCCTTGCTCACGCCGGTGGTGCCGCCGGTGTATTGCAGCACCGCGATGTCGTCCAGGCCCACGCGCGCCGGTGTGAAGGCCATGCCCGCGCCGCGCGCCAGCGCCTGATTGAATTCAACCGCCCCGGGCAGTTGAAACGCCGGCACCATCTTCTTCACCTTGCGCACCACGGTGTTGACGATCAGCCGTTTCGGGAACCCCAGCATGTCGCCCAGGGCCGTGACGATCACGTGTTTCGTCGGCACCGCGGCGAGCACCTTTTGCAGCACATGGGCAAAGTTTTCGACGATGACGATCGCCTTGGAGCCGGAGTCTTTCAGTTGGTGTTCGAGTTCACGCGGCGTGTACAGCGGGTTCACGTTCACCACCACGTAGCCGGCGCGCAGGATCGCCGCCACCGCCACCGGGTACTGCGGCACGTTGGGCATCATGATCGCGACCCGGTCGCCCTTGGCCAGGCCGAGCGACTGCAGGTACGCGGCGAGCGCGCGCGAGGCTTCGTCGACTTGGGCGAAGGTGAACGCCTTGCCCATGAAGCGGTACGCCGGCAGCGCCGCGAACCTGGCGAAGCTCGCGTCGAGCAGCGCCACCAGCGACGGGTACTGTTCGACGTCGATGTTCGCCGGTACGCCTTGTGGGTATTGTTTGAGCCAGGTCTTTTCCATATCGGTCTCCAGAATCGCTGTCCAGATCTCGCTCGCGCAGGCGCGAGTGTGGCAACGGGCCGTACCCGATTCTGCGGGAGCGGCCTGCGTGCTGGCCTAGGGTGTTTCGATAGCAGGCCGGCCACGGCGCGCGCTCGATACCTGCTCGCGCGAGGGTTATCCCGACATGAACTCGCGAAGCAAGCCCCGAAAATCTGGCCGCGCCTGCGTCGCAAGCGCGTCTGAGTACAGCAAGACCACGCCAGCATGACATTGACCTGCAGGATCCACGGCGCACGCGACCTTCGACTCGAAGACACGGGCGTGGCCGAGCTCGGCCCGACCGATGTGAAGTTGGGCCTGGGCGCGGGCGGCATCTGCGGCTCCGATCTGCACTACTTCCAGCATGGGCGGGTCGGCGCGTTCGTCATCCGCGAGCCGCTGGTGCCGGGGCATGAGGCGTCGGGCGTGGTCGCTGCCGTCGGCGCGCAGGTGTCGCGCGTCAAGCCGGGCGACAAGGTCGCGATCGACCCGTCGCACCCTTGCGGCCGCTGCGACTACTGCCGTGGCGGGCGCTTGAACCTGTGCCGCAACATGTTCTTCCTTGGCAGCGCCAGCATCTTTCCGCACGCCCAGGGTCTGTTCGCGCAGACCCTCGTCATGCCCGAGCGCCAGTTGACGCCGGTCGACGAGGCCGACATCTCGCTCGGCGAAATCGCCTGTGCCGAGCCGCTGTCGATCGGCCTGCATGCGGTGCAACGCGCCGGGGGGGTGTTCGGCAAGCGCGTGCTCGTCACGGGCGCTGGCACCATCGGCTGCATGTGTGCAATCGCGGCCCGTCTGGCCGGCGCGGCCGAGGTGGTGGTGGCCGATATCGCCGAGCGGCCACTGAAGATCGCGCGCCAGGTCGGTGCCGACAACGTGGTGCGCAGCGACATCGACGCCGCGACGCTCGCCGACCGCTTCGACATCGCCCTCGAAGCTGCCGGCGCCGCGGCTGCCCTCGCGACCTGCCTCACGGCGGTGCAGCGCGGCGGGCGCATCGTCCAGGTCGGCACACTCCCGGCCGAGCTGCCGTTCCCGGCCAACAGCGTGATGGCGCGCGAGCTGGACTACGTGGGCGCTTTCCGCGCCAACGGTGAATTCGATTCTGCGGTGCAGGCGATTCGCACGCGCCGCGTCGATGTGCGGCCGCTGATCAGTGCGCAACTGCCGCTGTCGCGGGCGCTGGAGGCCTTCGAGCTCGCGCTCGATCGCAGCCGCAGTACCAAGGTTCAACTGGTGGCTGATCAGGAACTGTTGAATTGACCCATGGCCCTTTTTTGCACTAACGACTGGAGACGAGCAATGAAACGAACGCTGTTGAAGACCCTGCTGGCCGCCGCTGTGGCGGCCGGTGTCGCCACTCTTGGCTTGCCCGCCGCGGCGCAGACCAAGCTGAAGTGGGCGCATGTCTATGAGACCAGCGAGCCGTACCACACGCAGAGCGTGTGGGCGGCCGAGGAGATCAAGAAGCGCACTGGGGGCAAGTTCGAAATCCAGGTCTTTCCGGCGAGCTCGCTGGGCAAGGAGACCGACATCAACCAGGGCATGCTGCTCGGCACGGTCGACATGATCATCAGCGGCCCGAGCTTCGCCGCGCGCAGCTATCCGCGCCTGGGCATCGCTTACTACCCGTTCATCTTCCGCGACGGCGAGCACCTGCTGGCCTACAGCAAGAGCGCGGTGTTCAAGGAAATGATCGATGGCTTCCGCGAGAAAACCGGGATCCAGATCCTGGCCTACACCTACTACGGTGCGCGCATGACGACCAGCAACAAGGCGTTCACCGACTGCGCCGGCATGAAGGGCCTGAAGATCCGCGTGCCCGACGTGGCGAGCTACCGCGCCACGCCCGAAGCCTGCGGCGCGAACCCGACGCCGATCGCCTTTGCCGAGGTTTACCTGGCGCTGCAGAACGGCACCGTCGATGCCCAGGAGAACCCGCTGACCACGATCGAGGCGAAGAAATTCTACGAGGTGCAGAAGCACATCATGTTGACCGGTCACATCGTCGACGGCCTGACGACGCAGGTGGCGCCGCACGTCTGGAACAAGTTGAGCGACGCCGAGAAGAAGATCTTCTCCGAAGTTGCGCTCGAGGCCGCGGCAAAGGCCTCGGCCCAGATCAAGCAGCGCGAGTCCGAGCTGGTGGAAGAGTTCAGGAAGAAGGGCATCATGGTCCACGAGGTGAATCGGCAGAGCTTTGTCGATGCGGTGCTGAAGGCCAAGAGCGTGGAGTCGATGGGCTTCGACAAGAAAGACTACGACCGGATCACGGCGATCAAGTAGGCAGCGTGATCCCGGCGCAGGCCGGGATCGACTGCTCGCCTTGCGCGATGGAACCCGGTTTGCGCCGGGACGACGGACCACAAGGGTTGGCACAGGTTCGCGCCCGGGCCAAAGATTCGGACACGACATGGACATTGATTCCGGCCCGAAGGTGATGGGCGATGACGGCGAGTTCCACGCCACCGACGACGCCGTGGACCTGTCGCACACCCCGTTCGAAGCCTGGGCCGCATTGGCGCTGTTCTGGGCCCTGGGCGGCACCGTGTTCTACCAGTTCTTCACGCGCTACGCGCTGAACAACTCGGCGTCGTGGACCGAGGAGATTGCGCGCTACCTGCTGATCGGCGTGGTCTTCGTCGGCGCGTCGATCGGTGTGGCCAGGAACAACCACATCCAGGTCGACCTGCTCTACCGCTACCTGCCGGCGCGCGCGTGCCGCGCGCTGGCGCTGCTGGTCGATGTGCTGCGCATCGCCTTCCTCGGTTCGATGAGCGTGTTCACGGTGCAGATGATGCAGAAGATGGGGCCGCTGCCAATGACGATCGTCGACCTGCCGATGAACATCGTCTACAGCGTCGTGTTGTTCGGTTTCGTCGTGATGACGCTGCGCTCGATCTGGGTCATGAAGGTGCATTGGCAGCGCGGCTATAGCGTGCTCGAGCGGCCCGAATCGCACATGGACGACCGATGAGGAACATGAACCCCCACGCTCGCTTGATCCGCTGCCGCTGCGGCCCTGCAGGGGCACGTTCGCGGTCGCGCTCGTGCGCTTGCCGCGGCCCGGTGCGCGCAACACCATGCTGAAGATCATCTTCCTGTTCCTGATGGCCAGCGGCCTGCCGGTGGCGATCGCGATGGCCGGCTCGTCGCTGCTCTACATCCTGATCAGCGGCGACCTGCCGCCGTTCGCCGTGATCCACCGCATGATCGGCGGCATCGACAGCTTCCCGCTGCTGGCGGTGCCG
>JAEMQF010000327.1 GCA_022758925.1 Burkholderiales bacterium | reverse complement strand
AGCGAACCCGATCGGCTTCGTGATGGAACAGGCGGGTGGGCGCGCCAGCACCGGCCGGCAGCCGATGCTGAGCGTCCGGCCGAGTGCGCTGCACCAGCGCATCGGCCTGATCTTCGGCTCAAAAAACGAGGTCGAGCGCATCGAGCGCTACCACCAGGATCCCGCGACGCGCGACCACGGCACGCCGCTGTTCGCCGAACGCAGCCTCTTCAGGGATTAGAAATGCAGCCCCCAAGCGCAGCAAGTTCGCGGCCCATTGAGGCGGCGAAGGCCTGCTTCGGCGCGGCCCGGCAGGAGGACTGAGCATGTCAGAACGCCACCCCATCATTGCCATCACCGGCTCCTCGGGCGCCGGCACCACTTCGGTGACACGCACCTTCGAGGACATCTTTCGCCGCGAGAGAGTGACGGCGGCCGTCATCGAGGGTGACAGCTTCCACCGCTACGACCGCAAGGAAATGAAGCTGCGCCAGGCCGAAGCCGAAAGAGCGGGCAACCACAACTTCAGCCACTTCGGCCCCGAGAACAACCTGTTCGCCGAACTCGAGCAACTGTTTCACTCCTACGCCGAATCGGGTACCGGCAAACACCGCAAGTACCTGCACAACGCCGACGAAGCCGCGCCGTACAAGCAGGAGCCGGGCACCTTCACGCCCTGGGAGGCGCTGCCCGCCGAGACCGACTTGCTGTTCTACGAAGGCCTGCACGGTGCCGTGGTCACGCCCGAGGCGAACATCGCGCGCCATCCGGATCTGCTGATCGGCGTGGTGCCGGTGATCAACCTGGAGTGGATCCAGAAACTCTGGCGCGACAAGAAGCAGCGCGGCTATTCCACCGAAGCCGTGACCGACACGATCCTGCGCCGCATGCCCGACTACGTGAACTACATCTGCCCCCAGTTCGCGCACACGCATGTGAACTTCCAGCGCGTGCCCTGCGTCGACACGAGCAACCCGTTCATCGCGCGCGACATTCCCTCGCCCGACGAAAGCATGGTCGTGATCCGCTTTGCGAACCCGAAGGGCATCGACTTCCAGTACCTGATGAACATGATCCACAACTCGTTCATGTCGCGCGCCAACACCATCGTCGTGCCCGGCGGAAAGATGGAGCTGGCGATGCAGCTCATCTTCACGCCCTACATCTGGCGCATGATGGAGCGCCGCCAGCGCGCTCGCGGCGCCCTTTGATTTCGGTTGAACCCGCGAGCACAGACATGGGCACGAACTCGAACCAGCGCGTGATCCGCGCCGACAACGGCGAGCGCGACGAAATGGCGAATGCGCTGCGCGCACTGGCGATGGACGCAGTGCAGCAGGCCAATTCCGGCCACCCCGGGGCGCCGATGGGCATGGCCGAGATCGCCGTCGCGCTGTGGGCCGGGCATCTGTGCCACAACCCGTCGAACCCCAAATGGGCGGATCGAGACCGCTTCGTGCTCTCGAACGGTCATGCGTCGATGCTGCTTTACGCTCTGCTGCACCTGACCGGCTATGACCTGCCGATGAAGCAGCTGCAGCGCTTCCGCCAACTGCACAGCCAGACCCCGGGTCATCCCGAGGTCCATCTGACGCCGGGCGTGGAAACCACCACCGGGCCGCTCGGGCAGGGCCTGGCCAACGCGGTGGGCTTTGCCCTTGCCGAGAAACTGCTTGCCGACGAGTTCAACCGGCCCGGTCACGAGATCGTGAACCACCACGCCTACGTCTTCCTCGGCGACGGTTGCCTGATGGAAGGCATCAGCCACGAGGCCAGCGCGCTCGCCGCTGCGTGGAAGCTGAACAAGCTGATCGCGCTCTATGACGACAACGGCATTTCGATCGACGGTGCCGTCAAGGGTTGGTTCGTCGACGACACGCCGGCGCGCTTTCGCGCCTACGGCTGGAACGTAATCGGGCCACTCGATGGTCACAGCGTGCGAGAGGTCGGGCAGGCGATTGCGCAGGCCAGGATGTCGAGCGACCAGCCGACCCTGATCGTGTGCCGCACCACCATCGGCAAGGGTTCGCCAGCGCGCGAGGGCAGCGCCAAGGCGCATGGCGAGCCGCTCGGCGCCGATGAAATCCGCAGCGCGCGCGTCGCCATCGGCTGGCCGCATGCGCCGTTCGAAATCCCGGCGACGATCGCGGCACGCTGGAATGCCCGTGATCTGGGCGCAGCGCGCGAGGCGCAGTGGCAGCAGCGCTTTGCAGCCTACCGTGGCGCATATCCGGAATTGGCCGATGAGTTCGAGCGGCGCATGAAGGGCGACTTGCCGCACGACTTTGAACAAACCCTGCTCGCGACGATGGCCGAGTTCGGCCAGTCGCGCGAGACCCTGGCTTCGCGCAAGGCGTCGCAACAAGTGCTCGCGCTGCTCACGCCGAAGATGCCCGAGCTGCTCGGCGGCAGCGCCGACCTGACGGCTTCGAACCTGACCGATTTTCCGGGTTGCGGTGCGGTGCGCGGCGGCGAGGCAGGCGGGCGCCACATCAACTACGGCGTGCGCGAGTTCGGCATGGCCGCGGTCATGAACGGCATCGCCTTGCACGGCGGTTTCATTCCCTACGGCGGCACCTTCCTGACCTTCAGCGACTACAGCCGCAACGCGATCCGCATGGCGGCGCTGATGAAGCAGCGCGTGGTTCACGTCTTCACGCACGACTCGATCGGCCTGGGCGAAGACGGACCCACGCACCAGCCGGTGGAACATGCGGCGAGCCTGCGCCTGATTCCCAACCTGGATGTCTGGCGCCCCTGCGACGCCGCCGAGACGGCGGCGGCCTGGACGTTTGCGTTGGCCCAGGCCGATCGGCCTTCGGCGCTGCTGCTGTCGCGCCAGAACCTGCCGGCGCAATCGCGAACTCCCGAGCAGGTGCTTGCGATTCGACGCGGTGCTTATGTGTTGAGCGAGCGCAAGGGTGCACGCGGCGTGATTCTTGCAACGGGCTCCGAGGTCTCGCTCGCGATCGCCGCGCAAGCCCTGCTCGACGCGCGCGAGTTGCCCGTGCGCGTCGTGTCGATCCCTTCGTCGACGCTGTTCGACCGCCAGGACCCCGTCTATCGCGACGCCGTGCTCGGGCGCGGCATGGCGCGCATCGGCGTCGAGGCCGGCGTGACACGCTGGTGGGGCCAGTACGGTTGCAGCGCGGCGCTCGGAATCGATGCGTTCGGCGAGTCAGCGCCTGGCCCCCAGCTCTACGAACATTTCGGCCTCACGCCACTGAAACTGGCCGATCTGGTTCAATCGTTGTGCGACGCGCAGCAAAGCCTCTTGCACTCCAGCAACTGAGCTGTCCGCAATTCGACCCATGGCCTACGACCTGATCAGTTTCGACCTCGACGGCACGCTCGTCGACACCGCGGCTGAGATCGCCGAAGCGGTGAATCTCGCACTCGAAGCGAACGCCATCCCGCGGCGCCCGGTCGCGGAGATCACGAACCTGATCGGTGCTGGAGCGCGCGAGTTGATGCTCAGACTGCTGGCGCGCTGCCTGCTGGAGCAGCCTTCGTTGGCGCGCACCGTTCGGCCCGATGCGGTGCTTGCCAGCATGGATCGCTACCTCACAGCCACCACCGGCAGCTTGGCCGTGTGCTACCCCGGTTGCGAGGCATCGCTGGTCAGCCTGAAAAGCGCCGGCGTAAGGCTCGCGTGTGTGACCAACAAGGAACTGCGCCACGCCCAGCGCTTGCTCGAAGTGACAGACCTGGCGCGCCACTTCGACTTGGTGATCGGCGGTGATTCCCTTCCCGAGAAGAAGCCGCACGCCAGCGTGTTGCGCCACGTCGCGGCCCGTCTCGGTGTCAGCCTCGAGCGCACCGCGCATGTGGGTGATTCGGCGACCGACATCGCCGCCGCGCGCAGCGCAGGTGTGGCCGCATGGGCCGTGCCCTATGGCTACAACGCGGGGGTGCCGATCACCGAGGCGAGCCCGCAGCGGGTGTTCGAGACGCTGCTGCAAGTGGCCGATCATGTGCTCGCCGGCCGGCTTGCGCAGAGACCGAGCCCGCAGGCGCAGCGCCGCCCCCACGCCCTCACGAGAATCGGAGCCTGAGCCTCATGGCCAAACTCGAGGCGGTTCTCTGGGACGTCGACGGCGTCATCGCCGAGAGCGAACGCGACGGCCACCGCGTCGCATTCAACCTCGCGTTCGAGGCCTGCGCTCTGCCGTGGCGTTGGGACGAAGCGCGCTACGGCGAGTTGCTGCGCATCACCGGTGGCCGTGAACGCCTGCGGCACGACATGAAGTCGAGGTCCGACGCACCGGTGCTCGCCGACCAGCGCGAAGCCCTGGTGCGCGAAGTGCACGCGAAGAAGAACGCCTTCTACGCTGCCCTGGTGCAAGCCGGGAAGATCCCGCTGCGCGAGGGCGTGCTTGAGTTGATGCATGAATGCCGCAGCCGCGGCGTGCGCATGGGCATCGCGACGACGACGAGCCGCAGCAATGTCCAGGCCCTGATGCAGACCCATCTCGGTGCGGCATGGGAGGATTGGTTCGCCGCGGTCGTCTGTGGTGAAGACGTGCGCTCGAAGAAGCCCGACCCCGAGGTTTACCTGCGCCTGTTGAGCACACTCGGCATCGGCCCGCTTCAGGCGGTGGCGATCGAAGACTCACCCGGCGGCGTGGCCGCAGCGCGTGCCGCCGACATTCCGGTGGTCGTGACGCGCAGCGACTACTTCGCCGACGCCGCAATCGAAAGCGCGATCGCCATCGGCCCCGGACTGCATCAGCGCAGCGGCTGGCGGCCCAGCCTGCGGATTGCAGGCGGTGTTTCCGGACGCGTCGGCCTGGACGACATCGAAGCCTGGTGCGCGCAGATGGACACGGTGTCCGACCATCCGTGATCGCGTGGGCGGCCGATAGCCGCCGGCCGCGCAGCGCGAGAGGACGGTCGATCTCGGCATGGCCTGCTGCGCGCATGGCGATGGCTGCGGTGTTCCCGCGTTCAACGTCAACAACCTGGAACAGGTTCAACCCAATGCGGACGCTGCGACGCGCCTTGACGCAGCGCAATTGCGGTCGAGAGGCAGACTGTCGGCGAACTGGTGCGCGAAGTCAGATCCGCGAAGATCGGGCAAGCCGAGACCCAACCCCAATGCTCCATTGAGCCGCCTGCCATGCCGCCTTTCGTGCAAAGCTTTGTCGACGCGCTCGGCGCGCGCGCCAGTTGCGGATTCGCCGCGGTGCTGCCCGACGGCACGTCGTACCGCGGCGGGAGTGGCGAGCCGGCGTTCACGCTCGTGTTCCGCACCGACGCGGCGCTGCTCGCGACGCTGACGCGCGGCCATATCGGCCTGCTCGAGTCGTACTTCGACGAACAGGTCGACGTCGAGGGCGACTTCGGCGCCGCGTTTGCGACCGGCCTCGCGGCCGACCTCGCTCCGCGCCTGGGCATGCTGACGAATGTCGAGAACGGCCTGCACGAATGGCGCTATTCGAACCGCAGCCCGGCACAGGCGAAGATCAACGCGCGCGCGCATTACGGACTGGGGGCGGAGTTCTATCGCTTTTGGCTCGACAACCCGCTGCTGATGTACACCTGTGCCTACTGGAGCGAGGGCACGACCACGCTCGAGCAGGCGCAGCGCAACAAGATCGACCACGTCTGCCGCAAGATCCGTCTCGCGCGCGGTGAACGCTTCGTCGACATCGGCTGCGGATTCGGCGGCTTCATGTTCCGCGCCCACGAAACGCTGGGTGCGCTCGGCACCGGCATCAATGCCACGACGGAACAGGTCGACTGGCTGCGCGGCGAGATCGAGCGCCGCGGCCTGGCGGCGCAGCTCACGGTGCGCGAGGCCGACTTCCGGGAGGTCGACGCCACCTACGACAAAGTGGTGTCGATCGGCGTGCTCGAACATGCCGGCCGTGACCAGCTCGACGAGGTGATCAAGGCCCATGCCGATTTTCTGCGCCCCGCGGGCCTGGGCATGCTGCACTTCATCGGCCACGTCGGGCGCTATGACACCGACCTGTTCATCCGCAAGCATGTCTTTCCCGGTGGCTGGATCCCGAGCCTGGCCGATGTGCTGGTGGCGATGGAGCGCAACGGCCTCGAAGTGGTCGACGTCGAAAACCTGCGCCGCCACTATGCGCCGACGCTCGACGCCTGGGCCGAGCGTTTCGAGAGCCGCTGGAGCGAGATCCACGCGCTCGCGCCGCAGAGGTTCGACGAGCGCTTCCGCCGCATCTGGCGCAGCTACCTCGTGGGCTGCGCCGAGATGTTCCGCTCTCCCGCGGGCTACACCCACCTGTTCCAGATCGTGTTCAGCAAGGGCAACGTGACGCGCGACAACTATCCGATGAGTCGGGCTCACCTCCATGCGGCAGCTTGAGGCCGGATCGCATGAGGCGCGCAAGGCGGCGCTGCTCGAATCGCTGCGCCGGGCGCCGGCTGGCGCCACGCCGCTGGGTTTGTCGAAGTCGACATCGAACCTGTTCCGCGACCGCAGCGAAGGGCGCAAGCACCGCCTGGACCTGAGCGCCTTTTCGCATGTGCTCGAGGTCGACAACGCAGGCGGCTGGGTCGACGTGGAAGGCCTCGCGACCTATGAGGCGCTGGTGGAGGCAACCTTGGCGCGCGGAGTCATGCCGGCGGTCGTGCCGCAGCTGAAGACGATCACGGTTGCAGGTGCGGTGGCCGGCGTCGGAATCGAGGCGACGTCGTTTCGCCACGGCCTGGTGCATCACACGCTGCTCGAACTCGACGTGCTGCTGCCCGACGGCGAGGTGGTGTGCTGCACGCCCGACAACGCCGATCGCGAGCTGTTCTTCGGTTTTCCCAACTCCTACGGAACTCTCGGCTACGCACTGCGGCTGCGGCTGCAAACCCTGCCCGTCAGGCCCTGTGTCCAGGTCAATCACCAGCGGTTCGAACAGCCGCAGCGCTTCTTCGAGGCGCTGGCCGCGGCCTGTGACAGCGACGCCGACTTCATCGACGGCGTCGTGTTCACGCCTTCGCAGCAGGTGCTCAGCGTTGCGCGTTTCAGCGACACCGCGCCCTACCTCAGCGACTACGGCGCGCAGCAGATCTACTACCTTTCGCTGCTGCAGCGCGAACAGGATTGGCTGACGACGCACGACTACCTTTGGCGCTGGGACAGCGACTGGTTCTGGTGTTCGAAGAACTTCGGCGTGCAGCACCCCTGGCTGCGCCGCCTCGTCGGGCGGAAGCGCCTGAATTCGCAAACCTATGCGCGCTGGATGCGCTGGAACGCGCGCTGGGGCTTGACCCGGCGGCTCGAGCGCTGGCGCGGACTGCACAGCGAACCGGTGATCCAGGACGTGGACATTCCGCTCGCTCGTGCCGGCGAGTTTCTCGAATTCCTGCTGCGCGAGATCCGCATCCTGCCGATATGGACCTGCCCGATCCGGGTGCCAGAGCCTTCGCGCTGCTTCACGCTCTACCCGCTGACAGCGGGCCTGACCTATGTCAACTTCGGCTTCTGGGACAAGGTGCAAAGCGCAGTCGCGTTCGAGCCGGGCCATTTCAACCGACTCGTCGAGCGCAAGGTGATCGAACTCGGCGGCATCAAGTCGCTGTACTCGGACAGCTTCTTCACGCGCGACGAGTTCGACCGCGCCTACGGCATGCAGCACTACGCTGCGTTGAAACAAAAGTTCGACCCGCACCGCCGGCTGCTCGGCCTGTACGAAAAGTGCGTGCTGCGCGCGTGACGGCGCAGGCCTTCAAGTCGCCGCAGGGCGGGTCAGGTCAGTAGGGACGTTCGCGCAAGCCGAGGTTGTGAAACAGCCGGGCCAACGGAATTTCGAGGGCGAAGAACGTGACCGTGATGGCTGCGATCTGCCACAACGTCAATCCCAGGCTCGCCTGCACCGCCAGCAGAGGCAACAGCGCTTCGGGGATCTGATCGAGCCCGGTGGCCCGGCTGCTGGGTGACTGACCCAGACGGCGCTTGACGAAACTGGACAGCGCGTCACCCAGCATCGCGCCGGCGCCGATCAGCGCACCGGTCGTCCAGGGCAGGCCCAGGGCTGGCGCGCCGAGCGCGGTGGCGCCGATCGATGCGACCAGGCCGCGCAGCGTCTTCGAAGGCCCGAGCAGGGGCCGCCCGTCGAAGAATCGCGCTCCGCCGTCGAGCGCAGCCGACCAGCGTGTTCCGAGCCAGCGCTTGGCGAACAGCGGTGCGGTGTTCGCCAGCGCCAGCAGCAGCAGCAGCCGCAGGCTCATCCAGAATTGATCCATGCTTGCACCTTTGGCGCGAGGTTCGACGCCGACCTTGGCCTCGCGGCTACGCGCTGCGCTGGCCGGCAAGCGCCGCCCTCTGGCTCCACACCAGCACGTAATGCGCTGCGGACAGTGCAATCGATGCCAGGGTGGTCAGCAGCAGAACCTGCAGCCACGGGCCATCCGGCAAGTAACCCGCGCGGATCGCAAGCACGCTGAGCAGCAGCAGGAATTCGAGCGCCGTGTTGAGCTTGGAAATCAGGCTCGGCGCCATCTCGACATGGCCGATCAGCAGGTGATAGGCGAGCGCGCCGCCGACGATCAGCGTGTCGCGCAGGATCAGCGCGACCGCGAACCACCAGGGCAACGATTGCTGCACGGCGAGCAGCAGGGTCACGCTCACCATCGTCAGTTTGTCGGCCAGCGGGTCGGCGACGGCGCCGAAACGCGTGCGCAGGTTCCAGTGCCGCGCAATCGCGCCGTCGGCGAGGTCCGACAGCGCCGAGACGATGAAGAGCAGCAACGCCGTCGCGTAGGCGGATTGCAGCAGCATCAGCGCGATGGCCGGAACCAGCGCGAAGCGCAGCAAAGTGATGGCGTTGGGCACGTTCAACATGTTGGCCCGGACCGCCACCCGCCGCCCCTGGCTCGACGCGCGCGCGAGTCAGTGCGTCGACCAGGCGCTGCGTTGTTGCAGCCGACGAGCGAAACGTCGACGATGCCACACTGCGCAAACCAGCGCACCTGTTTGCCGCGCTTGATCGCCATGCTGACTCCTGTGGACGCGCCCACCCGGGCGGCGAGCCTGGACACCAACCACCCCCTGCGCAAATGCAGACTACGTGCGAAGCAAAGCTGCCGCGTTGCGGCACATCAACATCCGGACCGCGCCGCGGCTCAGACTTGGCCGATTCCACCCAGCTGCTTCGCCCCGCGGATTCGCGAGCCAGACGCGGCGCGGCGCCATTTTCGAATCCGCCGTGGGCTGGGGAAGACATACGGCGCTGCGGCGGCCATCACGCCCTTGCAAAGGCCCCGCGGCGCCACTGATGGGCAAGACATGATGCGATACATCGACATCTGCAACGGCGACGCCGATGGCCTGTGCGCGGTGTTGCAGTGGCGGCTGCATGCGCCGGCCCAGGCCTGCCTGGTGACGGGGCTGAAGCGCGATATCGCCTTGCTCGATCGGGTGCAGGCGGGGCAGGGCGACGAACTGCTGGTTTGCGACATCTCGATGCAGCGCAACCGCGTGGCTCTGTTGCGGCTGCTCGAACAGGGGGCGCGGGTGCGTTACTTTGACCATCACGCGGCGCCCGATGCTCCCGCCCATCCGAACCTGGAAGCCCATGTCGAGTTCGGCAGCCGGGTTTGCACCAGTCTCCTGATGGACCGCCACCTCGCTGGCGCGCATCGGGCCTGGGCGCTGGTGGGAGCCTATGGCGACAACCTGACCGAAGTGGCCGACACGCTGGCCGTTGGCGCGGGGCTGGCGAGCGAAGACCGTGCCCGGCTGCGTTTGCTCGGCGAGGCGATCAACTACAACGCTTACGGCGAAGACGAGCAAGACGTGCACGTCGCTCCGGCGCGCCTGTACGCGATCATGGCGCGCTACCACGACCCGCTTGATCTGCTCGTGCACGAGCCCGTCGCACAGCAGCTCGATGCGTTGCGCCGCGCCGATCTCGAGCTGGGCGAAGACCTGGCGCCGCACTGGGAAAACGATTCCGCATGCGTCGTCGTGCTGCCGGATGTCCCCTGGAGCCGGCGCGTCATCGGCTCCTTGGCGAACCGGTTGGCCAGCAAGCATCCGCAGCGGGCGCATGCCGTGCTCAAGCCTTTGCGTGATGGTGGCTTCGTCGTCAGCGTGCGCGCGCCATTGGCGACCCCGGGCGGCGCGAATGAACTGTGTGGCCGCTTCGGCGGCGCAGGGCGCGCTGCCGCGGCGGGAATCGACCTGCTGCCAGACCATGATCTGGAGCGATTCATCAGCGAATTCGACGCCTTTCCGTTCCACCTTTGCGTGAGGCCGTGAACATGCTCCTGTTCTCACTCGACCCCGAGTCCAGCTTTGGATCTTCGCTCGCCGCAGCGTTGGACATCAGCCTGAGCCCGTTCGAAGACCGCAGCTTCGAAGACGGCGAGCACAAGCTGCGGCCGCTGGTCGATCCGCGCGGCGCCGACACCTACGCGGTTTGCAGTCTGCACGGTGGCCCGCAGCAAAGCCCGCACGACAAGCTGCTGGGCCTGCTGATGTTCATCGCCACCCTGCGCGAGCATGGCGCCGCGCGCGTGACTGCGGTCGTGCCGTATCTCGCCTATGCCCGCAAAGACCGCCGAACCAAGCCGTTCGACCCGGTCACGCTGCGCTACGTGGCGCAGTTATTCGAAGCGGTCGGACTGGCGCAGATCATCGTGCTGGAGGTGCACAACGTGGCGGCATTCCAGAACGGATTTCGCTGCACGACGCTGCACCTCGAGGCACATCGTGCGTTCGATGCGGTTGTGCCACAGATCGCGGGCGCCGGCGCGCTGGCCGTGGCCTCGCCCGACCCGGGTGGCGTGAAGCGTGCGCAGTTGTGGCGCGAATCGCTTGCCGAGCAGCTCGGGATGCCGGTCGGTTTTGCATTCGTCGACAAGCGCCGCAGCGCGGGCCTGGTCAGCAGCGAAAACCTGGTGGCAGGCGACGTCGGCGGCATGACGGTGCTGCTGCTCGACGACCTCATCGCCAGCGGCGATACGATGAAGCGTGCCGCGCTGGCCTTGCACCAGGCTGGCGCGCAGCAGGTGATTGCCTGCGCAGCGCATGGCCTGTTCATCGAGCCGGCAGCCGACGTGCTGGCCGACGCCGCCCTGTCTCAGGTGCTGGTCACCGACAGCGTGCCGCCTTTTCGCCTGCCCGCAGCCGGGCCGGTGAGCCGCAAGCTCCGCATCGTCTCGGCCGTGCCGCTATTCGCCCAGGCGATCAGGGAATGCCGCGACTCGTGGCTGCGTTGACGGCGACGCCGCGGTGCAGTGCGTCGAGCGCGGCGAGCGCACGATCGATGTAGCGCTGCGCAAGCGGCGGCCAGCGCTGCGGCGCGCGCGGTACCTCGTCGAGCAGATGCGCCATGGCCAGCCGCGCACGGCGCAGCGCCAGCTGCGCGGTGTAGAGCTGCAGCAGCGCTGAACTTGGCTGATCGTCGAGTGCGGCGGCGCAGCCCGCAATCAGGCGCGGGCCGATCCATGGCGCTCCCGCCATTTCGCACTCCAGCGCCAGGAACGCGATTTCGTCGAACGGGTCGACTCGGCGCAGCGCGACGTTGAATTCGAGGCAGTCGATCACGACGGGCGGCTCGAGCAGCCACACATGCTCCGGGCGCAAGTCGCCGTGTCCGTCCACCACATGGCCGCTTGTGGCGCGCTCGCCGAGCTGCATGGCGTGCAATTGCAGCGCGGCGTCGAACCGGTCGAGTGCCGCGGCGGCGTCGCGCAGGTCGAATTGCGGCCGCAGCAAGACCTCGCGGTTCGCAGCCTGCTCGCGCTGGAAGCTGGCGAGATATTCCAGCGCCGTCACGCCGGCCCTGGGCGCGAGCCGGTAGAACGCGGCTAGCACAGAGACCAGCGCGTCGACGTCGTGGCCGTCGACACGAGCTTCGGCGATTCTGCGCTGCAGCTCATGCTGCGCCGGCAGGCGCCGCATCGACACCAGCCAGTCCACCGTCTTGCCCGGCGCCGGCAGGTGTTGCTCGGGGACAAGCGCGAGCCCGCCGGCGCTGGCCTGGAGTGCGATCAGGCCAAGGTAGACGCCGGGCGCCAGGCGCGAGTTCAGGCGCAGCTCTTCGCGGCAATAGAACTCGCGCGATTGCAGCGACGAGAAATCGAGGAACGGGAAGCGCACCGGCTTCTTCAACTTGAGCACGCGCTCGCCGACGAAGAAGACCCACGACATGTGGGTCTCGATGCACTCGAGCGTTGCCTTCAGGCCAGGGTGCGACGCCGGTGATCGGAGAAAACGCAGCTTGGCGTCGAGGGAGGGCTCGGGTTCGCTGTGTGCCGCGCCGGGATTCAGAACAACGTCGGTCATGCAGCGATGTCCCACAGTACCGTTGCGCGCTGCACCATGCGCTCCCGTCAGGACGGGCCAGCGCGCAATTTCATCGGCTGACGAATGATCGTCTTCCACTTTGCCGGATCGGTGCGGCGTATTTCGCTCAGGTAGATCTCGTGGTGCTTGCCACTACGAACCGCCCTGGCCTCGATGAAGTCATGCAGGCGCCGGATCGTCGGCCCTTCTTCGGAAAACGGCCCGATGTGCAGCACCTGCGCGCAACTGCCCTCGGCGAACTGCTCCAGGCGAAGTTTGGGCAGACCGGGGAGGTTCTTCTTCTTTCGGACATCTGCGATCGCGGCGTCGATGAGCGAGTCGGCGGCGAAGCCCGGCTGCATGATCATCGCGGTCCATTTCCAATTGCTCTTGTCGCCCGCGGCAAACGCCGACATGTCGTCCGCCCACCAAAGACTTTCGAGCGGCATCACGGCGTAGTCGATCGCCTGCGGCGCCTTCTTCACGCTGAACTTGGCCGCGTACGACACCGAGAACAATGCCTCGACGGCCTGGGCATAGGCGGCCGACGTATTCGGGTCACCTTGCCCGTCGATCATCAGAAAGCGCAATGCCGGCACGTCGACCTGCACGACCTCTTTCGCGCTGGCGTGATAGAGCTGCCTCAGCTCTTCCTTCATGTCGATCTTTGGCACGCGACCAGGGTAGCGGAGTGCGCGTCACCGGCGTTGATGGCGATCAAGCGCAACGACTCGGGCGGCCAGGCCTTCTTCGCGCGACGCCTGGCGCATCGCCCCGGGCTTAGGCGAACGCCTTCATGAGTTGGTCTGCAGGCAGCGGGCGGCTGAACAGGTAGCCCTGGGCCAGGGCGCAGCCGAGTTGCAGCAGGACGCGGGCGTCACGCTCGGTCTCGACGCCTTCGGCCACGGTCTGCACGCCCAGGCTGCGCGACAGGCCGATCACGGCGTCGACGATCTTTGCGCTCTGCGGGCGCTCGTGCAGGGTGCGCACGAAGGAGCGGTCGATCTTGATCTTGTCGAACGACATTTCGGCCAGGTAGGCCAGGCTCGAATACCCGGTGCCGAAGTCGTCGAGGGTGACCGTGATGCCCGCGGCCTGCAGGGCCTGAATCACAGCGCGCGCGCGCACGGTGTCGCCGACCAGGGCGGTCTCGGTCAACTCCACGTCCAGGCGCGACGGCGCAACGCCGCTTTCACTCAGCACGGCCAACAATTGCGGCACCAGGGCGGGGTCGAGGATCTGTTGCGGCGCGATGTTCATCGAGAGTCGCCAGTGCACAGGAAATGCCGCGAGATCGACGCAGGCCTGGCGCAGCAGTGACATCGACATCGGCCCGATCAGGCCCGAGTTCTCGGCCAGGGCAATGAAATGCGCCGGCGCCAGCAGGCCGCGCTGCGGATGGTTCCAGCGGCACAGCAGTTCCACCGCCTGCACCGCGCGGCTCGCCAGGTCGACGATCGGCTGGTAGTAGGGCAGGAATTCGCCCCGGGCGATACCCTCGCGGACCGCGTGCTCCAGGGTGGCGCGTTCGGCCACCTGCTCATCCAGCGAGGGATCATAGAAGCACACGCTGCCGCTGCTGCCCGCCTTGGCGCGATACAGCGCCGAGTCGGCCATGCGCAACAAAGCGTCATCACTGTCGGCGTCGTCGGGGAAGCGGGCAACGCCGACGCTCGCGCCGATGCTGATCGGCAGGGTGTCGATCAACATCGGCTCGCCCAGCGACGCGACGATGCGCTCGGCGACCACTCGCGCCGCGGCCGCGTCGTCCCGCTCCTCGACCACCACGACGAATTCGTCGCCGCCGTAGCGCGCGTGCGGTTCACCCGCGCGCAAGGTGCGCGCCAGGCGCTGCGCCACCTCCTTCAGCACGCGATCGCCGACCATGTGGCCGTGGCGATCGTTCACCGGCTTGAAGCGGTCGAGGTCGACCATCAGCACCGCGAGGCCATGCTGTTCGCGCCGGGCGCGTGCCAGTGCCACGCTCATCGCATCGCGCAGCGCGGATCGGTTCGCCAACCCGGTCAGCAGGTCGCTCGAAGCCAGGCGCTGGATGCGATTCTCGGCATCCAGGAACAGCGTTCGCGAACGGCCGAGCCGTTGCGCCAGGAACTTCCACAATCCAAACTCGAGTGCCAGCACCGCGATCAGCGCCGCGGCGCTGACGTACAGCGTGCGCCTTTGCAGCGCCTCGGTTTCGGCCCGAGTTGCTTGCACCGCGGCGGCCGTGAATTCGTCGATCGCCATCGACAACCGCCGCGTGTTGGCCCGATAGCGCTCACCGTCGAAGATGGAACGCGCGACCTCCGCTGAACCCACCGTCAGCGCTTCGAAAGCCGACTCGCGCATGCTCTCCAGTTCCTCGTAGGCGGCGCCGCTGCGTGCGTCGAAGCGTTGCGCCGTCTCCGGGTCCACCAGCGAGCGCGCTTGCTGGAGCACCCTTTGCAGCTCGGGCCGGCGCGCGTCGTACTCTTCGACCCATCGAGTCGCGCCGGTGGCCACCGCCATTTGAGCCGCCGCGGTCAATCGGTAGTCGGCCAGCTTCGCCTCGCCGGCCAGCTGCTGGGCCGCGGTGTGGCGTTGGACTGCGGCGTCGCGCGCCTGCGACAGCCAGAGCCGCTCGGCGACCACCCCGCCGATGATCAGCACCGAACCTGCCAGTGCCGCACCCGACAACGCCAACGCCACCGAGTGTCGGGCCTGCTCGATCGATCGCTCGACGATCGAAGCCTGGGGGGGTGGGGTGCCCGACTCGGCCACCGGGTCCAGCCGTGACGGGCCACTGACGAGCAGGGAGCGGTCTTCTGTCACGAAAATCTCGGGCCCACAATCCTTGCGCATGGCCGGTGGCCGGGGACAGCTTGCTTATCGTCTTGCACACGCCGGGCTTGAGCGTGGCGGCGCGCAAGAAAGCTGGCCCGCCCGCCCGTCCTGCAGGGGTGCCTCATCCAACCGGGTCACCGCGCAAAGCCGGCCTGCGGCGCGCGCTCCAGGTTTCGCGCGAGCGGGCGATATCTCACGCCCTCGAATCAGCCCGCAAAACCCCGCGCCAAGCTCAACGTGGCCACGGCCATGGCCTCGATGACCTCGCTCAGTTCGCCGATCGCAGGGTGCAAATGCCACTGCACGTTCGGGTGCCTGCTCGCCAGTTCCTGCATCAGGCGCGGCACGTCATTGCGCACGTGACCACCGCTGCCGAGGAACACCGGAACGATGTCGATTCGTTCGTGGCCAACGCCGGCCAGTTCGTCGCCGGCGCTGACAAGATCGGGCTCCAGGAAATCGAGGTAACTCAGGCCCACGGTCAGGCTCGGATCGAGCGCAGCGATGCGCGCGGCCATCGCCTCGAACGGTGCGGCCCAGCGCGGGTCGCGAGCGCCGTGGGCGAGCAGCAGGATCGCGGACTTCATCGGTAGCGCACGAGCCAGGCGAATGCCGCCAGTGAGAGCAGCAGATAGACGAGGTTGGGTGCGGCTGCCACAGCCCAGGGCGACCAGTTGCGCAGCAGCCCCAGGTGCCCGGCCAGATTGTTGAGCAGCACAAAGCTGATACCCAGCATGATGCCGCCGAAAACCTTCAGGCTCACACCGCCGGCGCGCGCGTGCATGTAGGCGAAGGGCAGGGCCAGCGCCACCATCACCAGGCAGGAGAAAGGGTAGAGCGCGCGCTTCCAGAACTGGATCTGGTGGCGCTGCGCGGCTTGCTCGTTGCTGTCGAGGTGCGCGATATAGCGAAACAGATCGAGCGTCGACATGTTGCTCTCCGGCAGCAGCGCTGCCGCGACGACTCCGGCCGTCAAGGTGCTGGGCCATTCGAGCCGGTCGCGCAGCTCTTGCGAGACCTGCGCGTCCGCGCTGCCGTCAGTGGCGTCCCAGCGCGAGATGCGCACGTCGTTCAGTCTCCAGAGGGCGTCGTCGTCGATGTCGGCGCTGGCGGCGAAGATGCGCCGCAGCAGCCGGCCGTCGGCGTTGAACTCGAAAATGCGCACGTCGTTGAGCACCGTGGCGCCTGGCGCCGAGCCGACGTTGATCGAATAGTGGCGTTCCCCCAGTGGCGTGGCTGCATGGTCCTTGAGCCAGGCGCCCTCGCCGCCGAGGCTGATGCCACCCCGAAACTGCGCTTTGAGCAGCGTCGCCTGGCGCTCGCTCAGGGGTGCAATGTGGTCGCCGATCACATAGGTGAACACGCCGAACATCAGGCCCAGGCCTGCGAGCAAGCCGAGGGCGAGGCCCGGGCCGAGCCCGCCGGTGCGCAAAATCGTGTATTCCGACGATTGAGCCAGCCGCGCCAGGGCATAGATGGTGCCGATCAAGACGGCGATAGGGACGAGTTCGTACAAGTGCCCCGGCAGCTTGAACACAGAGGCCAGGGCGGCGTGCAAGCCGGTGTAGCCGGAGACGCCGATGTCCGCGAGTTCATCGACGAAGTCAATGAAGAAGAACAGCGACAGGAATGCCAAGGCGACGAACGTCACCGAACTCACGATGTCGGAGTAAAGCAGGCGGCGCACCGTTTTCATGCAGTGCGTGCGCGTGACGCCAGAGCGCGGCGCAACCAGCCGCTGCCGTTGCGCGATTCGCGCCACCAAAGCATCAGCAGCGCGATCGCGAAGGCGCCGCCGTGGGTCCCGGCGAGTGCCGCGCCCATGCCGACTTTGCCGCTCGCCACCCAGGCTTGCGTCAGGTTGATGAAGTTGTAGTAGACAACGAAGGTCAACAAAGCGAACAGCACGCCCCAGTTGCTGGGTCGGCGCGGATTCGTCGCCGCCAGCCCGACCGCCAGCAGCAGCATGTTGGCACTGCCCAGAATCAATCCCAGGCGCCAGACGAACTCACCCTGGCGCGGCAGAGTGGGCTCGCGCAACAGGTCAATGCTGCGCTGCGCCTTCGGTGGCAGGCTGACCAGGCTGGAGGTTGTGCGTTCGCCTGCGAGCACGCGGTAGCTTTCAAAGCGCGCCAGCGTCTTGCTGCCATCGCGAAAATCCTGCTCATTGTTCTGACCCTTGTCGAGCACCAGGTAACGGTCGTCACCCTCGATGACGATGCGGCCGCTGCGTGCCGAAGTGACCGACTCGCTGTTGGGCAAGGTCGTCAGGATGAAAACGTTGCGGCCGACCCGACCGTCTTGCGAATCGCGCTCGATGAAGAACACCCGCCTCCCATCGCTCGAGGCCTGGAACTGGCCTGGAGCGATCCGCGACAAGTCGGAGCGGCGCTCGAAGCGCTCGCGAATCTCGATGCTGCGCATGTTGACCCATGGCCAGACGAACAGCGCGAGCAGTATCACGATCAGCAGCGCCGGCCAACTCATGCGCAGCACCGGGCGCACAAAACGCGCCAGCGGCACGCCGCTGGCGAACCAGATTGTCATTTCGCTGTCGCGGTACATGCGCCCGAGCGTGGCGACGACGGAGATGAACAGCGACAGCGCGAGCATCGTCGGCAGGTGCGACAGCGCGACGAAGCCGAGCAGCAGCACAACGTCTTGCGCTGAGACCCGCCCGAGCGCCGCCTGGCCCAAGGTCTTGATCAGCATGATCGTGATCACGATGGTCAGGATCACGACCAGGGTGGCACCGAAGCTGCGCGCCAGGTCCTTGCGCAGGGTGAAATCGAATAACATCGCCGCCTTGTATTGAGCGCCCCCGGACCGCCGTCTCGCGTCGGCTGCCCCAAGGGCCACGAAGGGGCCTCTTCGTGGCCCTTGGGGTGAAGGACCGTTGGGACGACCCTTCGCTTCCTTGGAATGAACCGCGATTATGGACTTCCGTCATCACATCTGCGCCCCCGACATGCTCGGCTCGACGCCTTGCGACGCCCTGTTGCTCGTGATCGCCGGCGATCAGGGCGACACGGCCCTGGCGGCACCGCTCGCGGCCGCGCTGAAAGACGCAACTGCGCATGGCGACTTCGCATTCAAGGCCGGAAGGCTGCTGTACCTGCATCGCCCGCAGGGCGTGAAGGCGCAGCGCATCGTGTTTGCGGCGGCGGGCGGCAAGGCTGCGACGATGGCAGCGAAGGAATTTCGCAACGCCGTGGCCAAGGGGCTTGGCTTGCTCAAGGAAAGCGGCGCCAAACACCTCGCGGTGGGCATGGCGGGCGACGTGGAACTCGGCGCAGCGCACGCCGAGGCGTTGGTGGCTGCGGTTCATGACGCGACCTATGTTTATCGCGGCACCAAGCCCAGTGCCCCGGCCGCCTCGGCGCTGAGCAAGGTCAGTCTGTTGTGCCGCAAGGCGGACGCGAAGGCCGTGGCCGAAGGCCTGAACCGCGGTCAGGCCATTGCCCAGGGTGTGCTGCTCGCACGCGAATGCGCGAACCGCCCGGGCAATCATTGCACGCCGACCTACCTCGCCGAGCAGGCACAGAAGCTCGGCAAGGACCACGGCTGCAAGGTCGAAGTGCTGGATCGCAAGGCGGTTGAAAAACTCGGCATGGGCTCGTTTCTCGCCGTCGCCCAAGGCTCGCACGAACCGCTGCGTTTCATCGTCGCGCACTATGAAGGCGCGGCGACGAATGTCGCGCCGGTGGTGCTGGTGGGCAAGGGCATCACCTTCGACACCGGCGGCATCTCGATCAAGCCCGCCGCCGAAATGGACGAAATGAAGTTCGACATGGGCGGGGCCGCGAGTGTGCTGGGCACGCTGCGCGCAGTGCTCGAACTCAAACCCAAGCTCAACCTGGTGTGCATCATCCCTTCGTGCGAGAACATGCCGGGCGGCGCGGCGATCAAGCCGGGCGACGTGGTGACCAGCATGTCGGGGCAAACCATCGAAATTCTGAACACGGATGCCGAAGGCCGGCTCATCCTGTGCGACGCGCTGACCTACGCCGAGCGCTTCAAGCCCGCAGTGGTGGTGGACATCGCCACGCTCACCGGCGCTTGCGTTGTCGCCCTCGGCCATCATCACTCGGGTCTGTTCACCGCCGACGATGCGCTGGCCGACCAACTTCTCGCAGCAAGCCGCGCCGCGCTCGACCCCTGCTGGCGCATGCCGCTGGATGAAGAGTACGACGAAGCGTTGAAGAGCAACTTTGCCGACATGGGCAACGTCGGCCCGCGCGCCGGCGGGGCGATCACGGCGGCGATGTTCCTGCGGCGCTTCACGAAGAACTATGCGTGGGCGCACCTGGACATCGCGGGCACTGCCTGGAAATCGGGCGCGGCCAAGGGCTCGACCGGAAGGCCCGTGCCCTTGCTGACCCATTTTGTGCTGGCGCGGGCGGGCTAGTAGCCTGGGCGGCACAGGACCGCCGGCCCCGAGGGCATGTTCAGACGACGGATGTCGGTGCGGACGATGACCGAGGTGAGTTTTCATTTCAACGTTGCTGACCGCCTGAGCTATGCCTGCCGGCTGCTGCGCAAGGCGATGCGCAAAGGGGCGAAGGTGGCTGTGGTGGCATCGACCCCGACCTTGACTGCGCTCGACCGGGTGCTGTGGACATTCGAGCCCACCGAATTCGTGCCGCATGTTCGGCTCGCGCCGGGCGCCGTGCCGGCGACGCGCCTGCGAGCCACGCCGATCTGGCTGCTCGAGGCTGCGGCCGATGCACCCGATCGCGACGTGTTGCTCAACCTCGCACAAGACGTTCCGGCGGGCTTCGAGCGTTTCGACAGAGTCATCGAAATCGTCAGCGCAAACGACACCGAGCGCGCGACCGGTCGGGAGCGCTGGAAGCACTATGCAAGCCGCGGCTACCCGATCACCCGCCATCAGGCAAGCCCTGACGCTTGAGCCCGATCGAAGCGGCTGGAACGTGCGAAGGCTGCGCTGGCGTGCGCCGCCGATTCGATCATTCGCCAGACGCGCTGCGCGCCGCTGGACCGGGCCCCTCATTCAGGGTGGTCTCGGGCGCCGCCGCACTGGGCGCCATAGCAGGAATCGGGCCTCGGGCTGACAAATCCTGATGGAGAAACAGCCGGTTTTGCGGTATCGTACCGGCCTTCGGGAATAAAACCCTCGATTCAGTTCAATCAAGTCCCAACAGGAGAACCTGCATGCAAGTGAAATTGAATGTGATCGTTGCGGCCGCGGCCGTGCTATTCGCTGCCGGCGCATCAGCCCAAGACATGATCGTCAAGATCGGTCACGTCGGCCCCACCAGCGGCGGCATTGCCCACCTTGGCAAGGACAATGAGAACGGCGCCCGCATGGCGATCGAAGAGCTCAACGCCAAGGGCACGACGATCGGCGGCAAGAAGGTCAAGTTCGAACTGCTCGCCGAAGACGACGCTGCCGATCCGAAGCAAGGCACGGCGGT
>JAEMQF010000305.1 GCA_022758925.1 Burkholderiales bacterium | reverse complement strand
GTTTTCGATGCTGACGTTCGCGGCGCCGAGGTGATCGCGAAACCAGCGCAGGTGCCACTCCTGCAGATAATAAGAACCCACTAGCCAGAACCGGTCCGGCGCCAGCCGTGTCACGGTGAGATCGCCCATGAGCTTGCCCGAGGGCGCGAGCATGGGCGCGAGCCGGAGCCGGCCGACCGGCGACAGAGTATTGGCGAGCAGCTGATCGAGCCAGGCTGCAGCGCCTGACCTGAAATTTCATAGCGAGCGTACACACTGGTGTCGAGCAGGCCCGCGGCGCTGCGGGTCGCAGCCACCTCAGCCGCAACGATCGCGTGCGCGTTGGAGCGACGCAGCGAGGGTGCCTCCACGAAGTCCGGTTGGCCCGGTGCGAAAAACTGCGGGCTCTCCATACCCCAGACGACTCCGAAGTGCGCCCCCGCCGCTTTCTGCGCGTCGTAGCTGGGCGTCATCTTGAGCGGCCGGCCGGCGGGCAGTTCTTCATTGGGATAGGCCATTACGAAGCGCCGCGCGTAGAACTGCGCGGTCATGTCGCGCAGATAGCGGTTATTGCTGGCGAACGAGCCGTAGCGGGCCACGTCCATGCCGAAGATGTCGGCGCCCGGATCGCCATCCACCATCCAGTTCGCGAGCACCAGGCCGATGGCGCCGCCCTGCGAGAACCCGGACATGCAGCCGCAGGCGGTCCAGTAGTTGCGCAGGCCCGGGACCGGGCCGACCAGCGGATTGCCGTCTGGTGTGAAAGTGAATGCGCCGTTCACCCACTTGCGGATGCCGATATCCTGGAGTCTCGGGAAACGCGCAAAGCCAATGCTCAGTTCAGCGCCGATTCGCTCGATCTCCTCGGGAATCAGCTCCATGCCGTAATCCCACTCGGCGCCTTCGGTCTTCCAGTGCTTCGGGTTGCGCTCGTAGATGCCGAGCAGGATGCCCTTGCGTTCCTGCTGCAGGTAGGTGAAGCCTTCGAGGTCGGTCACGCAGGGCATTTCATCCTTGCGCGCCACGAGTTCGGGCAGGTCTTCGGTGATCAGATAATGGTGCTGCATGGGCGTCAGCGGCAGGTCGACCCCCGCCATATGGCCGACGCGCCGCGCCCAGAGCCCGGCGGCATTGATGACGTGCTCGGCCGTTACCGCGCCGTGCTCGGTATCGAGACGCCAGTGCCCGTTGGGTAGCGCGGTCAGTGCGAGCACGCGGTTGCGCAGTATCACTTCGGCGCCGCGTTTGCGCGCCGCGCCGGCGAAGGCATGGGTCGCGCCATGCGGATCGACTGCGCCCTCGTGCGGGTCGAACAAGCCGCCCAGCAGTCCGGTCGGCTCGACGATCGGACAGGCCGCGACGATTTCCTCGGCGCTTGCCAGTCGCGCGCCGATCCCGAGCGTTTCATAGATGGCCGCCTCGGCCTTGAGCCACTCCCAGCGCGCCGGTGTGGTGGCCAGGCTGTACCCACCCGGCATGTGCATGCCGACGTTCTGGCCACTCTCCTGCTCGATCTGCTGGTACAGTTTGATCGTGTAGGACTGCAGGGCCGCGACGTTTGGGTCTTCATTCAATACGTGAAAACCCGCAGCGGCATGCCAGGTAGACCCGGCGGTGAGTTCCGCGCGTTCGATCAGCGCGATATCAGTCCAGCCGCGCCGCGTGAGGTGATACAGCACGCTGCAGCCGACGATGCCGCCACCGATAATCACCACCCGATAATGAGATTTCACAAGATTCAATACCTGCGTAAACTTGGCGCGAAATATTACACCAGCAGCGGCACGACCACGGAGCGCATTGATTGACCAGAACCTCACCGCACTACTCGGCGGCGGCGCTGTTGCGCGCAGCCCTTGGCCGCGGCGATTACTGGCGACCGCTATGGGGGAAGCCCACGCTCGAATCGGCCTATGACGTCGTGGTTGTCGGCGCGGGCGGGCACGGGCTCGCCACGGCCTATCACCTCGCGCGCGACCACGGCATCAAACGCATCGCGGTACTCGAGAAGCGGCTCGTGGGCTATGGCAACGTCGGCCGCAACACCACCATCGTTCGCTCGAATTACCTGCTGCCGGAGAATCATTATTTTTATGAAGATTCGCTGCGTCGCTGGGAGACGCTGTCGCGCGATCTCAATTTCAATGTGATGTACAGCCCGCGTGGAGTCGTGGATCTTGCCACCTCGGACGACGATATGAGCACGTTGGCGCGCCGTGGCAACGCCTTGCGTCTGGCCGGCATCGACGCAGTGCTGCTCGATCGTGCTGGCCTGGCGCGCTTTGTCCCCGCGCTGGATCTCAACCTGCCGCGGCGCTTTCCCATCGTCGGCGGCCTGCTGCAGCCGCGCGGTGGCACGGTGCGCCACGACGCCGTCGCCTGGGGCTATGCGCGTGCGGCCGCAGCGCTCGGCGTGCACATCATCGAAGACTGCGAGGTCACGGGCGTGCGCACGGCGGCCGGGGTCGCGACCGGCGTGGAGACGACCCGTGGCTATGTAGCCGCCGATCGCATGATATTCGCGGTAGCCGGTCACACCGGCGCGATTGGCACGCTGCTCGGCGTGAGCCTGCCGGTGGAAACACATCTGTTGCAGGCCATGGTGACCGAACCGATCAAGCCCCTGCTGAGCACGGTGCTGATCTACATGTATGCCGACACCGATGTTTACATCTGTCAATCCGATCGCGGCGGGCTCGTCATGGGCGGCACGCTCGATGGTTTCCCTTCGTATACTCGCGAAGGCCAGTGGTCGCATCTCGAACAGGTGGTGCAGAGCGCGGTGGCGCTGTTGCCGCAGATCGGTGCACTGCGGATGCTGCGCCAGTGGGCGGGCACCAATGACATGACGATGGACGGCAGCCCGCTGATGGATCGACTGAGGTGGGACAATGTGTTTCTCAACGGTGGCTGGTGTTACGGCGGAGTCAAGGGCATTCCCGCCTCCGGCGCCGCGTTTGCGAAATTTGTGGCCAGCGGCACAGCCCCGGATCTCATCAAGGCCTATCGCCTGTCGAGATTTGCCACCGGTCATATGCTCGATGAGCGGGGGGCGGGGCCGTTCCCCGCACGCCAGTAATTATGAACATCCGCTGCCCTTTCTGCGGTCGCCGGGATGTGGAGGAATTCCAGTTCCGTACGCTGGTGCCCGAGCCGGATGCTGAGGCGTTCGCGCGCCTGTACGAACGCGTCAACCGCAGCGACGACAGCCTCGAATACTGGCAGCACGTGTCGGGTTGCCGCGCCTGGCTGGTGATACGGCGCAATCCGACGACGGCCGAAATTCATGAAGTGCACGTCCTGGGCGAGGCACAATGAGCGCGCCGATACTGCGCAAGGGCTCGCGCCTCGGCACGACTCCGGTGCGTTTCCATTTCGACGGCCGCGAATACCAGGGTTTCGCGGGCGATACCGCAGCCTCCGCCCTGCTCGCCAATGGCGTGCGTCTGCTCGCGCGCAGCGTGAAATACCACCGTCCCCGTGGCTTGATGGCCCTGGGTCCCGAAGAGCCCAACGCTTTGCTCAGCGTCGGCCGCGCGCCCGCCAGCGTGCCCAACGTACCGGCACCGATGCTGGCCATTGCAGATGGCATGCGCATGACCAGCCAGAATCGCTGGCCGACGCTGCGTCACGACTTCGCGGCAATTCTTGGGTCAAGCGGCGGACTGCTGGGCGCTGGCTTTTACTACAAGACTTTCATGTGGCCGTCGTGGCGCAGCTACGAGGGCATGATTCGCCGCCTGGCCGGATTTGGCAGCGCACCGGCGGCCTGCGAGCTGACGCCGCCGCAAATCGAACATGTTCGCTGCGACGTACTGGTGGTCGGGGCCGGCGCCGCAGGCCTGGCCGCCGCGCTCGCGGCCATGCGCGCCGGTGCAAGCGTGGTTGTCTGCGAGCGTGAGCCCTGCTGCGGTGGCGAGCTGGAATTTGAAACGGCCGTCATCGATGGTGTGCCGGCGCAGCGCTGGGTCGCTGATGCGCTCTCGAGCTTAGCCTCCGGCGGTGCGCGGGTGTTGACGGAAACTGCCGTGGTCGGTGGCTCAGCCGATCTGGTCGTTGCCCATCGCGAGCCTGGCGGCCTGCCGGCCAATGCCTCGGTATTCCGGATCCAGGCGCGCGCGACGGTGGTCGCCGCGGGTGCGGTCGAACGGCCGATCGCGTTTATCGACAACGATCGGCCTGGCGTCATGTTGCAGGGTGCCGCCGAACGCCTGTGGGCGCGCTACGGTGTGCGTGCCGGCGAGCGCCTGGTGATTTTCGGCAATCACGATCGGATCTACGCCTCGGCGCGACGCCTGCTCGCAGCCGGCAGCCGCGTCGTTGCCGTTGTCGATACGCGAGTATCGAACGAGCGCGTCG
>JAEMQF010000066.1 GCA_022758925.1 Burkholderiales bacterium | reverse complement strand
TGTGGACCTGTTCGCCGGCATCACTGCGGCGCAGCTGAAGTTCACGCGCAACGGCAACAATCTGGAGCTGAGCATTCTCGGCAACGCGGCCGACAAGCTGACGATCAACGGCTGGTATACCTCGAGCGCCTATCAGATCGAAGAGTTCCGCCTGCACGACGGCAGCGCGGTGCTGGCGGGTCAGGTGAATTCGCTGGTGAGTGCGATGGCGTCGTTCGGTGGCAGTGCGTCAACCGCGCTGGCTGGGCCGACGCTAGGCGTGATGCAGCTGCGGCCGGGGGTGGACTTGGCGATGCCCTGGGCGGCGTAGGGCGCCGATCAACGAGCGCAACAACCCGCTTCACGCGCGCCGCTGGGCACTTCGGTCTCGGTCCTCGAATCAGGCCCGGCCCTCAGGCCGCTTGCGGCACTTCGCCGAGCACGGTGCAGCGCCGCACCACGCGGGCCTGGGTGGCGGTGTCGAATTCGGTGGCGCGATGCAGCACGCAGCGGTTGTCCCACAGCAGCAACTCGCCGCGCGTCCAGCGGTGCTCGTAGGTCGCGTCGGCGTGGATCGCCAGGGCATTCAGCTCCTCGATCAGCGCACGCCCCTCGTCGTAGGGCATGCCGACGATCGATTCGGCATGGTCGCCGAGGTAGATGCAGGTGCGCCCGGTTTCAGGGTGCACACGTGCCACGGGGTGGTCCACCGGCGGCTTGGCGCGCCGCTGCTCGGCCGTCATCGGGTCTTCGCCATGGCGCCGGTTGCGCGAGAAGTCCAGGTTGTGCAGCGCGCGCATGCCGGCGATGCGCGCCTTCCACGCCGGGCTCAGGCGCTCGTAGGCGCTGTACATGTCGCAGAAATGCGTTTCGCCGCCGATCTCGGGCACGACCTCGCCGTAGATCACGGTGGCCTGGCCCGTCACCCGCGACCATGATCCGTCGGTGTGCCACGCGAGCGTGCCCCTGTCGGGATGCTTGCCGCTGGGGCGGCCGTGAGCGTCGAGGTTGGACAAACGGTACAGCTCGGGGTGGCCATCGGCGTGGTACTGCTGCATCACGTGGACCTGCACCTCGCCGAACTGGCGCGCGAAGCGCACCTGGTCTGCCGGCGATAGCGCTTGCGGCGGGAACAGCAGCACCTGGTAGCGCAGAAAGGCCTGGTAGATGCCTTCGAACAGCGCGTCGCTGACGCCGCCGGCCAGGCTGACGCCGAGCACCTCGGCGCCCAGTGCCGGCGCCAAGGGGCGCGTCTCGAACGGCGCGTTCAATGGTTTGCCTTCATGCTGTGCACTCCGGTATTCGCCCTCCGCGCGGCCCGGCGGGGTCACACGTGCCCCTTCGTGCTGCGCACTTCGGTATTCGCCCTTGGGGCGGCCCTGCGTGCTCATGGCGGACAGATGTAGCCCGCCCCCGTGGGGCTCTTGAAGCAGCCCACCGATTCGGGCAGCAGCTGCTTGGGCAGCCAGAGCACGACGTCCGGGAACACGACGACGAAGGCAATGGTGAGGAAGAACACGCCATACAGCGGCAGCGAGCGCCGCACCGCGTTGCCAAAACCGACGCCGACATACTTGGACGCCACCAGCAGCGACAAGCCATAGGGCGGCGTGATGAGGCCGAACACCAGCGTCGTGATGATGACCACGCCCATGTGCAGCGGTTTGATGTTGCCGACCTCGGTGAGCTTGGTGATGATCGGCATGAAGATGATGATCGCGGGCACTGCGTCGATGAAGTCGCCCACGATCACGAACAGCACGACGAGCAGGAACATGATCAGCATCGGGTCGGTGCCCGCCACCGAGGTGATGTAGGCCGCCACGAGATCGGGCCCGCGCAGGAAGGCCACCATCCAGCCGAAGGCCGAAGCGCCGGCCACCGCCGCCAGCGGCAGCGAATAGAGCAGCCCGGCGTACATGAAGTCGCGCGGCAGCTCGCGGATGTGGCCCGGGCGCAGCACCGGGATCAGCACCAGCAGGATGTAGGCGCAGGCCACCATGCCGGCCTCGGTGGGCGTGAACCAGCCGGTGAGGATGCCGCCCATGATGATGACCGGGATCACCAGCGGCAGCGCGGCGCCACGCGCCGCCACCACGACGTCGGTGAACGGCGCGCGTTTCTTCATCACTCCCACCGGCCCCCAGAAGTAGCTGTAGACCATGAGCCCGACGCCGATCAGCACGCCCGGCACCACGCCGGCCAGGAACAGGCCGCCGATCGAGACGTTGCCGGTGGCGCCGTAGACCACCGCCATGATGCTCGGCGGAATCAGGTTCGCCATGGTCGAAGCCGAAGCGATGAGCGCCGCGGTGAAGGCGCGGTCATAGCCTTCCTTGTCCATCTCGGGCGCGACGGTGCGCGCCAGGATCGCGACGTCGGCCGTGGATGAGCCCGAGATGCCGGCGAAGAACATGCTGAACAGCGTGACCACCTGCGCCAGCCCGCCGCGCAGGTGCCCGACCAGCGTTTGCGAGAGCCGGATCATGCGCTGCACGACATCGCTCGAAGCCATCAGCTCGCCCACCAGCAGGAAGAAGGGCACCGCCAGCAGCGTTTCGGAATCGATGCCATGGAACAGCTGGCCCACCATCGACTGCAGGCTCACCGGCGTGAACACGGTGGCGACGAATACCCCCGCCATGAGCGCAAACGACACCGGCACGCCCATGTAGCCGAAGCCCAGGAACAGCACGCCCATCAGGATCAGCACCTGGCCCGAACTCATTCGACCGCCTCGATCTGGTGGTCGCGGTCTTCGGGCCCCTCGAAGCCGTGGCGCCAGCCGTTCACCAACTGCTCGATCGTGAACAGCCCGATGAGCACGCCGGCGGCCGGCACGATGCAGGTGTAAACCGCGAGCGGGATGAGTGAGGGCATGCGGAAGCTGCCCATGTCGAGCAGCGCATTCTTCCAGCCGAACCAGACCAGCAGCGCCGACACCACCAGCACCACCAATCGGTTCGCGATTTCGATCGCGCTGCGCGGCGTGCCCGTCATGCGCTTCGTGATCTCCGTAAGGTAGAAGTGGTCGTTGCGCCGCGTCGCCGCGGCCATGCCGAGGAAGATGCCCCAGGCGAAGAACGCCGTCGTCACCTGCTGCAGCCAGAGCCAGGGCGCGCCCAGAGTGCGCGTCAGCACGTCGCAGAACACCATCAGCGTGAACATGAAGATGCACACGCCACACAGCACCATCAGCGTGGCCTCGACCTTGTCGAGCGCCTTCCACTTCAGGTGGCGGTGCCGGTCGAGCACCAGCGCACGGAAGTTGACCATCGTCTTGGTGCGATGCAGTTGGGGCGAAACGGCGGGGCCGAGACTCGCCGCGCGCAGCCTCGTGGCCCTGAAGGCCCTGAAGCCTGCGCCGCGTGCCAGCTCTACTTGATGTCGCGCACGAGCTTGAGGATCTTCACCGAGTGCGGGCCGAGTTCGGCGGCCAGCTGGTCCTGGATCGGCGCCGCAGCTTTCATGAAGCCCGACTTGTCAACGTTCTCCACGACCTTCACGCCCAGGGACTTGAGCTTGTCTCCCGAGTCCTTCTCGAGCTTCAGCGCCAGCGCCGGTTCGAGCCTGCTGACCTCGGAGGCCGCGGCCTGCACCCACTGCTGCTGCTCGGGGCTGAGGCTGGTCCAGGTCTTGTCGCTGACCCAGATACAGTTGTTGTTGGCCTCGTGCTCGGTCATCGAGAGCACCGGCGCCACTTCGTAGTGCTTGTTCGCGAGATAGACGTTGACCCCGTTCTCCGCGATGTTCACCACACCCGTCTGGAGCGAGGTGTAGACCTCGCCGAACGGCATGTGCACGGTCTGCGCCCCATACGCCGGGAAATGCGTGTCCTCGGTCTTCGTCGCCTGCACGCGCACCTTCTGGCCCTTGACGTCATCGACCGACCTCACTTCCTTCTTGCTGTACATGCTGCGCATGCCCATGGTCAGCAGGCCCAGCACCTGGGCGCCCTGCACCTGGTCCTTGATCATCTCGCGAAACGCCAGCGAAATTCCCGGATCTGCCAGCGCCTTGGCCAGGTGCGCCTGGTCGCGAAACAGGAAGTGCAGCGAGAACACACCCGCCTGCGGCGCCAGGGTCGACGCGTTGGCGGTGGAGGTGATGACGAAGTCGATGTCGCCTGCGCGCATCTTCTGCAGCATTTGCGGCTCCTGGCCGAGCTGCGCGCCAGGGAATTGGTTGATGCTCATCTTGCCGCCACTCAGCTCCTTGAGCTTGGCGTCGAAGATGTTGGCAGCGATGCCGTAGGCGGTGGTCGGCGGCTGGTCATAGGCGAAGCTGAAGGCGCGGTTCTGCGCCGTGGCGTCCGCCACCCAGCCGCTGGCAGCCAGCATGAACACGGCGGAACCGAGCAAGGCCCTGCGCGCGATCGATTGAACACTCATGGTTGGTCTCCGGTGGCAGGCCTGGTTCCAAAGGGGAGCGTGGCCTTTGCGATCACGATAGCCCGCCGCGGCAGATCTTGCAATGCGGGCAAGCACGCGGGCAAGCCCGCGGGCAAGCACGCGGGCAAGCACGCGGGCAAGCACGCGGGCAAGCACGCGGGCAAGCACGCGGTTAAGCACGCCGCCAAGCACGCGGGCAAGCGCGCAGGATCGAGTGACGCTGCGCGGCCGCGCAGCTACTTCGGCGGGCTGACATAGGGTTCGACGATCACCGCTTCCAATCGGTAGCCGCTGCTACCCATCACGGTGTCGGACTTCGCTGCCTTGAGCGTGCCGCTCACCCACACCGTGTCCATCGATCGAAACCCTTTCGCCGCGACCCGGGGCACCACATGGACGATCTGGTTCGACGGCGGTGGCGGCGTGTGGATGCATGCGCCAAAGTAGGGCACGAGCAGAAACTCCTTCATGCCGGCCTTGCTGTCGTCCAGCGGCACCACGAAACCCGGAATGCGGATCGATTGCTCGTTCAGCTGCGGGTTCACCGGCGCGTTGTCCCAGAACTCGCGCATGCGCTGGAGCATATCGGCAGCGCGCGGGTCGCTGTCGGACAGGCCGGCGAGGTTCATTCCTTTCATTTCCTTGAACGGGTCCCAGTCCTTGGGAACGAGTTCGTCCCAATTGATCTCGCGGTAGGCCGCCTTCGCAGCAGGGCCCGCGGCCTTGCCCGCGTTTGCGCCGGCCTTGGCGGGCGCGGGCGAAGCCGCCTGGGCGAGTGCCGCGCAAGGCGCAGCAAGCAGTGAAACGGCGATCAAACATTGGGCAAACATGTTCAGCTCTTCGGTGACAGACCGTCGGCCAGCGACAAACGATAAGCGCGCCACCCGGGAACAAGGCTTGCGAGCAATCCCGAAGCGACGATTGCCCCGAGCAGCAGCCATTGCGACAGGGTCGGCGCAGAAAGTTGCAGGGTGATGCCGAAGCGCGACTGTACCCAAGGTCCGGCTGCGGCGATGAACGCCACGCTCAGCAAGGCTCCGAGCCCGGCGCCGATGAGCACGATCAGACTGCCTTCGACGGCGAGCAGCGCGGCAATGTGGCGCGGCCCGGCGCCCACCGCGCGCAGCACGGCGAGCTCGCGCCGGCGCTCATTCAGGCCCGCGAGCACGACCGCGATGAGCCCGGCCAGGCTCACAAGCGCCACCATCGCCGACATGCCGAGCAGGGCTTTCTCGCCGATGCCCACCACGTCCCACAGCTCGTCGAGCGCGACCCCGGGCAGGACCGCAAGCAGCGGTTCGTCGGCGAACTCGGCTATGTGGCGTTGCACCGCAAACACCGCAGCGCGCGACTTCAGCCCGATCAGCGCCGCGGTCACGCGCTTCGGCGCGAGATCGAACTTGCGCGCCTGATCGGCGGCAATCTTCAGCCCCGGCATCGGCGCGCCGCCGGCCCATTCGAGGTGCAGCGCTTCGATCGCCTCCAGGCTCACATGCACGGTCCTGTCGACCGGGGTTCCGGTGCGCGCGAGGATGCCGACCACGCTGAACGGCTTGTCGTCGTGTTCCGGCTCGAGGCCCGCGCTCGTGCCCGCCGGGCCCGAGCCGTGGTTGAGTGTCAGGCTTTGGCCCAGGGTGTAGCCCAGGGCGCTCGCGACTTCGGCGCCGAGCACGGCTTCATACAGACCGTCCAGAGTGCCGGCGAAGGCGCGGCCTTGCGCCAGTTGCAGCGCTGTGCGCTCGCCGTACTGGAATCGCGTGAAGTATTCCGGCGTCGTTCCGAGCACCGGCATGGCGTGGTGCGAGTCGCCGAGCGACAACGGCACGATCCATTGCACGGCGCGATGTTGGCCGATCGCGCGCACGCTGTCGATGCGGATGTTGTTCGTCGCCGCGCCGATGTGAAACACGGC
>JAEMQF010000019.1 GCA_022758925.1 Burkholderiales bacterium | reverse complement strand
GGTTGGCTCGCGATCGCGCCGCGCGACCGCGCTTCCGAATGGGCGGGCCGGGCGCTGCGTGGCGCGGCCGCGCTGGCCCTTGCGGCTCTCGTCATGGCGATGGCTGGACCGTATGCGCAGGAATACAGCGTCGAGCGCGTCGGCCGCGGCGCCGAGATCGTACTCGTGCTCGACCGCAGTCGCAGCATGGACTTGGGGTTTGCGCCCGGCGGTGCGCCGCCCGCAGCGGCGCGCGGCACGGGACCCGAGGCCCTGGACTACTACTTCAGCCAGGGCTGGTCGCGGCTGCGCGAATCGAAGGGCAAAGTCGCGCGTCAGTTGTTGAGCGAGTTCACGGCGCAGCGCCCCGACGACCGCTTTGCGCTGATCGTGTTCAGCACCTTGCCGATCCGGGTGCTCGGCTTCACGCAGAAGCGCGAAGTCATTCGCGCCGCAATCGACGCCGGCAACGTCGGGCGCGGCCTGTCGGAGACGAACATCGGCCTTGCACTCGAAGCGAGCCTCGAACTGTTCGAGGACCGGCCCTACACGGGATCGCGCATCGTCATGCTCGTCTCCGACGGCGGCGATCGTCTGGACGCCGACGTGCAGGAGCGCCTGGCTTACGCGGTGCGGCGCCAGCGCGTCTCCATCTATTGGCTCTACCTGCGCTCGCCAAACAGCCCCGGGCTGAGCTTGAGCGGTGATGCGCCGGGCGGCGCCGCCGACAGCGTGCCCGAACTGCTGTTGCACCGTTTCTTCGAGTCGCTCGACACCCCCTACCGCGCCTATGAAGCGAGCGACTCGCAGGCGCTGCAACGCGCCATCGCGGATGTGAACCGCCTCGAAACATTGCCGATCACGTATCACGACCTGGTGCCGCGGCGCGAACTTGTCCCCTATGCACAGGGCCTGGCGCTGATGGCTGTGCTGTTGCTGCTGGGCGCGCGTTTCACCGAGATCCGGCGCTGGGCAAGCTGATGGCGACCCTGCGTGCGTTGACGTACCCGTCGCCCAGCCGCCGCGGCGCACTGCGCTGGGCGGGTCTCGGGCTGGCACTCACCGCGGCGTGGGCCGGCATCGATGCGGTGAAGCTCATCCGCACCGAGCAACTCAACGCGCAAATCGCCGCCGGCACGCCGCCGCCTGATGACGCCGCGGCTCCAGCCGAGTTGCGTTTTGCGCTCGCCCATGCGCTGGCCGCAAGCGGTGCGCATGACGTGGCGCTGAACCGCTACGGCGCCTTGCACGGCGACTCGCCCCTCGGCCAGGCGGCTCGCTACAACAGCGCGAACCTGCTGCTGCGTCAGGGCATGGCCCATCGCGCCACCGGCCAGGACGGCCAGGCGCTGGCGCTGATCGAACTCGCGAAAGAGGGTTACCGCGAAGTGTTGCGCGGGAACCCCGGTGACTGGCCGGCACGCTACAACCTGGAGCGCGCACAGCGTCTCGTTGCCGATCACGACGTGGCCGACGAAGCGCCACCCGACGTGAACCGCAGCGCCGAACGCGCCGCGACGACGATGCGCGGTTATGCGCCTGGCCTGCCGTGAAACCGGGTCGCCACTGGCGCTGGGCCCCCGGGTTCGGCGAGCGCGGCGCGCTCGCACTCGCGGCGCTGGCGCTGGCGGCCGGGTTCCTGCATCCCACCTTGCCGTGGCAGCGCACCTTGTTCGAACAGGTGATCGTCCTGGACGTGACGCAGAGCATGAACGTGCAAGACGAGCGGCTCGACGGCCGGCCGGCGTCGCGCCTGAACTTTGCCAAACACGCGCTTCAGGCCGCGCTGCAAGAGCTGCCTTGCGGCTCGAAGATCGCCTGGGCCGTGTTCACCGAGTCGCGCAGCTACTTGTTGTTCACGCCGATCGAGGTGTGCTCGAACCGCGCCGAGTTGCGTGCATCGCTGATGGGCATCGACGGCCGCATGGCCTGGTCGGGCAACAGCGAAATCGCGAAGGCCTTGCACAGCGGCGTCACGATCGTGCAGGCGCTGCCGGCGACACCCTCGCTCGTGTTCGTCACCGACGGCCACGAAGCGCCTCCGCTGAATGCGCGGCACCGCCCGCGTTACGAGGACCAGAACAAGGGACTGACAGGCCTGGTCGTCGGCGTCGGCCAGGTGCAGGCGTCGCCGATTCCCAAGACCGGTCCGGCCGGACAATCACTGGGCTACTGGAGTGCCGACGAAGTGCAGCAGGTCGACGCCTTCAGCATCGGGCGCGGCGCGAGTGCGGGCGGCGAGTCGATGCTGGAAGACGCTGACGACACTTTGAGCCCTGGCGCAGCGGTGAGCCTGGGTGGCACACCGGGAAGCGAACATCTTTCGGGGCTGCGCGAGGCGTACTTGCGCTTGCTCGCGGTCGAAAACGGATTCGGCTTTCATCGCTTGCGCTCGGCGCAAGGTTTCGCCGACGCACTGCGCGGCGACGCGCTGGCGCGCCAAGTGGCGGTGCGCGGCGACGCGCGAATCCTGCTGTTTGGGTTGGCCTTCGTGTTGCTGTTGGCGCCGTACGCGTTGGCGCTGCGTCCGCGCCGGCGCGCGCCGCGCTGAGGTGTGCGTCGGCCAAGACGTCGCTCAGCCTCTCAGTTCAACTCGCTGCGCCGCGGCATGTCGGCGCCACGCCGCGAACAGGTGATCGCCGCGGCGCGGGCGGCGAAGCCGAGCAGGTCGCGCCACTGCGCTTCGCTCAGGTGGACCAGCGCCGCGGCGCTCAACGCATCGGTTTCGGCCAGGCGCGCGAGCAGCGCTGCCTGAAACGCATCGCCCGCGCCGACAGTGTCGACCACGTCGACGTTCACGCCCGGTACCGTGCTGGATGCGTTGGCGGTCCAGACGGATGCGCCCTGTGCGCCTCGGGTCACGACAAGCGCCTTCGTGCCGCGCGCCAGCGCATGCGCCGCGAAGTCCGCGACAGCGCAGCCGGGGAACAGCAGGCCGAGGTCTTCGTCACTGATCTTGAGCAGGTCGCAGCGCGGCAACATCCATTCGAGCTGCGCGTTCCAGCGTGCCACATCGGGCTCGACATTGAGGCGCACGTTCGGGTCGTAGGCGATCAGGGCGCGCCCTTTCTCGCGCTCGATCAGCGCGCGCAGCGTCGATCCGATCGGTTCGACGACGGTCGCGTAAGAACCGACGTGGACCGCCCGCACCCCGGCGTCGACAGCCCGCAGTGCCGCGAGGCCGAGTTCGCGGTCGGCGCCGCCGGTGCCGTAGAAGGAATAGGACGGCGCGCCCGACGCGTCGAGCCCGACCAGACTCAGTGTCGTCGGCGCGGCAGTGCGCACGGTGGCGCGAGTGTCCACGCCTTCGTCGACGAGCGCGCGCATCAGGCGTTGCCCGAGAAAGCCGCTCGACACCGAGCCAAGAAAGCCGACCGGCTGCGCCAGCCGCGCCAGCGCGATCGCAACGTTCAGCGGCGAGCCGCCGATGCGCGCGTCGAGTTGCGTGCCGGTAGGGGTGTCGGCGAGCGTGAACACGTCCATCAAGGCTTCGCCGCACACCAGGAACACTGTGCTTCTCCATCCCGTGCCGGTCGACGCGTATGCCGACGAGGCCAGCGGGTTTGTCAGCGCCGCGCAGCGTTCGCGTCTGCCACCGTCACCGCCGCCATGTTGACGATGCGGCGCACCGTCGCCGAAGGCGTCAGGATGTGCACCGGCTTGGCCGCGCCGAGCAGCACCGGGCCGATCGCAATCCCCCCGCCAGCGGCAGTCTTGAGCAGGTTGTAGGCGATGTTCGCCGCGTCGATGTTGGGCAGCACCAGCAGGTTCGCCTCACCGCTGAGGGTGCTGTACGGCATGAGTTCGGTGCGGTAGGCTGCGTCGAGCGCGGTGTCGCCATGCATTTCTCCGTCCACTTCGAGCCACGCAGCCTTCTGGCGCACCAGGGCCAGGGTGTCGCGCATCTTCACCGCCGAGGGCTGGTTGCTCGAGCCAAAATTGCTGTGCGAAAGCAGCGCGGCTTTAGGACGCAGACCGAAACGCAACATTTCTTCGGCAGCCATCACCGTGATTTCGGCGAGTTGCTCGGCGCTCGGATCGTAGTTCACATGCGTGTCCACCAGCATCACCAGCCGCCCCGGCAGCATCAGGCCGTTCATGCAGCCGTAGGTCTTGACGCCCTCGCGCTGGCCGATCACCTGATCGATGTAGTGCAGGTGCAGGCCGGTCGTGCCCCAGGTGCCGCACAACATGCCATCGACCTCGTCGGACTTGAGCAACATCGCGCCAATCAGCGTCAAGCGACGCCGCATCTCGATCTTCGCCAACTGCGCCGTGACACCCTTGCGCGACGTCATCTCGTGATAGCGCTGCCAGTAGTCGCGGAAACGGTGGTCGTTTTCGGTGTTGACGAGGTCGTAGTCGCGGTTCACCACCAGGCGCAGGCCGAATTTCTCGATGCGCTTTTCCAGCACGTCGGGCCGGCCGATCAGGGTCGGGCGCGCCAGACCTTCGTCGACGAGTATCTGCACCGCGCGCAGCACACGTTCTTCTTCACCTTCGGCAAACGCGACGCGCTTGCGCATCGCGCGCTTGGCCAGATTGAAGATCGGCCGCATCGTCGTGCCCGACGCGTAGACGAAGCTCTGCAGTTTCTCGCGGTAGGCTTCGAGGTCCTTGACCGGACGCAGCGCAACGCCCGATGCCGCCGCCGCCTCGGCCACCGCCGGCGCGATGCGAATCATCAGGCGCGGGTCGAAGGGCTTGGGGATCAGGTACTCGGGCCCGAAACTCAACGTGACCCCGGCGTAGGCCGCGGCCACGACTTCGCTTTGCTCGGCCTGCGCCAGCTCGGCGATCGCATGCACCGCGGCAATCTCCATCTCGTCCGTGATCGTCGTCGCGCCCGAGTCCAGTGCGCCGCGAAAGATATAGGGGAAGCACAAGACGTTGTTGATCTGGTTCGGATAGTCGGTGCGGCCGGTGGCGATGATGGCGTCGCTGCGCACTTGCCGGACGTCCTCGGGCATGATTTCCGGTGTCGGATTGGCGAGCGCGAAGATCACCGGGTTGGCGTTCATGCGCGCCACCATGTCCTTCTTCAGAACGCCGCCCGCCGACAGCCCGAGAAAGATGTCGGCACCGGCGATCGCCTCGGCCAGACTGCGCTGCTCGGTCGGCTGGGCGAACGTCGCCTTGTCTTCGTCCATCAGTTCCCGGCGTCCGCTGTAGACCAGGCCGGCCAGGTCGGTGACCCAGATGTTTTGCCGCGGCATGCCGAGTTTCACGAGCAGGCCCAGACACGACAGGGCCGCCGCGCCGGCGCCTGAGGCAACGAGCTTGACCTGCGCAATGCTCTTGCCCGTCACTTTGAGCGCGTTCAGGATTCCCGCGGCGACCACGATCGCCGTGCCATGCTGGTCGTCGTGAAACACCGGAATCTTCATGCGCGAACGCAGCGCACGTTCGACGTAAAAACAATCCGGAGCCTTGATGTCCTCGAGATTGATGCCGCCGAACGTCGGCTCGAGCGCGGCAATCAGCTCGATCAGCTTGTCCAGATTCTTCTGGTTGACTTCGAGGTCGAAGACATCGATGCCGGCGAACTTCTTGAACAGCACCGCCTTGCCTTCCATCACCGGCTTCGCAGCCAGCGGGCCGATATCGCCCAGGCCCAGCACCGCGGTGCCGTTGGTGATGACAGCCACCAGGTTGCCACGCGCCGTGTAGCGATACGCGTTCGTTGGATCGGCGGCGATCTCCTCGCAGGCCGCGGCGACGCCCGGCGAGTAGGCCAATGCCAGGTCGTGCTGGTTGACGAGCTGCTTGGTCGGCGCGATCGCGATCTTGCCCGGCGTCGGGAACTCGTGGTACTCCAGCGCGGCGCGCCGCAACTCGACACGCTTTTCTTCGTAGGTGGACATGGAGCTGTGCCTTTGCTGATATTGCGGCGTCTTGATGCGGCGCCGTATGCGGTGGGGCCGCGCGCCTGCCTTGGCGGCCGGTGCGACGCGGCCTATTGTCACCGTGCGCGCCAGGGTCTGCCGCTCACCCATCGCGGCACCCATAATTCCGCGACGCCGGCTCCGGCGCGACGCAGCGTGCACGTTCCATGCCCCTCGGCGAATTTGAACTGATAGCCAAGTACTTCACTCTGCCGGTGCGCCGCGCCGCGCTGGGGGTGGGCGACGATTGCGCCTTGCTGCGCCAGAGCAGCGGCATGCAACTCGCGGTGTCGAGCGACATGCTCGTCGAGGGGCGCCATTTCCTGTCAACGGTTGCGCCCGACGCGCTCGGGCACAAGGCGCTGGCGGTGAATCTGAGCGACCTTGCCGCATGCGGTGCAACACCGCTCGCATTCACATTGGCCCTGGCCTTGCCGCGCGCCGATGAGGATTTTTTGAGCGGCTTCGCGCGTGGCCTGATCGAGCTGGCGCGGGCGCACGACTGCGAGCTCGTGGGCGGCGACACGACGCAGGGCCCGCTGAACATTTGCATCTGCGTCTTCGGTGAAGTGCCCATCGGCCAGGCGTTGCTGCGCAGCGGCGCACGCGCCGGCGATCGCCTGTACGTCAGCGGCACGGTGGGCGATGCGCGCCTGGCGCTTGAATGTTTTCGCGACAAAGTCGGGCTCGAGGGTCAGGACTTCAGCGTGGTGCGGCGCGCGATGGAGCGGCCCGAGCCCCGCGTGGCACTGGGCATCTCGCTGCGCGGCGTGGCGACGAGCGCGATCGACGTCTCCGACGGTTTGCTCGGCGACCTGGGCCACGTCTTGCGCGCATCAAGCATTGGTGCGACCGTGCACGCCGATGCGCTGCCGCGCAGCACCGTGCTTGCTGCACAGCCGCTTCAGGTGCAGCGCGAATGTACGCTTGCCGGGGGCGACGACTACGAACTCCTGTTCACGGCGCCGCTGCAACGCAACGCCGAGGTCCAGGCCGCCGCCAGGCAAGCGGGCCTGGCCGTCACCTGCATCGGGCAGATCGACGCGGCGCCGGGCCTGCGCCTGCTCGACGCGCACGGCCAGCCGATCGCGCAGCAGTTCGCCGGCTTCGACCATTTCCTCTGAGCGGCGCCCGGTCACGCAAAGCCACCATGATCCTAGAAACCGCAGTTGACCGCTTCCCTGCGCTGGCCATACCGCATGAACACTGAGGTCTCCACCCAGGACCACCCTCACCATTCGGGCGAGAACGCTACGCGCCCGATTGAGCCGCGCTGCGGCACGCTGGCCGCGTTGCTCCTCCTCGCGGGCACGAGCCCGCCGCGTCGTCGCGCCTTGCCAGCGCACCGCATCACGGCCCACTCGGGCGCGTCCAACTGCGGTTTCTAGGATGATCGAGCGCGAATCCAGCCTCATTCCCGCCGTCGGGATTGCGCCGCGCAAGCCGACGCTGGGTTTTGTCTTCAGCCATCCTGCACACGCGATCGCGCTGGGCTTCGGCTGCGGGCTGTCGCCGCGGGCGCCAGGCACGGTCGCAACCCTGTGGGCCTGGCTCGTCTTCATCGTGCTCCAGCCCCACATGACCGACGCGCAATGGGCAGCGTTGCTGCTGGCCTCGGCCGTGATCGGCTGGTGGGCCTGCACCCACAGTGCGCGCGAACTCGGCGCAGCCGACCCCGGCGCGATTGTCTGGGACGAAGTGCTTGGGTTCTGGTGTGTGCTGTGGCTCGTCACACCCTCGGGCTTCTGGGCCCAGCTCTGGGCCTTCGCGCTCTTTCGGATCTTCGACATCGCCAAACCCGGCCCTGTGGCCTGGGCCGATGCGCTGTTCAAGGTGCAGCGCGGCGAGCCGATCGGCTGGCGCCAGGGATTTGGCATTCTGTTCGACGACCTGGTCGCCGCACTCTGCGCGCTGCTCGTGATCGCGCTCTGGCGCTTCATATGACACCCCTGGAACCGCTCGTGCAGTCGCTGGCGCAGGCGTTGCGCGAGAGCGGTGCGATGCTGGTGACGGCGGAGTCGTGCACCGGTGGGTTGATTGCCGCGACGTGCACCGAGCTGGCCGGCTCCAGCGACTGGTTCGAACGTGGCTTCGTGACCTATTCGAACGCGGCGAAGATCGAATGCCTCGACGTCGATCCGGCGCTGATCGCGGCGCACGGCGCGGTCAGCGCTGAAGTCGCCCGGGCCATGGCCACTGGCGCGTTGCAACATTCGTCGGCACATATCGCCGTGGCCGTCACCGGTGTCGCCGGACCGGGTGGCGCGACACCAGGCAAGCCGGTCGGCACGGTCTGGCTGGCCTGGGCACAGCGCGGAACGCCGCCCCAGGTCGAGCGGCTCGATCTCAGCGGCGATCGCAGCGACGTGCGCAAACAGACGGTGCGGCACGCCTTGCAGCGCGTGCAGGCGCTGGCCGAACGCCTGCACAAGCCTTTCCCCGCAAGCGAATGAGCCCCCGCCCGGCCGTTCCGAAGGGGGCTCGCACCGCAGTGCGAAGCACGGAGGTTACCCATGATTCCCGCCCGGCCGTTCCGAAGGGGGCTCGCACCGCAGTGCGAAGCACGGAGGTTACCCAGTGAACCCGGTCACCCGGCGCGTGGCGCTGCAGGCGATGGGCAGCCTGGCGCTGGGTCTTGGTGCACGCGACATCGCCTGGGGCGCGAGCATCGTCGCGGTGCGCGTCTGGCCGGCCCAGGACTACTCGCGCATCACGATCGAGTCTGATGCACCGCTGACGGAGAAACACTTCCTGCTCGAGCAGCCGCCGCGCCTGGTGATCGACGTCGACGGTCTTGAACTCAGCGCCGGGCTGCGCGAACTGGTGGGCAAGATCGCGCCCGACGATCCCTACATCGCCGGCCTGCGCGTCGGCCAGTTTCAGCCCAGGGTCGTGCGCCTGGTGATCGACTTGAAGCAGGCGATTTCGCCGCAGCTCTTCACGTTGGCGCCGATTGCCGCCTACCAGCACCGGCTGGTTTTCGACCTCTACCCGGCGCAGGAGCGCGACCCCTTGCTCGCCTTGCTTCGCGACAAAGAGCTGGTCGAGCTGCGGGCCGCCCGAGCCATCGCGGAAGCGGTGGGCGAGATGAACGCAGCCGCGCAAGCGGCGCCAGGCGCCTCGGCGCCGGCAACTTCGGCGCCCACCCGCACCGCGCCGGCCGTGGTCGGGCCACGCGCGCTCGCAAAAGACCGGATCGACCGGCTCGTCGTCGTCGCCATCGACCCCGGCCATGGCGGCGAAGACCCGGGTGCGATCGGCCGGCGCGGCCTGCGCGAGAAAGACGTGATGCTCGCCGTCGCCCTGCGCTTACGCGAACGCATCGATGCGATCGACGGCATGCGTGCGATGCTGACGCGCGACGGCGACTACTACGTGCCGCTGCATGACCGGGTGCACAAGGCGCGTCGGGTCCAGGCCGACCTGTTCGTCTCGTTGCACGCCGACGCCGTGACCACGCCCAGGGCGCGCGGTGCGACAGTGTTTGCGCTCAGCGCTCGCGGCGCCAGCAGCTCGGCGGCGCGCTGGATGGCGGAACGCGAGAACGGCGCTGATCTGGTGGGTGGCGTGAACACGCAGAACAAGGACCCGGGTGTAGCGCGCGTCATGGTGGAGATGAGCACGGACGCGCAGATCAAGGACAGCCTGAAGATCGGCCACGAGGTGCTGGGCCATATCCGCAAGGTGGGTCATCTGCACAAAGACCATGTCGAACAGGCCGGATTCGCGGTGCTGCGGGCACCCGACATCCCTTCGATCCTGGTCGAGACCGCGTTCATCTCCAACCCCGGCGAAGAGGCCAAACTGCGTGACCCGAAGTACCAGCGCCAGCTCGCGGCGGCACTGGCGACGGGCATCCAGCGCTACTTTGCGAAACACCCGCCACTGGCGCGGCAGCGTACGCTGTAGCTCGCGCCCCGGAACCGACCCCGGCCCCAGCCCCAGCCCCAGCCCCAGCCCACACCAAGGATCCGCCATGTTGCATCCGCAGGCTCGCGCCTTGATCGATCTGCTGCAAGAACGCGGCGTGCCCGCGATGCACACGCTGACACCAGACGGGTCAAGGCGTCTGTACCGGGACCGGCGCCACGTCGTGCAACCGGACCCGCCCGAAGTCGCGCAAGTGCAGTCGCTGCAGGCAACGGGCCCGCACGGCGCGATACCGCTGCGCCTGTATCGCCCGCTGCCCGGCGGCCGCGCCGCGGCGTCGAAGCTGCCGGTCTTGATCTACTTCCACGGCGGCGGCTGGGTCATCGGCGACCTCGACACGCACGACACCTTGTGCCGGGAACTGGCCAACGGCGCCGGCATCGCCGTGGTCTCGGTCGACTACCGCATGGGCCCGGAGCATCGCTTTCCGGCAGCCGTCGACGACAGCATCGCCGCAACCCGCTGGGTCCACGCGCACGCCGGCGAACTGGGTCTGGACGCGCAGCGCATCGCGGTTGGCGGCGACAGCGCCGGCGGCAACCTGGCCGCGGTGGTGAGCATCGCGTTTCGCGACGGCGGCGGCGTGCCCCTGGCCTACCAATTGCTCATCTACCCATCCACCGACATGCGGCGCGTCGCGCCTTCGCACACGCGCAACGGCCAGGGTTACCTGCTCACCTCCGACACGATCGCCTACTTCCAGGGCCACTACCTCGCCGACCCGGCGCTGGAACTCGACACGCGCGCCTCGCCGCTGCTGCACCCGGACCTGCGCAACCTGCCGCCGGCTCTGGTGCTCACCGCCGGCTACGACCCACTGCGCGACGAAGGCATCGACTACGCGCAGCGCCTCAGTCTGGCGGGCAATCGAGCGACGCACATCGGGTTCGAGCGCCAGATCCACGGCTTCATCCTGATGGGGCGCGTGATCGACGAGGCGAATGACGCGGTGGCGATCTGCGCGGCGCTACTCAGGCGTGCGCTCGTCGCATGAGCCCCCGCCCGGCCGTTCCGAAGGGGGCTCGCACCGCAGTGCGAAGCACGAAGGTTACCCATGATCCCCGCCCGGCCGTTCCGAAGGGGGCTCGCACCGCAGTGCGAAGCACGAAGGTTACCCATCATCCCCCCCCGGCAGTGCCGAAGGGGGCTCTCACCGCAGTGCGCAGCACG
>JAEMQF010000078.1 GCA_022758925.1 Burkholderiales bacterium | reverse complement strand
GTGCCGCCCGTGCCGCCCGCACCGGCCGCGCGGGCCGCGCCGGCCGCGCCGCCCGCGCCGGGCAAGCCGAGCGCGCCGATCGATTCGCTGCGCAGCGGGCGATAGCCGGGTGGCCAGACGCCATGGTCGAGCCACGGGCGCTGATCAGCAGCACCTTCGGCCACCAGGCCGAGCAGATCGTTGGTGGCGCGCTGCATGCGCGCGGCGGCGGGAAAATGGGCCGCCACGTCCGGATACGAAAGCGCTTGCGCGTCGAGCGCCAGTTCGAGCCAGGCCAGCCCCGGCGGCACAGCGTAGGCGGCGCAGACGCTGGCACCGTTTGCCCCAGCGTCGGGCTGCGGCGCGCCCCACAGCGCCACCAGGCGCCCCTTTGCGGCCGCGACGCGTTGCGCCGCCGCGCGCCACTGCTCGGTGCTCACGCGGGCGTGCCAGATCGGCAGCGGCGCGGGCAGTTGCTGCAGCTCAAGGTCGACGCCTGGAATGACTTGCATCGGATCAGAGCGTGGACAAGCTTCGACGCGAGGCCGGGGCGAGCAGCGCAGCGGCATCGGCGCAAGCCGAGCACCACGAGCGCTGGAGCGGCAGGCCCGGCAGGCGCAGCAGGCGCGGCAGGTGCGGCAGGCGCGGCAGCAGAGTTCTCATACTCTCAGCCACCGATCATCCTCGCCGCCTCGCGGTACCAGGTGGTCAGGTACGGCGGGATATACAGGCCCAGCATCAAACCGAGCCCGAGATGCACGAACACCGGAATCAGCGCCGGCGGGTGCGGCAGCGGCTTCAGCGTCGAGTCGCCGAACACCATCGGCTGCACGCGGCTGAACACCGCGGCGAACGCGACGCCGAGCGCGATCAGCAGAAACGGCGTGGCCCAGGGCTGTTCGCGCATCGCGGTGGTGACGATCAGGAACTCGCTGGCGAAGACTCCGAACGGCGGCATGCCCAGGATCGCCAGAGTGCCGAGCAGCAAGCCCCAGCCGACGGTGGGGTTGACGCGGACCAGGCCGCGAATGTGTTCCATGATCTGCGTCCCCGCCTTCTGCGTCGCGTGGCCGACGGCAAAGAAGATCGCGGACTTGATCAGCGAATGAACCGTCATGTGCAGCAGGGCGGCGAAATTCGCGATCGGCCCGCCCATGCCGAAGGCGAAGGTGATCATGCCCATGTGCTCGATGGACGAATACGCGAACATGCGCTTCGCGTCCTTTTGCCGGATCAGGAAGAACACCGCCGCCACCACCGACAGCAGGCCGAAGCCCATCATCAGCTGGCCCGCCAGATGGGTTCGCAACGCGCCGTCGGTCAGCACCTTGCAGCGCAGCACGGCATACAACGCCACATTCAGCAGCAGGCCCGAGAGCACGGCCGAGACCGGCGTCGGACCTTCGGCGTGGGCGTCGGGCAGCCAGTTGTGCACCGGCACCAGGCCGACCTTGGTGCCATAGCCGATGAACAGGAACGCGAACGCGAGCGTGATGATGTTCGGATCAAGCTGGCCCTTCACCGCGTCGAGGTTTGTCCAGAGCAATGCACCGCCTTGCGCGCCGAGCACTTTTTCCGCCGCCATGTACAGCAGCACCGTCCCGAACAGCGCCTGCGCAATGCCCACGCCGCACAGGATGAAGTATTTCCAGGCGGCCTCGAGGCTGGCCGCGGTGCGGTAGACGCTGACCAGCAGCACCGTGGTCAGCGTCGCGGCCTCCATCGCGACCCAGATGATGCCCAGGTTGTTCGTCGTCAGCGCCAGCAGCATCGTGAAGTTGAACAGCTGGTACATGCTGTGGTACAGGCGCATGCGCGGCGGCGTCATCTTGCCGTTGTCGCGCTCGACGCGCATGTACGGCCGCGAAAAAATCGAGGTCGTGAGGCCGACGAACGCGGTCAGCGTGACGAGAAAGACGTTCAACGCGTCGATGTAGAACTCGCGCTCCCACACCAGCATCGGGCCGCCGTCGATGATCTGCGCGGTCAAGACGCAGGCCGCGATGAACGTGCCCAGGCTGAAGGCGACGTTGACGTCGCGCGCGCCGTCGCGGTGGCCGACGAGTGCCAGCACCACGCCGCCGGCGAGGGGGCAGGCGAGCAGGAAGGCGAGCGCATTCAACTCCAGGTTCAAGTCACTCTTCCTTCAACTTCTCGAGGTGGCTGATGTCCAGGCTGTCGAACTGTTCGCGGATCTGGAACATGAACACGCCCAGGATCAGCACGCCGATCAGCACGTCCAGCGCGATGCCCAGCTCCACCACCATCGGCATGCCGTAGGTGGCGGAAGTGGCGGCGAAGAACAGGCCGTTTTCCATCGACAGGAAACCGATCACCTGAGGCACCGCCTTGGCACGCGTGATCATCATCAAGAACGACAGCAGCACGCAAGCCAGGGCGATTCCCAGCGTGCCGCTCGCCAACGCGGACGAGAGCTGCGAGATCGGCAGCGCCAGGTTGAAGGCGAAGATCACGATGCCGATGCCGATCAGCATCGTGGTTGGGGTGTTGATCAAGGTCTCGACGTCCCAGCGGATCTCGAGCCGGTCGATGACGCGGTGCAGCAGGTAGGGGATGAGCAACACCTTGAGGACGAAGGTCAGGCCCGCCGACAGGTACAGATGCGGCTGGTGCGTGACGTAGCCGACGACCGCAGTCGCCAACGCCAGCGTCGCGCCCTGGATCGTGAACAGGTAGATCAGCGACAGGATGCGGCGCTGCGAGATCATCGCAAACGCCAGCATCAGCAGCAGCGCGCCGAGCAGGTTCACGAATTGAGTCAACAAGACGCTCATGTCAGCGACGCAGAAGCAGGTGCACCAGCAGCCCGATCACGGCGAGCAGGAAGGCCGTGGCCAGGAACTCCGGGACGCGGAAGATGCGCATCTTGGCGCTCAGCGTTTCGAGTGCGGCGAGCAGGAATCCGCCGATCGCCAGCTTCAACACCAACAGCGGCAATGCCAGCAACATGGCCAGCGGCGCTTCGGTCTCGGCCACCCCCCAGGGGAAGAACAGCGCCAGTCCGATGCACGAGTAAGCAAACAACTTCAGGCTCGCGGCCCACTCGATCAGGGCCAGGTGGCGACCCGAATACTCGAGGATCAGCGCCTCGTGGATCATCGTCAGTTCCAGGTGCGTGGCCGGGTTGTCCACCGGCACGCGCGCGTTCTCGGCCAGCGACACCATCGTGAACGCGACTCCGGCGAAGGCCAGCTCCGGGTAGATCGCCAGCTCGCGGTGCGCCAGGGTCTCGACGATGGTCGTGAGCGATGTCGACTTGGAGATCAGCGACGCCGAGAACAGCACCATCAACAACGCGGGTTCGGCCAGAAAACCGATCAGCATCTCGCGCCGCGCGCCCATCGTGCCGAAGGCCGTACCGATGTCCATCGCCGCCAGCGAAATGAAGACGCGGGCAAGGGCGAACAGACCCACGAGTGCGATCGCATCGGCCGCCGGTGCCAGCGGCAGGTCGGTCGACAGCGTGGGCACGATCGCGCACGCCAGCACCATGCAACCGAACATCACGTACGGCGCGCTGCGGAACAGCGGCGACGCATGCTCGGCCACCACCGACTCCTTGTTGAACAGCTTGTGCAGCATCCAGTACGGTTGCCAGAGCCTGGGTGCGGACCTGTTCTGCAGCCAGGCGCGCCACTGGTTGACCCAGCCGGTCAGCAGCGGCGCGAGCGCGATCGCGATCACGACCTCCATCAGCTGGGACAGGAAGCCCGAGAGGGTCATTGGGACCCCCAGGTCCGCTGCGCGGCCCGCCACCGGGCTTGCAAGCCCGATGGCCTTCGCCAGCCACTCGTGAGCGCGCAGGCGCTCACTCGGTGCGGGCTCAGCCCCCCCGGGGGGATCGCGCGCTTGGGGCTGAGGCCGGACACAGACAGTCCCTGCGGACTGTCTGTCGCCTGCCGAAGGCCATCGGCCTGCGGCCGATGGCGGCCCGGCGCTGCGCTCATCTCATCACCATCAGCAGCGTGACGGCCAGGGTCACGAAGCTGTAGAGCAGGTAGACGGAGATTCGCCCCTGTTGCAGCAGGCCGAACAGGCGCGCCAGGTGGTTGGCGAGGTCGACGATCGGCACGTACAGCCAACGCCAGAAGTGATCTTCGACCGTGACGCGGTAGCGTGGCTGTTCGTCAAACGGCGTGGGCAGCTGGCGCCGGATCAGGAAGAAGGGCTCGAAGATCTGGCGGATCGGTTGCCCAAAGCCCTCTGCGGTGTCTTGCATGCGCGCGCTGCCCCAAGGGAAGCCGCAGGCCCAGGCGATCGCGCGCCGCAGCCGGCCGTGGTACAGCCATCGCACCAGCAGGTAGGCGAGTGCAAAGCTGCCCGCGATGCCGAGCAGAAAGATCACCGGCCCGTAGCTTGCCTG
>JAEMQF010000341.1 GCA_022758925.1 Burkholderiales bacterium | reverse complement strand
GCGCCACAGCCCGCGACCGCAGGTGTGGTGCAGGGAAGAAGGCCTCGGCGCCGATCGTTGCGAGCAGCCCGCGAAGGCCGCCTGGCACGGCCTATGCATTGGAAGGGTGACGACTGCCGGCGCCAGCGTTGCCTCGCCATATGGTGGCAGCCACCCACCACTCCAAGGAGACACCCCATGAAGTTTCCCGTTCCACACGACGTGAAAGCCAAGACGATCCCCGGCACCGAAGGCTGGGAGCGGATGTATCCGTACCAGTACCAGTTCGTCAGCGACGATCCGGTGCGCAACGCCTACGAGAAGGAAACGTTCTGGTTCTACGACGGGCTGCACTACCCCGAGCCGCTCTATCCCTTCGACACGATCTGGGACGAGGCCTGGTACCTCGCGCTGTCGCAGTTCAACAACCGCATCTTCATGGTGCCGCCGGTGCGCGGCGTGGACCACCGCATCATCAATGGCTACGTCTACATCTCGCCGGTGCCGGTAAAGGACCCCGCGGAAATCGGCAAGCGTGTGCCCAACTTCATGGAGCGTGCCGGTTACTACTACAAGAACTGGGACGCGCTCGAAGCGAAGTGGAAAGTCAAGATGGAGGCCACGATCCGCGAACTCGAGGCGCTGAAGATCCCGCGCCTGGCCGAGATGGAAGACATGGCGGTCGTGACCGACGCGGTCGGCGAGTCGCAGGGCTACCACTTGCTGAAGAACTACGACGACCTGATCAATCTGGGCATCAAGTGCTGGCAGTACCACTTCGAGTTCCTGAACCTGGGCTATGCCGCCTACGTGTTCTTCCTCGATTTCGTGCAAAAGCTTTTCCCCAACATTCCGCCGCAGCGCGTGACGCAGATGATCTCGGGCATCGACGTCATCATGTACGAGCCCGACGAGCAGCTGAAGAAGCTCGCGCGCAAGGCGGTCGAGCTCGGCGTCGACCCGGTCATCACGTTCAGCCCGGAATGGACGGTGGTGGAGGCCGCGCTGAAAAAGCTTCCGAAGGGCGTGGAATGGCTGACCTCGCTGGACCTGGCGAAGGAGCCCTGGTTCAACATCTCCACCGGCACCGGTTGGTTCCACCACGACCGGTCCTGGAACGACCAGATGAACGTGCCGCTGTCGGGCATCGCGACCTACATCGGCAAGATCAAGCAAGGCGTGTCGATCGACCGGCCGACCGCCAAGGTGCGCGCCGAGCGCGACCGCATCACCGCCGAGTACCGGGGTCTGATCAGCAACGACGCCGACCGCAAGCAGTTCGACGAATTGCTCGGTTGTGCCAAGACCGTATTCCCGTACGTCGAGAACCACCTGTTCTACGTCGAGCACTGGTTCCACTCGGTGTTCTGGAACAAGATGCGCGAAGTCGCCGCGATCATGAAGGAGCACGGCGTGATCGAAGACGTCGAGGACGTCTGGCTGCTGCGCCGCGACGAGGTCAAGTCGGCGCTGTGGGACATCGTCACCGCCTGGGCCACCGGCGTCACGCCGCGCGGCACGAAGACCTGGCCGGCGGAGATCAGTTGGCGCAAGGGCGTGATGAGCAAGTTCAAGGAATGGAGTGCGCCGCCGGCCATCGGCATTGCGCCGGAAGTCATCAATGAGCCGTTCACCATCGTGCTCTGGGGTGTGACCAACAAGTCGCTGATGGATTGGGCCGCGGTGCAGGAAGTCAAGGACCCGACGCGCATCAACGAACTCAAGGGGTTCGCCGGCAGCCCCGGCATCGTCGAAGGCAAAGCCCGCGTCTGCCGCACGGTGAGCGAGGTCGGCCAACTGCAGGAAGGCGAGATCCTGGTCGCACCCACCACCTCGCCGTCTTGGGCACCGGCGTTCGCCAAGATCGGCGCCTGCGTCACCGATGTCGGCGGTGTCATGAGCCACGCCGCGATCGTCTGCCGCGAGTACGGCATGCCCGCGGTGGTGGGCACCGGGCACGCGACGAAGATCATCAAGACCGGCATGATGCTGCGCGTGGACGGTTCGACCGGCGCGGTCACCATCGCGCGCTGAGATGACCGCGCCCAAGCTTGCGGCTTCGTCGCCGTGCGGCGTCCATGGCCCACGACGCGGCCCACGGCTGTGGCCCGCGGGGCGCTCAGCCGCTTTGAGGCGGCTCGGCGCCGGCTGAGGGCGGGCCATGGGCAGCGCTGTATCGGCGATGCAACTGCAGCCGGGGCAGCCCCGCGACGCGGGCCTGCCGCTGGTGTGCTGGTTCGAGGACTGCCTCAAGGAGTCGGTGCCCCTGGTGGGGGGCAAGTGCGCGTCGCTCGGCGAACTGATCAACGCCGGCGTACGCGTGCCGCCCGGTTTTGCCCTGACCACCGAAGGCTATCGGCACTTCATGGCAGGGGCCGGATTGAGCCCGCACATCGGCTCGGTTCTGGCGCGCCTCGATACCCAGGATCTTGACGCACTGGGGCCGGCCAGCGCCGAGATTCGGGCGCTGATCGAGGCCCAGCCGTTCGCCGAAGAGATCGAGGACGCGGTTGCCGAGTACTACCGCAGGCTGGCGTTGCGCGCGTGCATGCCCGCCGTGCCGGTGGCGGTGCGATCGAGCGCCACCGCGGAGGACCTGGCCGGCGCGAGCTTCGCCGGCCAGCAGGACACGTATCTGTGGATCCGCGGTGTCGACGAGGTGCTGCATCACATGCGCCGCTGCATCTCCAGCCTGTACACCGGCCGCGCCATCGCCTACCGGGCGAACAAGGGCTTCGGCGATGAAACGCTCGCGATCAGCGTCGGTGTGCAGAAGATGGCGAATGCCTACGCTGCGGGCGTGATGTTCACCATCCATCCGTCCAGCGGCGACCGTTCGGTGATCGTGATCGATTCCAACTTCGGCTTCGGTGAATCGGTGGTCTCGGGTGAAGTGACGCCCGACCACTTCGTGGTCAACAAGATCACGCTGGACATCATCGAACGCGTCATCTCGCGCAAGGAGATCTGCTACACGGTCGATGCGAAGACACAGCGCTCGCTGGCCATGGAAGTGCCTTTCGAGCGGCAGACGGTGCAGTCGTTGATCGACGACGAGGTCACCGAACTGGCCTGGATGGGCAAGAGAATCGAAAAGCACTACGGCCGCCCGATGGACATCGAATGGGCTGTCGACAAGGACCTGCCCGCCGGCGGCAACATCTTCATCCTGCAGGCACGACCCGAAACCGTTTGGAGCGAACGCAGCAAGCCCTGCGTGGCGAGTTCCGGGGGGTCGGCCATGGACTACATCCTGTCCAGTTTCCTCGCTGGCAAGAAGGTCGGCTAGACCGCAGCAATTTCAACCCCTTGACCCTCAATCAATCGGAGCCAACATGAATGCACGCACGGAAGTGAGACCCATCGACGATCTGCGCAGCTACGTTGCAGCGCTGGAGGCAAACGGTCAGTTGCACCGTATCCGGACCGAGGTCGACTGGAAGTTCGAGCTGTGCCACGTCTCGAAGGTGAACGAGGAGCAGAAGGGCCCGGCCCTGCTGTACGAAAACGTCAAGGGCTACGACATCCCGGTGTTCACCAGCGCGTTCACGACGTCGCAGCGCCTGGCCATCGCGTTGGAGCAGGACCCCTCGTTGTCGATGAGCCAACTCTCCAAGACGTGGATGCAGCTCACCACCAAGCAGATGATCAAGCCGATCTACGCCGACCGGCCATCGGTGAAGGAAAACATCATCCAGGGCGACGCGGTGGACATCGAGATGTTTCCATCACCCTGGTTCTACCCGGACGATGGCGGGCGCTTTTTCGTCACCTCGGGTTTCCTCGTCACGCGCGATCCCGACACCGGCTGGACCAACCTGGGGACCTACCGTGCCCAGGTGCTGGGGAAGAACATCCTCGGCTCGCAGATCATCAAGGGCAAGCATGGCGACATGCACATGAAGAAGTACCAGGAGCGCGGCGAATTGATGCCCGCGGCCTACGTCGTCGGCTGCGACCCGGTGCTGTTCCTTGCCGCGTCGACGCTGGTCAGCGCGCAAGTCGACGAGTACGACATCGCTGGCTCTCTGCGCGGGCGCCCGGTGCCGGTGTTCGAGTCTGAACTCACCGGCCTGAAGCTGCCGGCGAACGCCGAGATCATCGCCGAGGGCTTCATCGACCCGAACGAGCTGATGGACGAAGGCCCGTTCGGCGAATACACGGGCTACTACTCGGGCAACAAGGGCAAGGACTATCCGAAGCCGGTGCTGCGGATCAAGCGCATTCTGCACCGCAACAAGCCGATCATGTGGGCCACCACGGTGGGCAAGCCGATCAATGACATCCACATGATCCAGTCGCTGAACCGCACCGCCACGCTCTGGCATGACCTGGAGACGATGAAGGTGCCGGGTATCCAGAGCGTGTACATCCCGCCCGAGGCCTGCGGCCGATTCTGGGTCGTGGTGTCGGTCAAGCAGATGTACCCCGGCCACTCGAACCACGTCGGCAACGCGGTGATCGCGAGCACCACCGGGCACTATGGCGTCAAGGGCGTGATCACGGTAGACCACGACATCGAGGCCGACGACTGGGACCGCGTCTGGTGGGCCCTGGCGACGCGCTTCGATCCGAAGCGCTCAGCGCAGATCATCGACCGTGGCCGCTCGACGCCGCTCGATCCCGGCCTGCCGATCGATGCGCGCGACATCACCAGCCGCATCATTCTGGACGCTTGCACGCCGTTCGAGTGGGCCAACAAGCCGAACGAGATCTTCATGGACCGGGCCGTGCTGCAGAAGGTCTCCGACCGCTGGAACGAATACGGCTTCGTCGGCACCAGCCCGGTGGCCGGGATGATCAACCGGCTGACGCGCCCGGAGGTGAAGAAGGCCAAGGCGAACCAGTAGGCAGGGCCGAGAGGCCGAGCACTTCAAGCACTTCAAGCACTTCAAACAGTCAGGCACAGCGCGCCATGGCCTCCAAGAAAGGCATCGTCATCGTCTGCAATCTCGACACGCGCGGCGAGGACATCGTCTTCGTCAAGCGGCTGATCGCGGACCGGGGGCATGACCCCATCCTGCTCGACTTCAGCATGGAGGAGGCGCCGCCGTTTCCCGGCGACATCCGCACTGAAGACGTGGCGCTGCGCGGCGGGCTGCCGATCGAGGTCGTGCGCGAGAAATACCGCAGCGATCGCGACACCGCCACCAACAACCAGATCGCCGGCGCCGCTCAAATCGTCGACGATCTGGTCAAACAAGGCCGCGTGCACGGCATCATCGGCATCGGCGGTGGCACCGCCACCCTGGTGGCCACCTCCATCATGAAGCGGCTGCCGTTCGGCATGCCCAAGCTGATGGCCTCACCGATGGCGGCGCACCCCGCCTACATCGACAGTTATGTCGGCACGCGCGACATCACGATGCACCATACGGTGCTCGACATCGTGAAGATGAACCCGCTGCTGAAGGCGCAGATCATCAACGCGGTCGGCGCCATCTGCGGCATGGTGGAGATGACCCAGGGGCCGAACATCAGATTTGACAAACCCTGCGTCGCCGTCTCGTCGTTCGGCTTCGCCGAGATGGCGGTGCAGACGGCGCTTGGCATGCTCGAGCAGGCCGGTTTCACCCCCATCGTCTGCCACGCCCAGGGCAAGGGCGACAAGGCGATGGAGGAGATGATCCGCGACGGCGCCTTCCATGGCGTGCTCGACATCTGCATCGGCGGCGTTATCGAGCACCTGTTCAAGGGCAATCGCGATCCGGGGCCGGACCGGCTGATGGCCGCCGTCGAGACCGGGATCCCGATGGTGCTCGCGCCCTGCGGCCTGGATATCCTCTCCTACGGCGGCCGCGCCGACATGCTGGAGCGTACCAAGGATCGTGTGCAGTACGTGCAGGATGCGCTGCGCGTCCAGGTGCGCACAACCGCTGACGAACTGCGCCAGGCGGCCGACGTGATCGCCTCGCGCCTGAACCGCGCCAAGGGCGAATGGAGCTTTGTGATCCCGCGCAAGGGCTGGTCCTCGCTCGACAAGGAGGGCAGGCCCATGCACGACCCGATCGCCGACGCGGCCTTCGTTGCCAGGTTGAAGCAAGAGCTCGTCGATCCGCAACGCGTCAAGGAGGTCGACCTGCATCTGTACACGCCCGAGTTCGCGCGGGTGGCGGTCGATGAGTTCCTGCGGCTCTTCGAGGCCGCGCGGGCGCGCGCGCCAATCCTGGAAATGCAGCCATGATCGTGCGCCACTGGATGCAGGCGGACCCGCTGGTCATCAGCAGCGACATGCTCGTCTCCGAGGCGAATCGCATCCTCAGCGAGGGCAGCCTGCACGCATTGCCGGTGGTGGATGGCGGCCGCTTGCGCGGTCTGGTGACGCGGGCCAATCTGCTGCGCATGGGGCACTATGTGCAGCGCACGCAAAACAGCGATGAGTTCAACTACTTCGTGACACGCCTCAAGGTGCGCGACGTGATGGTGCGCAACCCTGCCACCGTGCAGGCAGACGACACCATGCAGCAGTGCCTGCTCAAGGGACAGGCGTTGGGTGTGGCGCAGTTCCCGGTGCTCGATGCCGAGCGCGTGGTGGGTGTCATTTCGGCGAACGAGATCTTCCAGCTCGCGGCCCACTGCCTGGGTGCGTGGGATCGACGCAGCGGCCTGACGCTGGCGCCTGTCCTGCTCGGCCCCGGCGTGCTGGGGCGCATCGCCGACGTGGCCGAGGCTGCGGGCGCGGTGCTTCACGGGCTGTACCCGATCGGCCCTGCGCACGAAGACCTGCGCTGCGGACCGTTAGAGAAGAAGGTCGTGATCCGCTTCCATGCTCGGGCGGTGGACGACGTGGTATCGGCGCTCGAGGCCGCGGGGTTCCCGGTGCTCGAATCGACCGAGACGCCAAGCACGGCCCTGGCCGTGTGAATAACGACAGGACGAGATCATGAGCCTGCCCTTGGTGGTCGCAATCACCGGCGCGACCGGTGTCATCTATGGCGTGGAGCTGCTGCGCGTGCTGAAGCAGCTCGGCCAGCCCACGCATCTGATTGTGAGCGAGGCCGCCGGCATGAACCTGGCCATCGAAACCGACGTCTCGCTCGACGAAGTCCGCTCACTCGCCGACGTGGTCTACAGCAACAAGGACGTCGGCGCGGCGGTTGCCAGCGGATCGTTTCGAACCTGCGGCATGATCGTGGCGCCGTGTACCGTGAAGACGCTGTCGGCGATCGCGAACTCGTTCACCTACAACCTGGTCGTGCGTGCCGCCGACGTGCAGCTCAAGGAAGGGCGCAAGCTGGTGCTGATGGTGCGCGAGACACCGCTGCACAAAGGCCACCTCGACCTGATGGCGCGCGCTGCCGACTGCGGCGCGGTGATCCTGCCGCCGATGCCGGCCTTCTACCACCGGCCGCAATCGATCATGGACCTGATCCACCAAAGCCTGGGAAAGGCACTTGACCAAGTCGGCATCGAGCACAACCTGTTCAAGCGCTGGACGGGGCACGGCCGCGATGAACAAGCGCATGAAGCGCTGCGCGCCGTCTGAGGTTTGCGCCATC